>ADZZ01000210.1 GCA_000179315.1 delta proteobacterium NaphS2
CCGGATGCCCTTTATGCCCTGCAATTACGTATACTTCGTCGCACTCTACTACCCCACTGACTTTACATCCCGGCTTCCTTGCGGCGATTTCGCTCCGAAGCAAAATAGTCATCCTATGGGCGACATCCGGATTAAGGTCCAACTCCGCGGCGATTTGCCTGTTGGATAGGTTTAGTCCCATGAGGTATAACATGACGATCCATACTCTGATGGGATGGTGTTTTCTTGCCAGAATGGTACCCGTAAAATCGTTGAAACGGCAACCGCAGTTATTGCATTTATAGTTCCGACAAAGCGGGGCATTACGTTTGTGACCGTTCTTTTTGACCCGGTTTGAGGTACATTTTGGACAACAAATACCACATGGCCACTTCTTTTCTCTGAAGAATTCGTAGCACTTAGCGGGGTCGATGAGTTCAAGGATTCCAATCTCCGGATTTGTAGACGATTTTGTGGTCATGGCTATCTGCATATTTAAGTGGACAGAAAGCCATCTTATTTATACCAAATCTGAAGAAATTCCCAGCGAAAATGACTTTTTCAATCAAATTATTTACAGCACGGGAAATCGTCGTATGAGCCAAGAAAGTTTCGGCAGAAGACCTAATGCGCCACAATGAACAAAGGATTGTTCCAGTTCTACCAGCTTTCGCCTGCTTATTCCGTGTGATTCAGCAACGGACCGTTCTGTGTTGTCAGCCACAATAAATAGCAAAGAACCGGCTCAAAATATCTGATTATTCCACCGGTGGTTTATTGGAACCGGTATTGTAAAGTGAGACTACCCCTTCTCGGCAAGTGCAAGTTTTTCAGCCTTTTGTCGGAAGGATTGAACGGATTCCTTCCCAAACCCTCCAGCCTTTTCGGCAAATGCAACTGCTTTTCGATAGTACTCAGCAGCGTCCCGGTTTTTTCCCTGAGCTTCATAGAGTTCAGCATAACGATGAAGGCCATCGATCTCCTCAGGATATTGTCGCAAGAGCTTTCGGCACACCGCCTCGGCTTCATCAAACTTCTTGTCTTGAATCAAGTCCGGCACCTGATTTGATAAATTGTCCAAATCCGTATAAATAAAGGTCCCTCCAATAGGTAATTTGGAGGCGTTGAGACAACATTTTTTATATTTTTTGCCGCTGCCGCATGGGCAGGGCTCATTACGTCCGATTTTTTTCATATGCAGCTTCGATACCCTATAGATTTAACCATAGAAGAATACAATGAGCAAAAGGCCTGGGAACATGCGGAGCTTGATCATTGTCCCTTTCATCCCGAGGGAGGATGCGACCTGGCCAGGCATGGCACCTATCCCAGGAAATTTCCAGAATACTGTCTGGTACCTCGATGGTACTGCCCGAGTGCGCACAAGACCATCAGCCTGCTGCCTGATTTTCTTGCATCTCGCTTTCCGGGAACTTTAGACGAAATCGAGCAGGCCGTCAATACAGCCGGATCATGCAAAAGCCAGGAAGAAGCGGCTTTTGTTTTGAGACCGGAGATATCTCTTCCATCAGGGCTTCGCTGGCTGAGGCGGAGGATCCAATATGTAAAGGAGGCACTGACAATTCTGGCCGGACTTCTTGTGACCGAATGTGCTCCGGATCTTGAATCATTCCGCAATAAATTCCGCACAAACAGGGTGCTGATCAAATTGCGTGAAATGGGTCGGGAATATCTGCCATCCATGCCGCCTATTGTCGGATTCGGCCCCCGTTCCGGCAAGCGGTATTGCCACCTTGGGTTTTCCAACAATTGATGGGGACTGTTTATGCCCGTTTGATGGGGTAAAAGGCTTCCGTTCGCCAATTTTTTTATAAGAATGGAGGTTTTAGATGGCAGAAAACGAACTACAAGAGCAGGTGGCGCTATTTCGCTACGGGATTATCGCGGATTTTGTTCATTTGCCGCCCGGATCAAGAGGGCTTTACGCTCAGATCAGGAAGAAAGCAGGGCAGGAATATGTTATTCCCGGCTCCAGACGCACCCGTGTGGCTGAAGAGACGATCCGTTCATGGTTGAAAAAATACCGCAAGGGCGGTTTTGACGCCCTACTGCCCAAAGAGCGCACGGACAAGGGGGAAACGAGAAAGCTGCCCCTTGAGATTTCGGATTTACTTCTTGAGGCCAAAGAAAAAGAACCGGAACTAACCGTTCCGCTGTTAATCAAGAAAGTCAGAGCATCCGGCAACATTCCCGATGATGTTCGGATGCCCAGATCCACCGTGTATAAACTGCTGGCACGCCACGGGTTAACCCGAAAGATTACATCACCTGATAGAGACCATCGTCGCTTCGCCTACCTCAATGCCGGGGATTTGTTCATGAGTGATGTCATGTACGGTCCGGCGGTCAGGAAAAATGACGGCAGGAAACGAAAAACCTATCTCATCGCTTTTATTGATGATGCGACCCGGGTGATCCCCTATGCCGCGCCCATTCGGAAAATACCGCTGCCTTCATGGAGGTGTTGAAACAAGCCGTTTTAAGGCGAGGTATCCCCATGCGGCTTTTTGTGGATAACGGATCAGCTTTCCGGTCACAGCATTTATCCCTGGTCTGCGCAAAACTCGGCATAACCCTGATTCACGCCAGACCCTACCATGCAGCGGCCAAGGGAAAAATCGAGAGATGGTTCAGAACGGTACGATTGCAGTTTCTCCCGATGCTTTCGGAAAAACATATGTTGAATCTGAAAGCGATCAACAGAGCACTTTGGACCTATATCGAAACAGAGTACCACCGTTCGCCCCATCGGAGTCTCTGCGAAACGCCCCTTGATCGCTGGGCCAGAGTGGGTGAGAAGGTCCGATATCCCGAACCGGGCGATGACCTGGACGACCTTTTCCTTTTTGAATCAAAACGCAAAGTGCAGAAAGACCGTACCGTAAGTCTGAACGGTATGGCCTATGAAATTGACGCTTCCCTGGTGGGAGAGACCGTAACACTCCGCTACAACCCTTCCGAGCAGGGCAAAGAGATAAAGGTCTGTCACAACGGCCGTTTCGTCCAAAAGGCGAAACTGGTGGACACCTACGCCAATTGCTTTGTGAAACGTGATCGCCCGTCTAAAACCATTGAAGCACTTGATCCTGAAAAGGCCGTCGATCATAAGCGGGAAAGCAGACCCAAACAACCTGTTAACTTCAGCAGGATCTCCGAAGCCGAAAAGGGGGATGGCTATGTATAAAAAGGTCTATGGGCTGACCCACTACCCTTTTGAAAAAGATCTGGAACCGGACAAACTGTTTGGTTCAAAAGCTGCTGATGAGCTTGAAGCCCGGCTCCATTATCTGTTGAAGCTGCGCGGTATCGGGCTTGTCACCGGAGAAGTGGGCAGCGGGAAAACCAGTATCTGCCGAAAGATGGCCGCTTCTCTGAATACGGGTCTGTACCGGGTGTTTTACGTTCCTCTGACCACCGGCAATGTAACGGATATCTACAAATCCATTGCCTGGGAAATGGGGCTAACCACGGAACGGAGCCTGGCAGCCCTTTATCGTTCCATCCATATGGAGGTCAACCGACTCTGTCTGGAATCCAAAATCAGGCCAGTGCTGATTATTGATGAAGCGCAATACTTGAGAAACGAGGTCCTCGAAAACCTCAGGCTGCTGACAAACTATGAGATGGACTCACAAAATCGTCTCTGCATGATATTTGTTGGCCAGGCCGAGTTGAGGCGACGGCTTTCACTGTCCGTCCATGAGCCTTTGGCTCAAAGGCTTGTGGTGCGTTATCACATATCCGGTCTTGCAAAAGAGGAGTTGCTCCCTTATCTGAAACACCGGCTTGAGTTGGCCGGAACCCAGATGGATCTTTTTGAACAGCCGGCTCTTGAAGCGCTTTTTCAGGCGACAAACGGTCTGCCACGCAAAATCAATCTGCTGGCACACCTCTCATTGAATGTGGCGGCACTGCAGAATGCCCAGCTTGTATCGGCTGAACATATTCTTACCGCAGTGGAGGAAACGGGATAGTGCTAAACCTGCATAATCAGATTCGGTGAAACAGAGGCGAGCTCTGCTGAGGAGCAACTCGCCAAGGGATAGCCGGATAGGCGACGACGAAATATCGTCATCGGGAGGGGAGTCTTCGGGCTCCCCTTTTTTATGTGATATTTCCGAGGAGCCTTCATGCCTAAAAAAACCTCGGGGTTTGGGGCAGAGCCCCAAGGGTTTTCTCGAAACAGCACCCCGATCAGAAGATAGGCAGTCCGTCACGCATCGCCTTGCAACGATAAATCAATCAGGCAAAAACAAAATATTCTTCGTGCTTTATTGTGGACAATATCTGGTGGGATAATGTGAACGGCAACATGCATGTTCTCAAGACATTAAGCAGAGAACACTGTAATTGGTGTTTCACTATTTATCAATAGAAAACAGCGTATTGAGAGGGATACAAAATGTCAACAAAAAACCAGAAGCTAAGAATCTGTCCATAAATAACTTGAACAAATAGCGTCATTATGCTATCGGTAATTTATGGAAAATAAAATCGAACCGATAGTGAATGAAAAGTTTAATACGCTCCTTCCAATTCTTGATGAAAAAGGCCGTCGCCTGTGGGCTGCCGCAGAGGCAAAATCTCTTGGTCGTGGTGGTATATCAGCTGTTTCCAAGGCTACAGGCCTTTCAAGAACAACTATTTATCAGGGCCTCAAAGAAATTGAACCGTCAAATGCTGCAAAGCCTGCTACCAATCGAACACGGGCCAGAGGGGGTGGTCGAAAACCTATTACCAAGGTCAACCCGATCATCCTTCGTGACTTGGAAGGGATGGTTGAACCAACCACCCGAGGCGATCCCGAATCGCCACTGCGCTGGACATGCAAAAGCACGAGGCAGCTGTCGAGAGCTTTGCAGGTTATGGGGCACAAAATCGGTCGGCAAAAGGTATCGGAACTGTTGGCCGATTTGGGTTACAGTCTCCAAGCGAACCGCAAGGTTCGTGAAGGTTCCCGTCATCCGGACCGCGATGCCCAGTTTCGCTATATTTACAACCAGGTAAAAGTATTTCAGGAGAATAACCAACCGGTTATTTCTGTTGACACCAAGAAAAAGGAGCTTGTTGGAGATTTTAAAAACGCAGGCCGGGAATGGCAACCAAAAGGACAACCGGATTCTGTCCGAGTACACGATTTTGCTGACAAAAATTTGGGCAAGGTTAACCCATATGGTGTATATGATCAGACAGCAAATGTTGGCTGGGTCAGCGTTGGCATTGATCATGACACATCATCCTTTGCTGTCGAGAGTATCCGTCGTTGGTGGAAAAGAATGGGCCAGCAAACTTATCCGGAAGCAAAACAACTTCTCATAACGGCGGATGGAGGCGGTAGTAACGGATATCGAATTCGGCTTTGGAAAATTGAACTTCAACGGTTTGCAGATGACCAAGGTCTTGAAATCTCCGTGTGCCATCTCCCTCCTGGCACAAGCAAATGGAATAAAATTGAACATCGAATGTTCAGTCATATCAGCATGAATTGGCGTGGCAAGCCGTTGACGAGTCACGAGGTAATTGTGAATCTGATAGCCAACACAACCACTCGACAAGGCCTTAAGATTCAGGCTGAGATTGACTCCAACAGTTATCCAAAGGGGATCAAAGTAACTGACACCGAACTTGAGAACGTCAATTTGTTTAAGGCCGATTTTCATGGCGAATGGAACTATTCTATTCGCCCTAAATGTTCAAGTTATTAACGGACAGACTCTAACTGGCGTGGCACACCACCGCCGGAAGAGCCTTCCCTTCGTCGATATTCAGCAGCCGATCGGCCCGGCCCGAATTGACCGCAATTTCCAAATGGTCGGTGCTGCCGAACAGCGCCAGCAACTTTCCCTTTGGCCCATCAGCGTAAGTATTCACAACTCCGTTTATGGTTTCTTTGCCCACCCGAATGAGCACTTGGCGGTTCCCCAGGAAACGCGCCAGTTCCTCGCGATGAATGTTGGAGATGACGTTACCGAAATGATCGATCCTGACCGCCCGGCCCAAAAGGGTGTCTCCTTCCAGGGTCGGTGTCGCATCGGGCAGACTGACGGGATTCATGAAGCGTTCGCCCATGGTCAAAGGATCAATGCCCAGGGAAAGGTGACCTGCCACCGGTGCAAAGATATCGCGTCCGTGAAAGGTGCGGGAGATGTGCGGCAGAAAATAATTTTGATTGGTGAGGTGAACCATCAGAACCTGTGGGTCGGACTGGATGATGGGCCAGAAAAGGCCGTTGTCCGGTCCCACAAAAAAATGATTTCGGCTTTTGACCAGGAGCGGTCTTCGATCCGTTCCCACACCGGGATCCACCACCGCCACATGAATGGTGGCCGGCGGAAAAAAGGAAAAAGACTCCTTCAGAGCGAAGGCGGCCCCACTAATATCGCCAGGCGCAATCCGGTGGGTCAGATCAACGATCGAGACCGCTCGATTCAAACCCATGATGACGCCTTTCATGATCCCCACATAGGGATCCTCAAGGCCAAAGTCTGTTAGAAGTGTTATGATTCCCATAGGTTAAAATCGTTACCGGATACCCGCAAATTTATTTATGATATTTCTGCGATTTATAGTACGGTAAACAAAGGTCTCCCCACCAGTATAAAATAAAAAATGAGAGCCAGAAAGACCTTATTTATACTACTTTGTATTTTCTTTTCAGCCATGATCGTGTTGGTTGGTGCGGCTTTTTACATCTACACCCATCCGCCTTTGGTCAAGGAAATCATTAAAAAAGCCGTGTCGAGCGCCACCGGCGCCTCCTTTTCCGTTGAACACCTCAGCTACTCGTTGAATCCCATAAAAATACATGCCGAAGGCATTGTTGTGGAACCTGTGGATGAAACAAACGAATTTTCCGCCGAAATTCAAGATATCTCAGTGGACTGTGTTTTGGAAGGGCCATTCGGTCGAAAGACCCTGGTTGTTAACGCCTTAAAAGTGAAAGGGTTTAAGGGCCGAATGCAGGAAAAGGCGCCGGCTGTTTCAAAGGGTTCAGGGAGCAGCGGGAGCGGCGGTTCTCTTCTAAGCTCCTTGGCCAGGTCTTTCGTCTCCTTTTTCCTTTTCAGGGACGTAAAGCTGGCAGATGCTGAAATTGAAGAAGGATTTGTGACGATTAACTTGGACGGCCGGAAAATTGCGGTTTCAGGGCTGTCATGCGATCTTAATGCCGACCATCTGCTGGACTTTCAAGGCCGTATTTTGGTTGAATCGCCGAAGGAACAGGCAACGTTTTTGTTGCCTGATTTTCACGTCAACACCACCAGCACCCTGTCTTTTTCGGATCCCCACATCAAATTCACGCTGGATTTTTCAAATGGCGTACTCAGCAGTCCCCAGGCGGAAATCAAAAATGTTCACGGAAAAGCATCGATCAACTATGACCGGCGGGAAGAGGTGATCGGGCTTGGCGGGTTTCATCTTACCCTTGAAAAGACACGGCTGAAAAACGTTCCTCAAAGGGAGCCCCCCCCCCTGGACATCCGTTTAAGAACAGAGGGACATATTGATTTAACGGATCAAAGGGTCAGTTTCACCGACATGTCCCTCGGTATCGACAGGCTCGTGCAGCTGGAGGCAAAGGTGGATGCGGGGTTCAAAAATCCATCCTATCTCCATGTCAATATCGGAGAAGGACGGATTTTTCCGGGTGAATTTGTGGGCTGTCTCCCTGAAGATGTCCGAAAAAATGTCCAAGGACTCAGTGTTTCCGGCCCCGTTGATTTCTCGGGAATATTTGAAGGGAAGATGAAGCAGAATTTATGGGTTTTTGATTGCAATGTGACGGGGAAAACGGAAAATATTCCCGTCTCATTCCGCACAAAAGACATTCACATGAACGGTTTGGTGACGACTCAGGTTGCGATCCAAGGACCCCTGTCCCGATTGCCCCTGTCCGGAATGAGCATGTCGGGAAAGTTTATGGGAAACCAAATGGCTTTTGAAAAAAAGGGGCTTTTATGTGAGCGGGCTGAAACCGTATTCGATTTTTCCGGTACGTACCCCGATTTTGACATCACGGATCTTTCTTTTCTCGTTCCAGAAATGAACTTTTTGATGGGAAAAGAGAATGTTCCCATTTCAAAAATGAAAATTGGTGCCAGGCAAGGGCACGTTAACGTCATTGACCAATCCATGGATTTTCCGGAAATCAGGTTTACGTCCTCTCAATTAAAAAACATTCAGGCTGCCTTCCAAATGTCCGGCAACCGGCTGAAACTTCGGGCACAGGGGACCGAGACGGGATTGGTTCAGGCGGCTTCCCACTTAAGCCTGGTGCCGAGCGACTGGACTTTTAAGGGAACGGATACGGTGACTTTGACCGCGGCTGTGGAAGAAAAAGGCACAACGTCTTTTTCCGCTGATTTTGGTTTTAAAAACCTGGGGTTTCAAAATCCCGGGGAAACAGCAGTCGGCGAAAACATAACCCTCAACGCCCGGTTTTCAGGGACCATGGAAGCACCTTCCTCCAGCGTAAACGCGAAAGTCGAGGTAACGGCCGATTCAGGAGAATTGCTGATGGGCCGGTTCTATTTTGATCTTGGCGAGAATGCATTTAGAGCGCAATGCAATGGCAGCTATCATGGACTCGAAAAACGTCTCACACTGAAGCAACTCTCTTTGGGGATGAAAGATATTTTGACGGCCCATGTGACGGGAAGACTCTTTCAAACAGGAGATGAATATGAGGGCGACTTATCCCTCAACATTCCGGAATCTCCACTGAATCCACCGTTTCAAAAACTGATTCGAGAGCCTTTCCAGTTGGAAAAGCCTGCGCTCTCGAAAGTCGCCCTGGATGGCACGGTTAACATGGACATGCATCTTAGAGGCACAACGTCCCGCTGGGTTTCCACGGGGAAGTGCATATGGAAAAGCGGAACGCTATCGTACGAAAATCCAGGCGTAACCTTGAACGGCATCCAGCTTTCCCTTCCAATCTCCTTAGCCGACGGTGCGGGTGAGGAGGGTGCCGAAACGCTTAAAGGTAGCTTGTCGGTCCTCTCCATGCAACTTCCTTTTTTACCGGAACAGGCTTTGAACATCCCGCTTCAAGCCGCGCCGAATCGTTTGTTCATGCCGGACGTCATCACTCTGGCGGTGCCGGGGGGGGAGGTTCGCGTCGGCCCCTCCGAAATCAGCGGACTGATGGAACCTTCACCGGCGATTCACACGGCTGTTCAATTTGAAAAACTGCAATTGGCACCGATTCTATCCGGCATTTGGCCGCAGCCCATATCGGGGAGCGCCCGCGGGGACCTGAACCCGATTCTCATCAGGGGGGGACAGTTGCAAAGCATGGGGGAAATAGCGGTAAGCATCTTTGACGGCAAGATGCGCCTATCGAAACTGGGTGTGAGAGGCCTGTTTTCGGCCCTTCCGGTTTACCGCCTCAACGCCGACTGGGATCATCTGAACCTGGCCCGGATGACCCAAGGGACCTCCTTTGGAAAGATAGACGGCATTTTAAACGGCTATGCAAAGAACATTGAGATTTCCAACGGTCAGCTCCAGCGATTCGATCTGCTTCTGGATACCGTCAAAACGGATGATATTCCACAAAAGATCAGTGTAAAGGCAGTGGACAACATTGCGCGCATTGGCGGCGGACAAAGTCCTTTTGTGGGAATGGCCGGAATATTCGTTTCCCTGTTCAAGGAATTTCCTTACCAAAAAATCGGTGTTCATGCCACCCTGGAAAATGATGTTTTCAGCATTAACGGCACCATACATGAAGACGGCAGGGAATATCTTGTCAAAAGAGGTTTTTTTTCGGGAGTGGATGTGATAAATCAAAACAAAGACAATCGGGTGGGGTTTAAGGATATGCTGAAAAGAATCAAGCGGATCACCAGTTCCAAAGGGGGCCCTATTGTTCGATGAGATGCTTGGAGGGAGATTTTACCATGAAAATTATTAAAAGACCTGTGTGGATGACGTTGATACTTTGTTCACTGCTGATTTTTGCCTGTGTCACCATCAATATCTATTTCCCCGCTGAAAAAGTGGAAACCGTGGCCGGGGAAATCGTGGATGAAATCAGGGGGCAGAAACCGGGAGACGAAAATCCCCTGAAAGATGAAAAGAGCTACATTAATAGTAGAACCCTTTTCGCTTTTTTTGCACCGGTCGCTGTGGCGGAGGAACCCTTAACCGTATCCAATCCCGGCATTCGCATGCTCAAGCAGCAGATGAAAGCCCGTTACGCCCAAATGAAACCGTACTACCAAAAAGGGATTCTCAAAGAAAACAATAACGGGTATGTGTCCTTGGCACAAACATCTGGCCTGAGCCTCAAGGAAAAAAGAAATCTGACAAGCCTGGTGGCGGCGGAAAACAATGACCGCAGAAAACTCTACACGGAAGTTGCAAAAGCTTTGAAGATTGACTCCAGCCAGGTGAACCGAGTGGCTGAAATTTTTGCCAAGGAATGGCAGAAACCGGTTCGCTGAGGTTATGATAATGTCGCAGGCTTTTTGAGAAACAACGAAAATGCCATGCCGGCCAGGGATATGGCGCCTGCCACCAGAAAAGGGGTGGTGAAGGAGCCGGTAACGTCGGCAATGTAGCCGCCCAACACCGGTCCCAGTGCCTGACCGATACCGAAAAAGAGGGTTATAAACCCCAGACCCGCCGGTGCCAGTCGCGGTCCTACATAGTCGCCGGCGGCCGCCGCCATGATGGTGGGAATGCTCCAGGCGGTAAAACCGAACAGCACTGCGGAGAGATAGAATCCGAATTTGACCTTGACCAGTGCATAAATAATATAGGAGAGCGTCAGCACCAGATAGGCCAAAGCAGATCCCCGGCTTCTTCCCAGCCGGTCGGATATGCTTCCCCAGATGACACCGCAAAACACACTCAATCCCCCGACTGTGGCCCACAGGGTTCCGGCCCATGCCTGGGAAAGACCGATTTCTTTAACCAGGTACGCGGCAAAGAAGACCATGTAAATAATGTACGAAAGGCCATAGAAAAAATAAATAAGACCCAGATACCAGACCGATGGCATTTTGTAGATGTAAGTCCAGTCGAGGGTAGAGACTGTGCTTTTTCCCGATGAGGTGGATTTCTGATCATTGCTTTTGAGAACACCGATGGGCAGCAGCCCTTTGTCCTCCGGGCGGCTGCGGACAAAAAGAAAGACGACCCCGGATATCACCAGCACGGCCCCGCCCAGGATGTACCATGACACACTCCACCCTTCCGGTCCGAAAGCCTTGAGAATGGGGGGGACCACCAGCCCGCTCACGAGGGTTCCCGCGCCGATGCCCGCCGAAACGATGCCCGTCGCAAACCCCCGTCTGCTGATGGAGAACCAGGCGGACCCCAGCGCCATGGCCGGCACGTAAGCAGCGCCGTTGCCAAGTCCCGTCATCAGGCGCATGGTGAAGGCGAAACCAAAGCTTTCAGCGATTCCGGTCAATACCATGGTGATGCCCATGAGGATCAGTGCCAGTGTAATAACGATGCGGGTTCCAAAGCGAGCCGCCAGGAATCCACCGATGATGGCCATGGTCAGGTAACCGATGAAATTGCCGGTCCCTAAAAGTCCCAGCTGCGTATAGTCAAACTGGAGCCCGTCTTTCATAGCCGGCAGGATAATGGTGTAAGCCATACGGCCGAAACCATGGGCAGCAATGGTGGTTAAGAGCCCCATAAAAATGACAACCCAGCCGTAGTGGAATTTTTGTTGTTCCATGGCGTTCATTTCCTCCCTGGTGTTCTATGTCAATAAGGCGGATTCTTTTGGAGATAGAAATGCCGATGATGTAATTCATCATTATTGCATCCCATTTGTCAAAGAATTTTCTTATCGAGCGTTTTGTTTAAGCGGAAGGATTAAGAAATTCACGGCCCTCCCATACGGGCAAAACCATGGTCAGGATGGAATAACGCGGCTTTATTTTTGAAGGTTACGGTGGAAGCCGATGAATGCGGCAGGAAAAAAGAAGATTGGATGGGAGTCGGAAAAAATTTCCCCGGCTCCCTTAAATTCCGGCAAACCAAATTTATTTCGCGCTCTCCTCCGGATATCCGGCCCCTTTCCAGGCAAAAATGCCGCCGGGATAACGGTAAACATTCTTGTATCCCAGTTTTTTTGCCCAGGCGGCGCCGTTGTGGCTTCGGGTACATTTTACAAAACCGCAATAGATCACAATGACTTTATCTTTATCCGGTCCCAGAAGCGCTATAAAGTCTTCCTGACTCTTGCCGGCCGTTTCCTTGCTGTCCCAGGCTTTCATATCCGGAATGGGAAACAAAAACTGCTCTGCACCCGGTACGTGGGCTTTTTTGTAGCTGGCTTCATATGGCATGGTGTCGACGATCAGCACATCCTTTCCCCCGTCAATCCATCCTTTCAGTTCCTCCGTGGTGACGATATCATAACCGCCGCGCTGCACATCGCGCACCAGTTTTACGGCCACCTTCTCTTTATCCACTTCCTGTTCGAACTTGTTTTTACCCGCAAAAGTGGCCGTACCGGTTCCCAACAGAAAGGCCGTCAGAGACAACATCACCAAAAACGATTTCATCAACCTCATCATTAACATCTCCTTTTCAAAAAAAATTGTCCCGATTTAAAAAGACCGACCGGCTTCACCGATCGAATAAAACGCCACACATACAGATAAGCTATTCCCGTCACCATCACCACATCCCGGTAAAAGGCGGAGCGAAGACCATGAAAGGCTTCCGCTTCCGGATCTTCCGGGCCGAAACAACCGCAGTCCACATCAAGTCCCAGATGAATGCCATACCCCAGAATGGCCATGAACAGGACCAGTAAGGCGGTTGTCCCTGCCAGGCTGCCGCGAATATCCAGGAGGAGACCCACGGCCAGGATAACTTCCAGAGCCGGCAGGCCGATACTCATGGGCATCACCCAACTGTCAGGGATGATACCGTAGGCTTCAATGATGACCGCGAAAGATTCGGGGGAAAAGAGTTTGGAGATGCCGGACCAGAAAAACACGGCGGAAAGAATGGTCCGAACAATACGGTAGGGCCAGACTGAAAACCCCCAACCCCACACAGACCATCTTGAAAAACCGTTTATGGCCGCTCTATTGTATTGAAGCTGCCCCAATCCTTTTATGATACTCCCGTGCAAATTTTCTCGGAGTGTTTTATATAGGAGGGGCCGCTCTGCGTTGTCAAACTGGTAATTCCGATATGAAGACAGGTTGGTTTCGGCATTCCCAATGAGAGGAGAGAAGTTCAAAAATATCTTTGAAAAAAACCTAAATAAACGGATTCATACCCTTCAGGCGGATAGTCCCATTCCTCTCCGTAAACATTGATCCGCTTGGTTTCACCATTGGCATCATAGACCTTTCCCCCTTCCAATGCCCATGCCAGCAGTCCCCCCCGCAGGTTAAAGATCCGGGTCCCTTTCTTGGCCATCTCCTGGGCAAACTTCCCGCTACGATAACTGATGGTACAATAGGCGACAATCCGTTTAGCCTTTAACTTTTCAGGGTGTTTGAGGAATGCTTTCTCCGTGATGGCGCCCGGAAGCATGGATACCGCCATTTCCGCGGGCGTTCGGGTATCCACGAACACAATCTTGCCATGTACCATCTCTTTCATGGCCTCCCGGGGGGATATTTCCCTGACATGAGGAAATTCCCGTCTATAATCATCGTACATCCGGTAGACGATTTTCTTTTTCTGTTCATCGGTAAGGTTTTCGCCGCCGAGCACGACCCAAGTGCCCAAACCGATCCATAAAACCGTTGCCATAAGCGCCACAAAACCGTATCGCCTGTTCATTGCCGTTTACTCCTTATCTAACGCCATTGTTCTTTCCCGTAATAACTCCTATACATGGCTTGGGTATCGGGGGCGCCGCCCATGCGCTTTAAGAGGTACGAGGCTACCCTGCCCGTGACCGAAAAAGCATTTTTGAACCCTCGAACCTCCCAACGTCTGGGGGAAACCAGTGCGTTTCCAAAAAGAAAGGCCTGAGGTCCCAATTTGCTCAGTTGGATGCCGAATTCCACGTCCTCCATGAGAGGAATACACGGAAACAGCTGTTTGGCGGTAACGGATTGTCGTCTGAAAAACTGCACTTGATCCCCGAAACTGATGCCCAAAAAAATCGCACGCAAATCATTTAGAAAATTGATCAGTCCGAGTTTCGGATCACGGCCTGCAAACAGACTGCCCAAAGCGCCGCCGCAAAGACGCGGCTGACTATCAAGAACGTCGCACATTCCCGTAAAGGCAGGCGCTTTTACCAGCGTGTCCGCGTGAACCACCGCCACCAGATCACCGCCGGCGGCCAGAATACCCTTGCAGATCTGACCGCCCCTGCCTCCGCCTTCTTTCAGCGAACGCGTGTCCACAAGGACCCGTGCGCCTGCTTCAACCGCTCTTTTCCGGGTTCGATCCGAAGACCCGCCGTCAATGACAATGGCTTCGGTGACGGCCTTATCTTTCAAAGTTTCCCCGACACAGGAAGCGATAAGTTCTTCTTCGTTCAGCGCAGGAATAACAACTGAAACCGTGCGGGGCGGATTGGTTTCCATTCCGGACCGCGCCTGTCTTACAAAAAACACCCCCTGCAGTATCAAAAGTGCGTAAAAGGGCAGCCACTCGCACAGATACGCCCACACAGGGAGTCGCCAGACTCCCGTATGATGATAGATGCCATAGGTCACGAAATAAAAGACAATGGTCAGACACAGAAGCATCCACGGCCTTGAAGGCTGCAACACCAGAAAGGGAATCACCCAGCTGACATACCAGAAATGGACCGTGGGCGCCAACAGCAGGATGCATGCCAGAACATAGAAGCACCCTGAGACGGGGTCATTCCGGTAGCGACTGTTTCTTTCCGGATGAAAATGAAAGAGGCCCCATATGAGCAACGCCGCCAAAAAAACCTTACAGATCATTGTGGCCGGTTCAATCTCTCCCAGCAAAACCCGGAGCAAAGTGTGTATCGAACCGTTGAAAGCAAAACTGTCACCGAATTGCAGGATGCCGATAAACATGCCATGAAGATTTTCATTTGCAAAGGCCAGCGAAAACAGTCCGTAGGGAAGGAGGACCGCAACCAGTGCAATCCACACATGCCGAAAGTTCCCGCGATTTATAAGAAATAGAACAGCCGGTAACGACACATACTTCACCTGGACGGAAAGCCCTGCCAGAAGAAACATCCATCCCCATTTTTTTCGGTCAAAAAAGCAGATGGCGCCGGCCAGCAGGAAGCACTGAATAACATCAAAATGACCTTCAGCGGCAAATGCCCAGAGGATGACCGGGTTAAACGCATACAGCGCCAGCCAGCGGAAATCGAGGCGGCGGTGTGCCAGCAATAAAGCCAGAAACGCCATGGTTCCCAGATCCAGCATCATCAGCGTACCCTTGATGGTCAGCGGATGGTACCACAACTTTCCCAACAGGGAAAAAAGGGCGACCGTCAGCGGGGGATAAGCGGCCGTCATATGGGGATGATTGATCTTTTCATGAAAGGGATCCTGTTTTGCCAGTGAATTCAAAAGCCGGTCATCGGGTGCATGATGGTATGGGCTGATCCCCCGGGCCAGGACGCGCCCTTCCCAAAGATAACGGTTCATGTCATCGGAAGGCGCGTTGCCCAGCAGCAGCAGGCGACAAATCAGGGCCACGGCGAATATGAGAAACAGCTTCTGCTTTCCGGAGAAAAACCTTGGAAGCGCCAGGAGTATGGACATGCAGAAGCACCACTGAAGGGCAAACAGCAACTTCAGATATCCGGCTGGAAGTGGCGAAACGGCTGTTCCCTGAACCCATGAAGAAGGTTCACCCAGGGGTATCAGCCGGAAGTTTACGGCACAGGACAAAAGCAACAAGACCGACAATATGCCGACGGGAGCGACACGCAGGAGATAAAAAAGCAATGTCTGTTCTTCAAAATGCTTCATCTTGAGACGCCCGAGGCATGTGCCAGCGTCAGAAGACCGACGAACAGAAACCCGGCGGCATAGGCTGCCAGAAACGGCCCCACCAGATATTTTCCGGCCGCCAGATAATAACCGAGGGAACCCGCGCAGTAAATACCCAAGGCAATCTCCAAAAAGCCGGACCAGGGAAGTCTGATGCGATACGGCATGAATTCCCTATCCCCTTTTTTGGGCGTTCTGACGAACGGGCTTTCATGACCCATCAGGGCTTCCAGGACCGCACGGGTGTTACTAACGGCAATACCGATGCCCACCGCCACGAGAAAGGGGAGATAAATCACGCGCCCCAGCCAGTCTTTTTCATAGGAAGCCCGCTGGCTAATCAGGTACAGGGTGCTCGGAGCGGCCATGGCCATTGCCAGCAAAAGGGCAAGTGCCCAGAAAACCAGCGGATTAAGGGACAATTCCAGCATCAAAAGAACCGGAAGCGCCAGAACGGCCATCATCACCATCAAAGGGTGTACCAGATAATGGGTCAAATGAAAAAAGGCTTCCACCTTTTTGAAAAGGGATGCGTTGGATGCAAAAATTCCGGGTAAAAGTTTCAGCGCCGTTTGAATCGAACCTTTTGCCCATCTGAACTGCTGGCTTTTGAACGCTCCCACATCCTCCGGAATTTCAGCCGGAACAACCACATCCGGCACATAAAGGGTGCGCCATCCGCGAAACTGAACCCGATAGGAAAGGTCCATGTCTTCCGTCAGTGTATCCCACTGCCACCCACCGCTTTCCTCGATGGCTTCCTTTCGCCATACACCCGCCGTTCCGTTAAAATTCATGAACAATCCGCTCCAGTTCCGTGCCGATTGCTCGATCATGAAATGCCCGTCGATGCCGATGGACTGAACACGGGTGAGCAGGGATCTTTCCCGGTTTAAATGTCCCCACCGGGCTTGCAGCAGCCCAAGGCGCGCATCCTCCAGAAAAAAGGGCACAATTTTTTGCAGATAATCCTTTGAAGGTACAAAATCGGCATCAAATATGGCGATCAATTCCCCCTTGGCGGACTTTAGCCCTTCAGCCAGCGCACCGGCTTTAAACCCTTCTCTTTCCTTTCTGCGAATAACCCGAATATCATAACCTTCCTTTCGGAGTTCATGGGCCGTTTGATCAATCAAATCAAGGGTTTCATCCGTGGAATCATCCAGCACCTGTACTTCGTGCCGCCCTTTGGGATACGCCATGGCGGCCACGGCCCGCATGACCCTTGGCGCCACATTGTATTCATTGTAAATGGGAATCTGGGTGGTGACTTTCGGCCAGGAAACGGCGTGTTCTAAAGCGGCATATCTTTTTAAAATGCGATGGCGCTCGATTTCTGCATTTTTCCTGCCTTTCTGAAAAAGAAATACCATCAGATAGCAGTTCAATCCGTAAACCATTAAAATGAGCGCCGTCAAAAAATAGAATCCGATAACGAGGTATGAAATGAAAATTTCCACAATGCATCCTTAAACAAATACCGACAAGACGAAATCACAAAACGGAATTCACGACTGTATTTCCTTTTTCAATCGGATAATACAATAATATCAAACGGATGGTTATTATATTCCACCCGAATGAATTATCAAGGGAAACCGGAATCCAGCACTGAAAGAGGACGAGCTGTTTTCTTTTTGTCCCCATTATGTCGCGAACTGAATTATCCACATTCCGGTCATAACTGTTGACTTCAAATGAAACTCGTGGATAATCGAATTAGAAGCTTCTCTAAGCGGGCAGCAGACTTCCACTTTTCCTGTTGCATCAGACCAAGAAGGCAATTGATAAAAGGAGGCCCCCATGAAAGGGAAAACCATCAAAATCAGGCTCATGAAGGCTGAAGATTATGATGCCGTGATCAGGATCGACGAGAAAGTCCTCAAAACTTCCCGGCCGGAATATTATAATATGAAATTTGAAAAGCTGTTTCAAACCAAAGACTACCTGCCCGTCTCGTTGGTGGCCGAGGATGAAACGGGACGGTGGTGGGGTTCGCCATGGGTGAAACCTACATGGGAGAATACGGCATTTTCGAGGGAGCGGCGACCCTGGACACCATCGGAGTTGATC
>ADZZ01000209.1 GCA_000179315.1 delta proteobacterium NaphS2
AAGCCTGGGTGACAAAGTCGAAATCAGCGCAAACTCAAAAAGAGATAGAGCCATGATCAGACAATCCAAAAAGATGCCATTTGGAACTGAAAAATACCGGTATGAGTTTGCGCAAAATCGCCCGAACGCTCAAGGTCAGCCGAAATACCATCACGAAGATCTTAAAGGATCCGGATGAAGCAGCACCCCACAGAGAATCCCGGCATGAAGAACATGTCCCTTTAATCCGCGATCTTTTCAAGGAATGCAAAGGAAATGCCGTGCGAGTGGCGGAGGAACTGGAAAGCCGCCATCAGATCACGATTCCTTATCAAAGTCTGACCTGGATCATGAGAAAACACGAGATCCGGAAGCGAAAAAAAAGACGCGCGGGACAATACCATTTTAAACCCGGTCAGGAGATGCAGCATGATACGTCACCCCATCAGGTTACCATTGATGGGAAAAAAGTATCGGCCCAGTGCGCTTCCCTGACACTGGCCTTTTCCCGAAAGCTTTTTATTCAGTATTACCCGCGTTTCACCCGGTTTGAGTGCAAGGTTTTTCTGTCAAAAGCCTTCGATTTTATGGATGGGGTGTGTTCCCGGTGCATCGTTGACAATACCAGTGTTATTGTGGCCGGCGGCACCGGACCTGACGCATTGATTGCACCTGAGATGAAATACTTCGCTGATATGTATCAAACCGGGTTTGTGGCCCATGCCGTAGGCGATGCCAATCGAAGTGCCCGCGTGGAAAGGCCTTTTCATTTTGTGGAAAATAACTTTCTTCCTGGAAGAACCTTTGTCAGCTGGCATGATTTGAACCGGCAGGCCATCGACTGGTGCCGGAACACCAGCGACAAAACGTTCAAACGGGCTTTGGGAATGATACCGGATGAGGCCTATATCATTGAAAAACCGCATCTCATTGATTTACCCCCATACCGGCCGCCGGTCTATGTGGCAAAACACCGGGTCGTCGATATCGAGGGATATGTGCATTGGACACCAACCGTAT
>ADZZ01000208.1 GCA_000179315.1 delta proteobacterium NaphS2
AAAACTCGATGTTTTCGCTGAGCAAGCTGAACAATGCTTTTTCCAATCGGCTTACGGCCCACGTGCTCCCCATCGCTGCTTTTCCCACGCACATTCATCGTACGCACATCGAGGACTTTTGTCTTGAAAAGCGCTTCAACGGCCTGCCGAATCTCAATCTTATTAGCCTGTTTGTGAACCTTGAATGAGACTTGGTTCACTTCCCCTTTTTGCAGGTTGGCTTTTTCCGTAATGTGCGGCTCTTTGATCACTTGATAGATATCCACTACGAACCCAATGCCTCCTGTATCTTATCAACGGCCATCCGTTCCAGAAAAAGTGTGTCATGCTTAAGGATGTCATATACATTCAATCCTTCGGATCGCATCACCTTTATTTTCGGCACGTTCTTAGAAGATTTTTCCAGGTTTTCCGACTTTTCATTGGTCACAATCAACGCCTTTTGAACGTCAAATTGATTCATGGCTTCAACAAAATGTTTTGTTTTTATTTCAGGAAGCGTAAAATCATCTATCACAAAAAGCTGTTCACACTGCACCTTGTCTGTCAGCGCCATCCGCAAAGCGGATTTTCGAACTTTCTTGGGAATTTTCTGATCGTAACTACGCGGTGATGGACCGAAGGCCACGCCGCCACCTTTTCTCGTGGGGGACGAAGCCTTTCCGACCCTCGCCCTCCCGGTTCCTTTTTGCCGCCAAAGTTTGGCGCCCGAACCTTTTACGGCGGCTCTGTTCTTTGATGCCGCAGTACCCGTTCGATGTCCAGCCAGCTGTGCAACAACCACCTGATGGAGAACATGCTTCTTGATGGGAACCGAAAATACATCTTTGTTCAGTTCCACCTCCGAAACCTTTTCTTTCTGCAAGTTATATACGTCCAAGACAGTCATCCGATGCCCCTGCCTGCATAATTAAATTTAAAAAATCTTGTTGTTAACCGCTGAATAACAATGAGCGGATCAAAGAACCCGCCCATTTTGTCTCTTCAAGTTATGAAGCCTTGAAAATCTCCAAAAGGTTGCCTCTGGCCCCCGGAACAGGTCCCTTCAACAGCAAAATATCCATATCCGGTCTGATATCAACCACCTTCAGGTTCTTGGTCGTCACATGGGTGTTCCCCATCCTCCCGGGCATTTTTCTTCCCTTGACGACCCTGGCCGGATCGGCACTACAACCAATTGATCCAGGAACCCTATGGGACCGGGATCCGTGTGTTTTCCTGCCACCGCCAAACCCCCAGCGTTTCATAACGCCGGCAAATCCTCTTCCTTTGCTTCTTCCTCGAACGTGGACCGTATCGCCGATGGCGAAGACATCGGATTTGATTTCCTGACCCAGTTCAAATGCGTCCACGTCATCCACTTTTACCTCATTCAGGTAAGCGAAACATTTCCCGCCGGACGCTTCAAAATGGCCTTTCAGGGGTTTGTTGGTTCTTTTTTCATCTTTAGGACCAAAACCGATCTGGATGGCATTGTAGCCTTCTTTTTCAACTGTCTTTTTCTGTGTCACAACACAGGGAGCGATCTTCACCACCGTGACCGGCTCACTCTTTCCTCCTTCGAGGAAATACCTTGTCATCCCTATTTTCTTGCCAAAAAGCTTGTTGACCATAAGAACTAAACTCCAATATTACCGTACACGGGTTCCTCAAAACTCCCACTTGAACCTTTTCAAGAGAGCGTCTGAAGGACCTTAGGATGTCTTGCTGTTAACTACAGCTTGATTTCCACATCCACACCAGCCGCCAAATCAAGCTTCATGAGGGAATCAACCGTCTGCTGTGTCGGCTCCAATATATCCATGACCCGCTTGTGTGTCCTTATCTCGAATTGCTCCCGCGACTTTTTGTTCACGTGGGGTGACCTGAGAACGCAGTACTTGTTGATCACTGTGGGCAATGGAATCGGTCCCGCCACCCTCGCACCGGTTTCTTTGGCGGTATCGACGATTTCCAGAGCGGCGCGATCGAGCAATTTGTAATCGTAGGCTTTAAGGCGGATCCGGATTTTTTGGTTGGTTAACATACCCACATTCCCCTATTCAATAATCTCACTGATGACACCGGCGCCGACGGTTCTGCCGCCTTCACGAATGGCAAAGCGCAATTCCTTCTCCATGGCGATGGGTGTGATCAGTACGACTTCCATGGACACATTGTCGCCGGGCATCACCATTTCCACGTTCTCCGGAAGGGTCGTAACACCGGTCACGTCCGTTGTCCTGAAATAGAACTGAGGACGATATCCATTGAAAAACGGCGTATGCCGCCCGCCTTCTTCCTTCGTCAGGATATAGGCTTCCGCCTTGAATTTCGTATGGGGCGTAATGGATCCCGGTTTGGCAACAACCTGGCCCCTTTCAACCTCATCCCGTTTCGTCCCACGGATCAACACGCCGATATTGTCACCCGCAAGCCCCTGGTCCAGAATTTTACGGAACATTTCGACACCCGTGCACACCGTCTTCATGGTCGGTTTGATGCCGACGATTTCAACTTCATCCCCCACTTTGACGATACCGCGCTCCACTCGGCCCGTGACAACCGTACCACGCCCGGAGATACTGAACACGTCCTCAATGGGCATCAGAAAGGGTTTGTCCGTATCACGCACCGGTTCAGGAACGTACTCATCAATGGCATCCATCAATTCAAAGATGGCCTTTACGTCTTCGGAATCCGAATCATCGCTTTCAAGTGCCTTTAAAGCGCTGCCCTTGATTATCGGGATATCATCTCCGGGAAACTCATATTTGCTCAGCAGTTCCCGCAGTTCAAGCTCCACCAGTTCGATGAGTTCTTCATCGTCCACCATGTCGCATTTGTTCAGGAACACCACGATGCTGGGAACGCCCACCTGCCTTGCCAGCAGTATATGTTCACGGGTCTGCGGCATGGGACCGTCATCGGCCCCAACCACCAGAATGGCGCCATCCATCTGCGCCGCCCCTGTAATCATGTTCTTGATATAGTCTGCATGGCCAGGGCAATCCACGTGGGCATAGTGCCGATTTTCCGTCTCATACTCAACGTGCGCCGTTGCAATGGTGATGCCCCGGGCTTTTTCCTCAGGCGCCTTATCAATCTGGTCAAAGGGAACAAACTCCGCCATACCCTTCATCCCCAAATGCTTTGTGATTGCCGCGGTCAAAGTCGTTTTGCCATGATCGATATGGCCGATGGTTCCTACATTCAAATGCGGCTTCGTCCTCTCAAATTTCATTTTGGCCATTTTGTGCCCTCCAAATCCTAATAATTCAACGCTTGTGCTCTAACGACTTCGCTAACGATAATGCGTTTTCTTTCTTTTACCAGCGATAATGGGCAAAGGCCTTGTTTGCCTCAGCCATTCGATGCGTATCTTCCCGTTTTTTAATAGATGCGCCTCGTTCACTTGCCGCATCCATCAATTCACCCGCCAGCTTTGCAGCCATGGTTTTTTCGCCCCTGCCCGTGGCAAAACCGATAATCCAGCGCATACTGAGCGCCTGCCGCCTGGCCGGTCGTACTTCAGTGGGAACCTGATACGTGGACCCCCCTACCCGCCTTGACTTGACCTCAACGGCCGGCCTTACATTTTCAAGAGCGGTTTGAAAGACAGATAAGGGGTCTTTCTTGGTTTTCTCCTCTATGATGCCGAAAGCCTCATATAGGATCGCCTGTGCCGTACTCTTTTTCCCTTTACTCATCAGGTTGTTAATAAATTTGGCCGCAAGCACACTGTTGTATTTGGGGTCGGGTTTCAATTCTCTTTTGATCCCCATTCTCTTTCTTGACATAAAAATCTCCCAAATGCCGTTACGATTTTTTTTACCGCAGGAGAAGCTGAAATTTTCACTCACTGTGAAGACTTCGGTCCCTAATTTTGAATATATTTTGAATATATTTAGACTAAAGCGTTACGAACCGCTTGCGCGAAGGCCTTTCGGTTTTTTAGCGCCATACTTGGATCGACCCTGACGTCGGTCATCTACACCCGTGGTATCCATGGTTCCTCTAACCACGTGATATCTTACTCCCGGTAAATCCTTAACACGCCCACCTCGGATCAAGACCACTGAATGCTCCTGAAGGTTATGACCCATCCCCGGGATATAGGAAGTCACCTCAAGCCCATTGGTCAATCTGACCCTTGCAACTTTTCTCAACGCAGAGTTGGGCTTTTTAGGCGTTGAAGTGTAAACCCTTACGCAGACGCCTCTTTTTTGAGGCGCTCCCTGCAAGGCGGGTGTCGTGGCTTTCTTTTTTGATTTCCGACGGCCTTTTCTGACAAGCTGGTTAATAGTCGGCATGAAATCTCCTTACTTTTTTCAGTCAATCACAAACGCTCAAAAATGCTATTTTCTGAAACCACAAAATTCTTTTTTATATTCGCTTTATCATTCCTTGTCAAGACAATTAAAGAGTAGAACCAAAAAAACTATCCCGAAACACCAATCTCTATATTCCGATAGCTTTCGAGTCCCGTGCCCGCTGGAATCAGCCGACCCATAATGACATTTTCTTTAAGGCCCTTGAGCCTGTCTTCTTTCCCAGCAATACTCGCCTCGGACAACACTTTAGTGGTTTCCTGAAAAGACGCGGCGGAAATAAAGCTTTCCGTATTGAGAGACGCCTTGGTGATACCCAATAGCAGGGATTCAGCGCTGGCAGGCTGTTTCCCATCGGCAATCAACTTATTGTTCTCTTCCTGAAATCGCCATTTTTCCACGCTCTCTCCCAGCAGAAAATCCGAATCACCCACATCCGTAACACTCACCTGGCGAACCATCTGGCGAACAATCACTTCGATATGTTTATCGTTAATTCTGACCCCTTGGAGACGGTACACCTCCTGCACCTCGTTTACGAGATATTTGGCCAACTCTTTCAGTCCCCTGATCTTGAGAATGTCATGGGGATCCGCAGATCCGTCCATAAGGGCCTCTCCTGCGCGCACATAGTCCCCGTCCAACACACTGACGTGCTTCCCTCTCGGAACAAAATAAGCGACGGGATCGCCCACCTCAGGGGTAACGATCATCTTCCTTTTGCCCTTGGTATTCTTTCCGAAGGATACCACACCGTCGATTTCCGTGATAATCGCCGTCTCCTTGGGTTTGCGCACTTCAAAAAGCTCTGCAACACGCGGCAGACCGCCGGTGATATCCTTTGTTTTGGTCGTCTCCCTGGGAATTTTAGCGAGTACCGTTCCGGCACCCACGGCATCCCCCTCATTGACCATGATAACAGCGCCCACCGGCAGTTGATAACGACCTTTGCCCTTTATGCTGCCCGGTAGATCCGCTGTTTTTCCGGAACTGTCTTTAATGGAAATACGCGGTCTGACATCCGCCTCACGAGACTCCACGATAACGCGACTGATTTTTCCTGTCACAGTGTCCCGCTTCTCCTTCATGGTCCGGTCTTCAATGACATCACCGAACTTCACCTGCCCCGGCACTTCCGTTAAAATGGGAATCGTAAAAGGATCCCATTCGGCAAGCACCTGAGAAGGATCAATTTTCTGCCCATCCCGCACCTTGAGAGAAGCGCCGTAGATGATGGGGTAACGTTCCACCTCCCGGCCGCCTTTTCCCAGAATGGCCATTTCACCATTTCGATTCATGGCCACCAGATCACCTTCTACATTTTCAACCGTCTTAAGATCAATTAATTTCACTTCACCGGGATTTCGAGATTGAATGGTCGATTGTTCCACCCGGCGGCTGGCGGTTCCGCCGATGTGAAATGTTCTCATTGTCAGCTGTGTACCCGGCTCACCGATGGACTGTGCCGCAATAACACCAACCGCCTCTCCCAGATTCACTTCATGACCATGGGCAAGATCGCGGCCGTAACATTTTTTGCAGACGCCCCTTCGCGCCTCACAGGTTAGAACCGACCTGATCCTGACCTTTTCAATACCGGCCTTTTCAATGCGTTCAACTTCCTCTTCGTTAATGGCTTCATTGGCCGCCACCAGAACGTCCCCCGTCACGGGGTCTTCAATATCATCACTGGCGACACGCCCGAGAATTCTTTCCCCCACCCGCTGGAGAATTTCGCCACCTTCCACCAGAGATTCCACCCAGATACCGTCAATGGTGCCGCAGTCGATTTCCGTGATAATGGCTTCCTGAGAAACATCAACGAGCCGACGGGTCAGGTATCCTGAGTTGGCCGTCTTTAGCGCTGTATCCGCAAGACCCTTTCTGGCGCCATGGGTTGATATAAAGTATTGCAGCACCGTCAACCCTTCCCGGAAGTTGCTTGTAATGGGGGTTTCGATGATTTCACCGGATGGTTTCGCCATCAGACCTCTCATACCGGCCAGCTGACGCATCTGGTCTTTCGACCCTCTGGCGCCTGAATCGGACATCATATAAACGGCATTAAAGCTGCTGATTTCGGCGGAATTGCCATCCGGACGCACCACATTCTCCACGGCCATTTCCTTCATCATCTCAGCGGCCACATTTTCAGTGGATTGCGCCCAGATATCAACCACTTTGTTGTACTTTTCGCCCGAAGTAATAAGACCGTCCACGTACTGATCCTCTATCTTTCTCACTTCGTTTTCCGCCTCGCTGATAATGGATTCCTTTCCCGATGGAATCACCATGTCTTTCATGGCAATGGAGATTCCTGAATGGGTTGCATATTTATAACCGAGATCCTTGAGCCGATCCGCCAGGATAACCGTCGCCTTGATCCCCGCTTTTCGATGGGATTCGTTGATGAGGTTCCTTAGCGCCTTTTTCGTCATGACCTGGTTGACCAGTTCAAAAGAGAGGGATTTATCCGGCATGATTTCATACAGGATTACCCGGCCTGTCGTCGTTTCCCATATTTTTCCGTCCATCCTGACCTTGATAGCCGCATGAAGGTCCAGTTCTCCGGCATCGTAAGCCACACGAAGCTCCTGAGGACTTGAAAAAATCTTGCCCTCCCCTTTGGTCGGCTTTTCCAGGGTTGAAGGCTTTTCACGGGTCATGTAATAGATTCCCAGCACGATATCCTGGCTCGGAACAATAATGGGATCCCCATTGGCGGGCGACAGGATATTGTTGGTAGACATCATCAATACCCTGGCCTCGATCTGGGCCTCAATGGAAAGGGGAATGTGAACCGCCATCTGGTCGCCGTCAAAATCCGCGTTAAAGGCGGTACAGACCAGAGGGTGCAACTGAATGGCTTTTCCTTCAATGAGGATGGGCTCGAAGGCCTGCATGCCCAAGCGATGAAGTGTCGGCGCCCGGTTCAACAAAATGCAGTATTCCTTCACCACTTCATCCAGAGAATCCCACACCTCGGGGGTTTCGCGTTCAACCATTTTCTTGGCGCTTTTGATGGTTGTGACGTGCCCCTTTTCATCCAGTTTGTTGTAAATAAAGGGTTTGAAGAGCTCGAGAGCCATTTTCTTGGGAAGACCGCATTGATGCAGACGCAGATCCGGACCCACCACAATAACCGATCGGCCGGAATAATCCACGCGTTTCCCGAGAAGGTTCTGTCTGAAACGGCCTTGCTTCCCTTTCAGCATGTCACTCAGGGATTTAAACGGCCGTTTGTTGGCGCCGGTCACCACTTTTCCCCTGCGGCCGTTGTCAAAGAGGACATCCACCGCTTCCTGCAGCATCCGTTTTTCATTTCGAACAATAATATCAGGCGCATTCAGTTCAAGAAGCCGCTTTAAACGATTGTTGCGGTTAATCACCCGCCGGTACAAGTCATTTAGATCAGACGTTGCAAACCGTCCGCCGTCCAAGGGTACCAACGGTCTCAAGTCAGGGGGCAATACGGGGATCACATTCATAATCGTCATTTCGGGACGGTTTTTGGAGTCTTTGAAGGCATTGATGACCTTCAAGCGCTTGGTCAGCTTTTTTCGTTTCGCTTCAGACTTGGTGCTGGCCATCTCCACGCGCAGGCTCTCGGACAGCTCATCAACATCCAAATCCTTTAACATGGTCTGAATGGCCTCGGCGCCAATGCCTGCCTCGAACCGGTCGCCATAATCCTCCCGGGCCTGATGCAGTTGTTCGTCTGAAAGCACTTCACCTTTTGTAAGTGGCGTATCCTTGGGGTCAACGACGATATGCCCCTCAAAGTAAAGCACCCGCTCCAACTCTTTCAGCGTCATATCCAGGAGATTCCCGACCTTTGAGGGAAGGGCCTTCAAAAACCAGATATGCGCCACGGGAGCCGCAAGGGTGATATGCCCCATTCTTTCCCTGCGGACCTTACTTTGAATGACTTCGACACCGCATTTTTCACAGACGATGCCCCGGTGCTTCATTCTCTTATATTTACCGCAGTTACATTCAAAATCCTTAATGGGGCCGAAAATCTTGGAACAGAAAAGCCCATCGCGCTCCGGCTTGAAGGTCCTGTAATTAATGGTCTCCGGTTTTTTCACTTCCCCATAGGACCATTCGAGTATTTTCTCTTTGGATGCCAGTGAGATCCTCACGGAATTAAAACTGGACGGATCCTTCGGCTTCGTAAAAAAATTGTATAATTCTTCCAATGCCTGCTCCCCTTTCTACATGCAGCGCCAAAACGCTGATCAGCTGTCCTCAAAAAGTTCCATTTCAAGGCCCAGGCTTTGCAGTTCTTTCATCAAAACCTTAAACGACTCGGGCAGTCCGGGTTCAAGTGCATTATTTCCTTTGACGATTCTCTCATACATACGGGTCCTTCCCGCCACGTCGTCTGACTTTACGGTTAAAAATTCCTGAAGGGTATAGGCGGCACCGTAAGCTTCCATGGCCCACACTTCCATTTCACCCAGCCGTTGCCCTCCAAACTGCGCCTTTCCTCCCAGGGGTTGCTGGGTCACCAAAGAGTAGGGCCCGATAGACCGCGCATGCAGCTTGTCATCCACCAAGTGATGCAGTTTCATGATATACATAATGCCGACGGTAACATCCTGATCAAAGGGCTCACCGGTACGGCCGTCATAAAGGGTTGCCTGACCGGTGGCCGACAATCCCGCCTCTTCAAGAAAGGATTTGATTTCATCCTCCGAGGCACCGTCAAAAACCGGCGTTGCCAGCGGCACGCCATCCAGCATAAGCGAAGATTCCTTCAGCAGTTCATCGTCCTCTAAATTCGCAAAAAAAGCTTCGTATTCGTCCTTGGAAAACCATTTTTTAAACTTGTCTTTCAAGCGTTGGACGTTATTAATTTTTCCAAAAAGTTCCCGAACCTTCATGCCCATGCCATGGGAAGCCCAACCCAGATGGGTTTCCAGAACCTGCCCCACGTTCATTCGTGAAGGCACACCCAGGGGATTCAGGACGATGTCCACGGGCGTACCATCCGCAAAATAGGGCATGTCTTCAACGGGCAGTATTCGGGATAAAACACCTTTGTTGCCATGGCGGCCGGCCATTTTGTCCCCCACGGAAAGTTTCCGTTTTACCGCTACATAGACCTTAACCATTTTAACCACCCCGGGCGCCAGTTCATCTCCCAGGTCGAAGTTCTCTATTTTATTTTCACAGATTGTGGTCAAACGCTCAACTTTCGCGGTACACTTTGAAACAATGGTCTCCGCCTTTTCAATTTCATCCATGGGCACTTTCACGTCTGCCCATGCGATTGCTTCGATGGGAATGGATGCAATGTCTTCCCGTGTCAAATGCTCGGTCTTTTTCAGAAGTATTGCCCCGCTCTTCTTGTCACGAAGGTTTGACTTGAGCGCCTTTCCTTCAAAAATTCCCAACAGTTTTTCCCTGGCGCTCCGTTCCACGACCTCGACCTCATCCTGAAGGTCTTTTCTCAAGCGTCGCGTTTCCTCGGCTTCAATGGCAAGTGCCCGCGCATCTTTCTCAACACCGCCCCGGGAGAACACTTTGGCATCAATAACCGTACCGTATACCCCCGGTGGAACACGCATGGAACTGTCTTTCACGTCGCCGGCCTTATCGCCGAATATGGCCCTTAGGAGTTTCTCTTCGGGAGAAAGCTGGGTTTCTCCTTTGGGAGTAATTTTGCCCACAAGAATATCGCCGGGGCCAATTTCCGCACCGATTTTTACAATCCCGCTATCATCGAGGTTTCTCAGTGCATCCTCACCCACATTGGGAATATCCCGCGTGATTTCTTCCTTTCCCAGTTTGGTGTCCCGGGAGAGGATTTCAAATTCATCAATATGGATTGAGGTGTAGACATCGTCTTTGACCACCCGTTCGCTGATCAAAATGGAGTCCTCAAAATTATACCCGCCCCAACTCATGAAAGCCACCATCACATTCCGGCCCAGAGCAAGCTCCCCCTGCTCCATGGCGGGACCGTCCGCAATGATCTGACCTTTCTTGACAAATTCACCTTTTTTAACAATGGGCTTTTGATTATAGCAGCTGTTCTGGTTGGATCGTCTGAACTTGGTCAGTTTACAGATTTCCACTTCAGAGTCGTCATTCTCATCGGTATCGGTGAAACGAATGACAATCCGAGAGGCATCCACGTGTTCAATGATTCCGTCCCTTCTGGCGATCACGGAAATGCCCGAATCCCTGGCCACCACCTTTTCCACACCGGTCCCCACTAAAGGAGCCTTGGCTCTCAGAAGCGGTACCGCCTGACGTTGCATGTTGGACCCCATCAGTGCCCTGTTCGCATCATCATGCTCCAGAAAGGGAATTAAAGAGGCAGAAATACTGACCAGCTGATCCGGCGAAACGTCCATATATTTCACGTCACCCACAGGAACTTTGTACGCTTCCCCCTCAATCCGCACCGCCGCCTCATCGCGAATGAAATTACCCTCCTCGTCCAAGGGCGCATTGGCCTGAGCAATGGGAAAATCCTTCTCATCGAGAGCGGAGAGGTATTCCAGACTTCCGGTGGCTTTTTTCTCGTTAACACGCCTGTAGGGCGTTTCGATAAAACCGAATTCATTTACCTGTGCATACGTACTTAAAGAGACAATCAACCCGATATTCGGCCCTTCCGGCGTCTCGATGGGACAGATCCTGCCATAGTGCGTCGGGTGCACATCCCGGACCTCAAACCCGGCCCTTTCCCGTGTCAATCCCCCAGGACCCAGTGCACTGAGCCTCCGTTTGTGGGTTACCTCGCTCAAAGGATTGGTCTGATCCATAAACTGGGACAATTGGCTCGTTCCGAAAAATTCTTTCACCACGGCCGAAACCGGTTTGGAATTAATGAGATCGTGGGGCATCAGTGTCTCCACCTCCTGAAGACTCATTCTCTCTTTGATGGCCCTTTCCATTCGCACGAGACCGACACGGTATTGATTTTCAAGGAGTTCACCCACGGCACGTACACGTCGATTTCCCAGGTTGTCGATATCATCTACCATGGCCTCGGCGCTTTTCAACCGGATGAGTTCCTGGACAGTACCGAAAATGTCTTCCTTCCTGAGCGTCCGCTCTTCGAGGGAAACATCCTCCATTCCCAAACGATAGTTGAGTTTGAGCCTTCCCACCCGTGAAAGATCATAGGTATCCAAATTGAAAAACAGATTGTGAAAAAAGGTTTCGGCGACCTCCGGGGTCGGAGGACTGCTCGGTCTCATCTTTCTATAAATATCCAGCCTGGCCTCTTCCGGCGTGTTGATCCGATCTCCTACCAGGGTCTCCCGGATGCTTCGACTGATGCCGTGCCCATCCAGAACAAGGCATTCCAAATGAACGATTCCCCTTTCCAGAAGCGCCTTAATCTTTTCCATGGTCAAATGATTGTTGCTTTCCAGCAGGATTTCACCGGTTTCAGGATCAATAATGTCGTCGCAGACCACACGACCCTCAATACTTTCGGGCTCAACGGGAATTCGAATTCGCTTCCGGTCAACACATGTGATCCGGCTAATTCCTTTTTCATCAAGCAACGCATATATCTCTTCTGTCAGGATGCTGCCCGCCGCCACAATCATATCACCGGTTTCAGAATCCGTAATCTCTTCGGTCAGTTGCAATTCAGCATCCTTTTCAACGTCAAAGGGAAGGCGCTTTACCATGGGAATCCTGGCTGTTGCAGCTTCATTGGTTCCAAGATTCCGGAGTAGACGCTTCGTGAACTTAACACCTTTTTTAGCGATAACTGCTTCGTCTTCGCCCACAATGTCTTTTTCGACCCGATCCTGTGCCAGCAGCTCGGGAATCGCTTCCCGCCAGGCTCCGGTTTCACCGATTTCGACCATTTCAGTATCGTAGAAATAATGCAGAAGATCATTCGCCGTATAGCCCAACGCCTTTAAAAGGATTGTGACGGGAAATTTTCTTCTTCGGTCAATTCGAACATATAAAAAATCCTTCGGATCGAACTCAAAATCAAGCCATGAACCCCTCAAGGGTATAATTCTGGCAGAATAGAGCAACTTCCCGCTGGCATGTGTTTTTCCTTTGTCGTGATCAAAGAAAGCACCGGGTGAACGGTGAAGCTGACTCACCACAGCGCGTTCCGTTCCGTTTATGATAAATGTACCGCGATCGGTCATTATGGGGAGGGTGCCGAAGTAGATCTCCTGCTCTTTGATATCCCGAATACTCTTGGTTTCACTCACGGTGTCGGTATCAAAAACAACCAATCGAACCGTAAGCCTGAGCGATGCCTCATAGGTCATACCCTTGCTAAGGCAATCTTCTTCGCTGTATTTGGCGCCTTCAAAAGCATATTTGACGAACTCAAGGGATGACGTTCCTGCGAAATCATGAATCGGAAAAACACCGGCATAAGCGGCCTGGAGACCCACATCTTCGCGCTCTTCGGGTGGAACATCCTGCTGCAGATAGCGTTCGTAGGAACGTTTCTGCATGGCAATCAGATTGGGCGTTTCAATCACTTTACTGATTTTTCCAAAACTTTTCCTGGCTCGTCTTCTGACACCATCATTTTTAAACATGGTATCTCCTTATGATCATTTCTTGGCCCTGATGACTAAATTTCAAAACACCAAAAACCTGGGTTCGGTTAAGCCCCCAGGCTTCCCGGGGTATTTGACACCTCTCCCCAAAGACCTTTCTTCAATTACTTGATTTCAACTGTTGCACCGGCTTCTTCCAACTGCGTCTTGATCCCCTCTGCCTCGTCTTTGGGAATACCTTCCTTGACAGGACCCGGTGCACCGTCCACAACACCTTTCGCCTCTTTAAGTCCCAGACCTGTAATGGCGCGGACGACCTTGATCACTTGAATCTTTTTGTCACCCACAGCGGTCAGGACCACGTCGAATTCCGTCTGTTCCGCAGCCTCTTCCGCCGGTGCACCCGGTGCTGCAGCCGCCATGGCCACAGGAGCCGCAGCACTGACGCCAAATTTTTCCTCAAGCTCTTTGACAAATTCGGAGAGCTCCAGCACGGTCATATTGGATATAAATTCTACAACATCATCTTTACTGATATCAGCTGCCATTTTAATCATTCCTCCAGCTTCAAATAAAATTATTGCGATTCGCTTTTCTTTTCTTCAATGGCCTTTAAAACATTCATGAACTGGCCCATAACCCCATTCAACACCCGAACAAAAGATGTGGGCACAGCCTGCATCACCGACAGCGCCTGAGCCAGCAGGGCATCTTTACCGGGCAAGGCCGCCAGTGTTTTAACACCCGCGACATCAACCGGTTTGCCGGCTATCTGGGCGCATTTTATTTCAAGCTTTTCGAAATCCTTGGCAAAATCCACCAATGCTTTTGCAGGACCCACAACATCGTCATAGGTCAAAGCAATGGCCGTGGGCCCTTGCATAAAATCTGCAATCTGCTCCGTTTCGGTGTCTTTACACGCCAGTTTCAAGAGTCTGTTTTTCACAACCTCAAACTCAGCATTCACCTCTCTGAGATCACGCCTTAGACGGTTCATGGATTCCACTTCAAGCCCCTGGTAATCCACCAGATAGGATCCCTGCGCCTTTTCAAGACGACCGTGGAGATTGTCGACCAACGCCTTTTTATCTTGTTTATTCATATTCACCTCCTCTCTTTTATGGACAATCATATTGTCAAAGACAAAAGGTGTACACCTTTAGCACCCTTTCCATCCAGTCTCGGCAGGCTTGATTTTAAGCCGCTGACCCTTTTCATATAAACGGTTGCGGGGCCGGCGGCGCCTACTGTCTTTGACCAAAATCGCTTCTCGGCAAAAAATGAAGCGCGTCACCCTAAAATTTTAATCGATGCTCCATATTCCGGAGCATTCTTCAAAACACAAAAGTGGACGATCTTACCACAGGCAAAGACCATCCACTGTTTTGCTTTCAAAAAATACCATTATGCTTTTCTTTTGGAATCAGAACCTGTACAGAGTGTGTGCCAACCCCGCTAAAGCTGCGAGTAACCGATTGACAAAATGCATCTGAACGGCCGGATCATTAAATTCCGGAATGCGAAATGATAGTGGACAAGCAGGATAACGATGTCTATCGGCTCAATATATCCTTTACATAAACGGGATCAATCTTAACGCCGGGCCCCATGGTTGATGAAACCGCAATACTCCTGTAATAAGTTCCTTTACTGGCAGGCGGTTTCAGTTTTTGAATCGTATCCACAAAAGAGGCAACGTTCTCCATGAGTTTCTCAAGGCCGAAATCCATTTTTCCTACCGCGGCATGCACAATTCCCGTTTTGTCCACCTTGAAGTCAATCTTACCTGCCTTAATTTCCGTCACCGCCCTGGCCACATCAAAGGTCACCGTTCCCAGTTTGGCATTGGGCATCAGTCCCCTGGGTCCCAGCACACGGCCTAGCTTACCGACAGCGCCCATCATATCAGGGGTGGCAATGGTTTTGTCAAAGTCGAGCCAACCGCCTTGAACCTTCTCTACGAGATCGTCGGATCCCGCATAATCGGCGCCGGCATCCATGGCCTCTTTTTCCTTTTCGCCTTTTGCAAAAACAGCGACCCGAACCTCTTTTCCAACACCATTCGGGAGCGCTACCGTACCCCTGACCATCTGGTCGGCGTGCCTTGGATCAACACCCAGTTTAATGGCTACATCCAGACTTTCATTGAATCCGGCGTAAGCACAATCAATGGCAAGCTGAATCGCCTCCTCAAATGTGTACCGCCTCAGTTTGTCAACTTTCTGAGCGCTTTCCCTGTATTTCTTGCCCTTTCCGGCCATCGTTTAATTCCCTTCCTCACTGTACGGATTTTTAGGAAACCGTAATACCCATACTCCTTGCGGTGCCCTCAATAATCCTTGCTGCGCCTTTTATGTCAATAGCGTTCAAGTCTTCCAGCTTGATCTTCGCAATCTCTTCTATCTGCTGCCGCGTAACGGACCCGACCTTATCTCGATTGGGTTCCGAAGAGCCTTTGGCAATTTTTGCCGCCTGTTTCAACAGCACCGAAGCCGGGGGGGTTTTCGTAATGAATGAAAAAGAGCGGTCTGCATAGATGGTAATAATGACGGGAATAACCGTTCCCATCTGGTCTTGAGTCCTTGCATTAAACGCCTTACAGAATTCAGCGATATTGACGCCGTGCTGACCTAGCGCAGGCCCAATGGGCGGCGAAGGATTCGCCTGTCCGCCTTTTACCTGCAATTTAACGGATCCAATTATTTTTTTTGCCATGTGTTAATCCCTTTAAATTCCTTACCTTATCTCAAATGAAGCGACGGCATCAATCGCGAAATCAGATGGTTGTCACCTGAATGAAATCAAGTTCCACAGGCGTCGGCCGTCCAAAAATTGTGATGAGCACCCGCAACTTTTCTTTATCGGGTTTTACTTCCGAAACCGTTCCCTGAAAATTGGTGAAAGGACCGTCAATCACCCGCACCTCATCGCCTTCTTCAAAATTATACCTGGCTTTGGGTCTGCTAACACCCTCTTCCATCTGACGAATCACCCTTTCGGCTTCTTCATCGGACACCGGTGTGGGATTGACCTCTCCCCCTACAAATCCCGTCACTTTTGCAGTATTCCGGACGGTATGCCAGGTTTCCTGGTTAATATGCATCTCCACAAGAATATAACCAGGGTAAAACTTTCTGGATGTGGTCTTTTTCTGACCCTTTTTCAGCTCAACGATCTGTTCAGTGGGAACCAGAATCCTTCCAAAATAATCCTGCTGCCCAAAGGATTCAATGCGTTCTTCCAGGCTTTTTTTTACTCTGTCCTCAAAGCCTGAATAGGTATGAACAATGTACCATTTTAATTCCACAAAAACCCCTGATCGCTCTAAAACTGTTTAGAAAAACAGAACCTAACCGATAACATGCTTAATAATTTTGATAAGACCTAAATCGATCAACCCCAAATAAAAGGAAACCAGAATGGTCAAAACAATTACCACCACCGTGGAGGCAATCAGTTCCTTTCGAGTAGGCCATTTGACCTTTTTCAGTTCCACTTTAGCCTGCCTTAAAAACAGCCCAACGGTCTTAAAAAGGTTGCTTGCACCCCCCCCCTCGCCTGTTTTGGCCGGCTTGGATGCTTTCTGAACCGCCCTGGCGGTCTTTCCAGTCTTTTGCCCTCCCCCTCCGGCAGATTCAAACGCCGAAACGGAAGCAGCATCACCTGAATTCATTACTTTCTTCTTGGGCGTTTTCTTGCTTTTTGGTTTTCGGTTATTCTTTTTCATTGGCGCATGAACTTTCTTGGAAGACCCCGTTATATGGAATCGGGAGCAAAAACGTTGTTCATTTTGTTTGGTGCTTCCATAAGCTTCACAAAAAAAAATGGCAGGCCAGGAGGGATTCGAACCCCCATCACCCGGATTTGGAGTCCGGTGCTCTAGCCGTTAGAGCTACTGGCCTGCATTCTACTACAAATCACTTGGTTTCTTTGTGGAGCGTATGTGTCCTGCAAAAAGGGCAATATTTCTTAAAACCCAGTTTATCCGGCGTCTTTTTCTTATTCTTTGTCGTCGTATAGTTCCTGTTCTTACATTGCTCACAGGCCAATGTTATAATATCGCGCATCCTATCCGGGTCTCCTGTTATTCAATAATCTCACTGATGACACCGGCGCCGACGGTTCTGCCGCCCTCACGAATGGCAAAGCGCAATTCCTTCTCCATGGCGATGGGTGTAATCAGTACGACTTCCATGGACACATTGTCGCCGGGCATCACCATTTCCACGTTCTCCGGAAGGGTCGTAACACCGGTCACGTCCGTTGTCCTGAAATAGAACTGAGGACGATATCCATTGAAAAACGGCGTATGCCGCCCGCCTTCTTCCTTCGTCAGGATATAGGCTTCCGCCTTGAATTTCGTATGGGGCGTAATGGATCCCGGTTTGGCAACAACCTGGCCCCTTTCAACCTCATCCCGTTTCGTCCCACGGATCAACACGCCGATATTGTCACCCGCAAGCCCCTGGTCCAGAATTTTACGGAACATTTCGACACCCGTGCACACCGTCTTCATGGTCGGTTTGATGCCGACGATTTCAACTTCATCCCCCACTTTGACGATACCGCGCTCCACTCGGCCCGTGACAACCGTACCACGCCCGGAGATACTGAACACGTCCTCAATGGGCATCAGAAAGGGTTTGTCCGTATCACGCACCGGTTCAGGAACGTACTCATCAATGGCATCCATCAATTCAAAGATGGCCTTTACGTCTTCGGAATCCGAATCATCGCTTTCAAGTGCCTTTAAAGCGCTGCCCTTGATTATCGGGATATCATCTCCGGGAAACTCATATTTGCTCAGCAGTTCCCGCAGTTCAAGCTCCACCAGTTCGATGAGTTCTTCATCGTCCACCATGTCGCATTTGTTCAGGAACACCACGATGCTGGGAACGCCCACCTGCCTTGCCAGCAGTATATGTTCACGGGTCTGCGGCATGGGACCGTCATCGGCCCCAACCACCAGAATGGCGCCATCCATCTGCGCCGCCCCTGTAATCATGTTCTTGATATAGTCTGCATGGCCAGGGCAATCCACGTGGGCATAGTGCCGATTTTCCGTCTCATACTCAACGTGCGCCGTTGCAATGGTGATGCCCCGGGCTTTTTCCTCAGGCGCCTTATCAATCTGGTCAAAGGGAACAAACTCCGCCATACCCTTCATCCCCAGATGCTTTGTGATTGCCGCGGTCAAAGTCGTTTTGCCATGATCGATATGGCCGATGGTTCCTACATTCAAATGCGGCTTCGTCCTCTCAAATTTCATTTTGGCCATTTTGTGCCCTCCAAAATTTGTTCTTAAGCGACGTCTACTTTCTTAAGCGGGTTCGTATTAAAAAAACCAAAAATTAAGGGTGCCGTTAATTCTGTTGATTATTTTTTATGGAGCCCACGACCGGGATCGAACCGGTGAACCTCATCCTTACCAAGGATGTGCTCTACCTACTGAGCTACGTGGGCCTCATTTTCGCTAATGCACCACACAAAACATCGCCGCCCGGCTACGGCGGCCAACACAGCGACAATAAAAAAGCACACCAGGATTTTTATGGAGCGGGAAACGGGATTCGAACCCGCGACCCTCAGCTTGGAAGGCTGACGCTCTAGCCAACTGAGCTATTCCCGCCGATGTTAGCTGTCACACAAATATTTCACGGAAGGTTGCGCCATTTCCGCTTGTTGATCCGTAAAGCGTGGCACAAGTTTCGATGGTGGAGAGGGGAGGATTTGAACCTCCGAAGGCTGAGCCGGCAGATTTACAGTCTGCTCCCTTTGGCCACTCGGGAACCTCTC
>ADZZ01000207.1 GCA_000179315.1 delta proteobacterium NaphS2
CAGATATCTCTACCGGGGCGTCATCCGGGAACAGGATATTCTGCAATGCGAAAACGGCATGGTCACCTTCAGGTATCTCCATGCCAAAACCGGGCAATACAGAAGCAGGACCGTCACCGGGGAATATTTCCTCTATCTGCTCATGCTCCATGTGCTGCCCAAGGGCTTTCGAAGGGCCAGGTGTTACGGTTTTCTCCATCCATGCAGCAAAAAGCTCATCTGTTTTTTGCAGATGGTGCTCCGGGTTAATCCGCTCAATATGTTTGCCAAGAAATTGAAAGAACGGCCAACAATTACCTGCCCGGTATGCGGAGCGGCCATGAAAATTGTCCTGACAAAAATAGCAAAACCGCCGGCGAAGCAGGTCCACCTGCCTTACATGAGCGAACACGGAGAAATCGTTATGTAACCCAGAGCCAACATCACCGGTTTATGAAAAAGCCCGGTTTCCCCGGTAATGGACACCTATGCGCAAAAAAACTGCATATTCCGCTTCTGAAAGCCTTGTTCTTCAGGCAAATCTATTTCAAAGAGCATATGGGCAGAAGCAGAAAATCCCTGTCTCACTTCTGTCCTGATCAAGCTGCCTCTTTCAAAAAAGCTGTTTTCTATATATAGTAACCGGGCTTGTCCAACAAACGGTTCAGATTGTGGTTCGCTCCGCTCTCACAATCTAACCTTATTCGTTTCAGCAGGGCTGTCATGGCCAAAGTCGGATAATCCGTTACGCCGATGACTTTGTTGTATGTTTCGAGCGTGAGGCAGATGCGATACGGTTCCGAAAGGAACTGGATCTGCGACTTTCCAAGTGGCTCATACGACGTTTCCGCGTGCTCATGCGTGGGCTGCAAAAAGGACATTGATCAATGACGGCAGCAATGCTTTTCCTCTCCGGCGTACGTTATGGACAAACTCAAAAAAACTCAGATAAAGTGGTAAGTTTTCTTGAGACACGCCGCGATGTGGTCGCAGCCAAGATCGTAGAAGCGACCAAAAGCCCTCAATTGTATTGACATGAACTTCACAGAAGCCATCGCCGTCTTCATCTCTGGCATATTCTCCCTTACCATGACAAACAGTCTTATGGGTATAGCCCCAGTCAGTGAGATGATTGTAAATGCTGTACTCATCTGTATTCACCAAGGTTCCTGGTGTTATAACAGACCGCAAAATCGGTTCGATGGTTTTTTGTTTAACGTCTGGAAGCATAAAAATGGCGACATCCCCGGAACGTTCAATGATTCCGAGGACAGGAGGTTTTTCTTTTTCAAGAGTTCCTCGGCCCGGAGCACCCTTGAGCGCTCTGCACCGTGGTGCTCGCCCTTTCTGACGAACTTTTTCCGGATGCCCTTTATGCCCTGCAATTACGTATACTTCGTCGCACTCTACTACCCCACTGACTTTACATCCCGGCTTCCTTGCAGCGATTTCGCTCCGAAGCAAAATAGTCATCCTATGGGCGACATCCGGATTAAGGTCCAGCTCCGCGGCGATTTGCCTGTTGGATAGGTTTAGTCCCATGAGGTATAACATGACGATCCATACTCTGATGGGATGGTGTTTTCTTGCCAGAATGGTACCCGTAAAATCGTTGAAACGGCAACCGCAGTTATTGCATTTATAGTTCCGACAAAGCGGAGCATTACGTTTGTGACCGTTCTTTTTGACCCGGTTTGAGGTACATTTTGGACAACAAATACCACATGGCCACTTCTTTTCTCTGAAGAATTCGTAGCACTTAGCGGGGTCGATGAGTTCAAGGATTCCAATCTCCGGATTTGTAGACGATTTTGTGGTCATGGCTATCTGCATATTTAAGTGGACAGAAAGCCATCTTATTTATACCAAATCTGAAGAAATTCCCAGCGAAAATGACTTTTTCAATCAAATTATTTACAGCACGGGAAATCGTCGTATGAGCCTTCCAAGTTTGGCCTTGAGATATCGCCTGAAAAGACGAAGACCATCGAATTTGGTCCATATGCACAATCCAAGGCCGATAGCCGCGGTGGCAAGGCGTCTACCTTTGATTTTCTTGGATTCACGCACTACTGCAGCCGGTCCAGGAACGGCAGGAAATTCCGGATGAAACGGATCACTTCTCGCAAGAAGTTTACCGCCAAAATTCGGATGTTTAGGGATTGGCTGAAAGCCAACCGGACCCTGCCGACCGATGAGCTAATGGGTAAGGTAGGCTCGAAATTGCAGGGACACTTTGCCTACTACGGAGTCACGGACAATTCAAAAGGTCTCAACCGGTTTTCCTATGAGGTTCATCGTCTGTTGTTCAAATGGCTGAACAGGCGAGGTAAACGAGGGTGTATGAACTGGGAGAAGTTTAACCTACTTCTTAAAAAGTTTCCTCTGCCGCAACCCCGTATTACGGTAAACCTTTTCGCTTAATCGTGAAGCGTACTCATGAGGAGCCGTGTGCGTAAATAGCGCAAGCACGGTTCTGGGAGGGGCCGGGGCCAACTGCTACCAATCTCATGTGGTCTTATGATACGTAGTAGCCGCGTGCGGCGAGGGCGTAGTCTGAGGCATATTGCGTTAAGGTTGCTGAAGAAACCGGTCTACTCGACAAATAACTAGTTGAATTTATTGGCATAAAAATTGAAAAAATTTTCATTTTTCGTGCCAAAATTCTCTGCGCATAATAAAAAAAATGCGCGGAACTGGCTGGAAAAATTGGAAAAGGTTCAAAAACGGTGAAACTTTAGTTGAACCAATAACAGAATCCTATTATTATTCTCCAGAAATATCTTCCAACAAGAATCCTTTTGATATTGTTGTTTTATCTTGGCGGCACTGCACCGAACAATGTTGCGCGTATCCATTCTGTTTGGATAAGAGCCATTTATCCTGAGCGGCATTTAAACTTATAATTTAAGGAGCAAGGAAATGAATTACGAAAACATTATCGTTGAATTCGGGGATGATTTTGTCGCTGAGATTACCCTAAATCGTCCGGAAAGTCTTAACACTTTCACGGTTCCTTTGGCCGAGGAATTGAACCAGGCCCTCGTGGAACTTGATTCGGAAGAAAAGGTGCGTGTCATTATTTTGAAAGGAGCAGGAAAGGCATTCTGTGCCGGTATCGATGTAAGCGGTTTTTCAGAAAAAAGTGTTCAGGAATATCGGGCCTGGATAGAATGTATGGAAAACCCGCTGATTACCATTGGCCGCATCAGCAAACCCGTTATTGCCCAGGTAAACGGCGTTGCTGCGGCAAATGGAGCCGGGTTGGTGGCGGCGGCTGATCTCGCAACCGCAGGTGAAAAAGCCCGTCTTGGGTTGACCGCCATTAATGTTGGATTGAACTGCATTGGACCTGTGGTTCCCGTCACCCGTTCCGTAGGAAGAAAAAAAGCACTGGAGCTACTGTATTATGGTGATTTGATCACCGCGGAGGAGGCCTTGGACATGGGACTGATCAACCGAGTCATACCCGAAGCGGATCTTGAGGAAGAAACCCGTAGATGGGCCGCAAAACTGGCGCGCAAGAGCCCGCTGGCGTTACAAATTGCCAAGAAGGCGTTCTATACGGCAGCGGATCTGGATTATTCCAAAGCCTTTGAATATATGAACGAAGCTTTTGCCCGTCTGTGCGCCACGGAGGATGCCAAGGAAGGAATCGGTGCTTTCCTGGAAAAAAGAAATCCGGTCTGGAAAGAGAAATAGACAAGAACTCAGGTAAGGTATATGATAATATGATTGCGTCATCATTGTGGCCGGACCCAGGACCAGCAAAAACCAGGGATTCATGATATCGTCGCAAGTATCCTGGAAAGGGCTTTGAACGGAAAAAACCCATGAACAGCCGATCCCGGCAAACCATCCCATTTGGGAACCCGCCAAAGACCGTTGATGAAGCCGTTGACCGACTCATTTCCGAGCTTCCACTGAAAGACCGAGTTGCAATTGCCAAGATGGATAGGTCAACGCTACCCGTCCTCTATAGTGCGTTTGTTACAAAAATCAGGGAGGAATATGGATTTGTGACAGGGAATGAGGAACTGATGGAATCCTGTCGAACCGTAAGCGGGAATGAAAGGTTTGATATGTCCAAGGGGCCGGCGTTGATCATCGATCTGATGTGGGCGCGTCTGCGAAAGACCCACGCAATGAGAGCTGTGAAATGAAATCAATTATGATTTTCTATTCTTTGGCTTTAACTTGGGAGATGCTCTGAGATGGCGTCATGCACTTTGTCCATCAATTTCTGAGTGTCTTTCTTGCTGTAACCTGAAAGGGAAATGGGCTCACCGATATGGAGGCTATAGGATCCTTTATTGATACGCAGGCTCCCTTTTGCGGCGATACGATGGCTTCCATTAATGACCACCGGCACGATTTCACAGCCGGATTTTAAGGCCAGGTTGAAGCCGCCCCGCTTAAAAGACTGCAGGCGGCCGTCAGGGCTTCTGGTGCCTTCGGGAAAAATGAGTACCGAAGCGCCGTCTCTGATGCGCTTGGCCGCAAGGGCGATGCTTTTGACGGCCTTCCTGGGATCTTTCCTTTCGATCCCGATGTAACCGGCGCGCTTCATGGCAGGTCCCAGAGGGGGAATTTTCATGAGCTCCTGTTTCAGGATGAATTTGAAATCCACCGGAAGAAAAGCCAGCAGTGTCCAGATGTCAAAAAAACTCTGATGATTGCTCATGTAGATACGGGGAATCTCCGGATTGACTTTCTCTCCACCGTAAACCGTTACTTGAATGCCGCAGACGCGCAGTATGATTTTGGCCCATGGCACGGCGCATTTGAAGTGGACAGCCCTGGCGGAACCGCCGCAGGCTGAGATAGCCAGACCCCAAAAACACATGAGTATCGAAAAAATACCGATAAACGCGTCTAGTGCAACATATCGTAACATGGCAAGTTTCTCCATGGCAGTGCAATTAAGGTCGCGAACCCTATCCCCGGTTGCGGCCTTAACTCAATCCTTGCTTATAAAAGCATGTGGGTCAAAATGTTTTCGGTTCGTGTTCAAAATATCATGCTTATCTGCGTCCGTCAAACCTGCTGTTTCAACGGCAATTCAATCTTCAAAACAACGTTTTCCCCTTCACGAAAAACGTCCACCTTTCCACCGTGACGGTGAATGACGATTCTCGCCAGGGGTAAATCGTGAATCGTGGTTTCAGCGTTTCCGGTAAAGCGGGGATAAAAGAACTGACTCAGGTCTTCATTGGCCAGACCCTTCGCATTATGTCGAATGGTGATCATTACGTTTTCCGTTCCGCCATCAGTTGAGAGAAAAAGCTTTTCTCCTTCCGGCATATTGATGATTTCATTTTTTAAGATGCAATCAAGTGCCTGTTTCAGAAGGAATTCATCTCCCTGAATGCTTGGAATGGAAGGGGATAGTGCGGTTTCAAGCTGTATCCTCTTATCGGTCAAACGGCCTTTCTCTTCTTTCAGGGAGGATTGGATAATTTCATTAGGATGCACAGTAACCAAGTTGAGGGTGAAAGGTTTTATGGAGGATAGAATGCTTTTGAGGATATCTTCCAGGCGGGCCACTTCGTCCATGATGATCTTTGCGAGCATTTGTTGCCGCTCATTTTCTGAAAGGGTGTCTTTCAATCGACGTGCAAATCCGCCCACGGTCGCCAAAGGATTTCTCATTTCGTGAGCAAATCGTGCGGAGATTTCTCCCAAAAGGCGAATTTCTTCCGTACGCAGGGCTTTTTCCTGAAGATTCTTCAGTTCGGTGATATCCACCATGATCCCCTCGAACCAGCGGAGGTCTCCCGCGTCATCCCAGCAGGGGATGGCATGATCCATAAACACATGTTTTTGCCCCTGTTTGTCCATTACGACCCTTTCCTTTCGGAATTCCGAAGGATCTTTTTTCAAGATATCCATGATCTCTTGGCTCCGGGCTTCGTCATGGCCCCAGACTTTTTCTTGCCAGAAGAAACGATTCCCGAGCATATCCTCAGGATCAAAGCCCAATGTGTCGATGAGATAAGGGTTTATAAACTCAATGGTGCCGTCACTCAAAATTCGATACACGCCAACGGGTATGTTATCAACCAGGGTCCGGTATTTTTCTTCCGACGAAACCAGGTCGGCGGTTCTTTCCTGCACCCGTCTTTCAAGGGTTCGGGCATATTCCTCAATCTGGAGGCGACGTTCTTTCAGAGAATTGAGCATGGTGTTGAGGGAATGGCCCAGCACACCGATTTCGTCATTGGACCTGGGGTTAAGGCGGGTTTCCCGTTTCCCCTGAGCGATTTCCTGTGCGGCGGCCACAATTTCCTTGATGGGATGTATAAAAACCATGGCGACAATCCACACCAGAAAAAAGGAAACACAGATGCCCACCAAAGCGACCACCACCATCAGGGTCTTTGTTTTTGACAATCGTTGGACAATCGCCGATCGATTGACCTCAACTTCCACAACGGCGACCACTTCACCGCGGTAGTCTCGTAGCGGGCCTGCCAGCAACGCAATATGAGGAAAACGGGGAGGCGCAATGAAAATTTGGCTCTTTTCAGTTGAATCGGAAGCCAATGATTCCGAAAGAGAGAATCTCTTCGGGGATGCTTTAGTGGATGCCAGAAGGGTGTAGGTATGCGGACCTTTTTTTTCGTAAACGGAAAAATCAGGCCCCCACCGTTTTGTCTGTTTCTCCAAAAATGAACGGCCAAAGGGGTACCCGATTTCCATACTCCCTGCCAACTCCTTGTTCCTGAAAACGGGTACAATCCCACGAATGCCCAGACCCGTCAATCCCCATTCCAGGCTTTTCGTACCCTGCCCGGTTTTAAGCACGTCCATAATACTTGTCCGGTAGGCGATCATTTCGCCCGACTGCTCCGGCTTATGAACCCGTAGATACGATTTTCCCGGCAAGATGTGAAAGTGCAACTGCTTGATGCCGAAGTCATTTTGTAATTTCTCAAACAGAGGCCGGACATAATCCAGAAGCCCGCTACGATCTTTTTTCCAAAACAAATCCTCGATTATGGGATTTTCAGCAATAACGGTTGCCATGGCAAGGGCCTGTTCAGCTTTCTGGCGGACCGATACCCGAAAGATGTCATAGTAGCGAAGGAGTTCCTTTTTTTCCTCTTCCTTGATGATTTCCTGCTGGGAACTGAGGCCGATGAGAACAAGAGAAGTCGTTCCCACAAAAGAAAAAAAGAGGTAGGGAAACAACAGTTTCCATTTCAGGCTGATCATCCGAAAACGGTTTATGAAATCAGAAAACATGGCGTTCAATCATTCTTTCGGCAATGGCATTTGGTTCATGTCTCCAAGGATCCTTTTCTGGCGTTTCAGCACCCATGTATTGGGTGTCACAGGGGACCAGCGATGGGGGCTGGGCAGTACGGCGGCCAGTAGTGCCGCCTGTTTTCTGGAAAGGTGTCCGGCGGAAACATGAAAGTATTTCTTGGCGGCGGCCTCAATACCCCTGATTCCTTTTCCCCAATCCACCGTGTTCAAATAAATTTCTAAGATTCGCTTTTTTGAAAGAAAGATTTCAAGCAAAACCGTATAGTACGCTTCAAGCCCTTTCCTGACCCAGGTTCTGGCCGGCCAAAGGAAAACAGTCCTGGCCACCTGCATGGTGAGGGTACTGGCCCCCCGAAACCCTTTTCCCGTGGCCATGTCTTTCAGTGCATCGTTAAGCTCGATAAAATCAAACCCGTTGTGGGTCAGGAACCGCTGATCTTCCGCTGCAAGGACCGCCCGTTTGATTTGCGGTGATATTTCTCTGTAAGCACACCATTGCACGGATGGTTTCGGCGTTTGCGATCGAAATAGCGAGATCGCGGATCTGACGGGTGTTATCAGAAAAAAGGGGGGATCAACATAACGAAGGGCAAACACCTGCAGGATGCTGATGAAAAACAGCATCACCAGCAAACCGCATCCCCACTTTATGATCCGATAAAACCCTTTATTCCTTTTTTTTACGGCTGATTTACTTTTGCCTGCCTTTTTACCGCTTCCCATGCCCCATTCATTTGACTGGCGGTCGCCTTTTCAAGGGAAATCCCCGCCTGGTTCAAATGTTTTTCCATTCGCTCAAAACGTGTAAGGAATTTTCGGTTTGCCGATCGCAACAGATCCTCTGCGTTCATGCCCCAGTGTCTCGACAGATTGACGAGACTGAAAAAAAGGTCCCCCATTTCCTCTTTTACCGCCCGGCCATCTTCGGCGGCGATAGCGCAACTCAGCTCTTCCGCTTCTTCAAGAACTTTTTTCCAGATTTCCTGACGGCCGGTCCAGTCAAAACCGGTCTTGGCCGCCCTTTCACTCAACCGGTGTGCCCTCAGAAGTGCCGGCAAGCCATTGGGCACATGGTTTAGGGAATCGGAAACGGGCTCCTTTGCATTTGCCTCTTCTCGTTTGATTTTGGCCCAGTTGACAGCGACCTGCTCGGCCGATGAAACCTTTGCGTCAGAGAAAACATGGGGATGACGGCGAACCATTTTCGCGGTTATTTTTTCGACCACCTCAACAAAATCAAATTCTCCGTTTTCCTCCGCGAGAGCCGCCAGAAAAATAATTTGAAACAACAGGTCTCCCAGTTCCCCACAGGTTTCCTCGCTGGAAGCGTTTTCAATGGCGTCCAATACTTCGTATGCCTCTTCAATCAGATAGACTTTAATGGAATGATTGTCCTGTTTGGCATCCCATGGGCAACCGTTGGGCCCCCGAAGCCGCCTGACCAGCGACAATAGATCACCCATGACCCTGCCAAGCCTGTTGGTGTCGATTTCTTTCATGGTACGTTCAAATATTCCCCTTGAAGACTTCTTGAAGATCCTTTTTCTTTTTGTCGAATGATTCCTTGATTTTTTCGTGAGAACCTGAAGGGATCAGATCAATCATGGCCCCATAGGTTTGGACGATAATGGGTGCCAGCCGTGATTGTTTCACAAGGGTCGAATCCCGCGGCGCGATTAAGGTCACCAGGACAATTATCAGATAACTGAGGACAAGGCCCTTCAGTAAGGCCAGGCCGGCCCCCAGAATTCTATCAACCCATCCCAGAAATAGTTTTTGAAACAGTTTCTTGAATAGCCATCCCAGTAAATTGCACAACACGAGAACGACCAGAAAGATCAGAGCGAAAGCGATTATGGGCAGATACTTCCCCGGTGGAATGAAGCTTTTCAGAAAATGTGCCACTTCCGGATAGTACAGATTCCCCAGCCAAATGCCCAGCACGACTCCGGCCAACGATCCGATTTCTCGGACGATTCCCCTGAAAACACCTCGAATGAGGAAGAAAATGACGGCAGCTATGATGATAATGTCGAGGATGTTCATGGTGATTTTCAACCGCCAAAGGGTTGATGCTCGATCCTCAGCAGGTCATTAACGGTTTTGACGGGGTTAAAGGTTATCACCGGCACTTCAACGAACAGCGTAATCCAGTGGGCCATGGCCCCGTTCCAAAGGCCTGGATGTTCCAGGGCTTTGAGTTCTTTTCCGTCTTTGCTTTTCTTGGAAATAAAGACCGTCTCCGGGTCCACGTATTTCCGCAGATCAAATGGGTTGCCCTGCCAGTCTCTTACGCCGCACACCAGGTCCACCGGGTTGAAATGGGTGGAACCGGCCAGTATGGCCTTTTGTGCCGGGTCGTCCGGGTCGATTTGTGCCGTCTCGACGATTTGGCGTGATTTCTCGCCGGATTTGTTTAGAACCCAGAAAGGGCCACCGCCCGGTTCTCCCGTATTTCTGACCATGCCGCAGACACGAACGGGACGATTGAGCCGGTCCATGATCCAGGTTTTTTTCATTTGAGGACCTGCATTTTTTACGGCGGAAGGCATGGGTACCAAGAGATCCTCTTCCACAAAAGCCGCCGCTTCCGCCAGAAAACCGGCATTGGTTGATTCAGCGCTCAATTCTTTCATATAGCGGGCGATCCGGTTCTGAACGGAAATGAGATAGCCGCCTGCAATCTTCTTCCAGGTGTAAGTTTCGTCTTTAAGATGATCAGGGACAACATTATCGATATTTTTAATGAAAACAATGTCCCCTTGAAGGTCGTTCAGGTTTTCAAGCAGGGCGCCGTGTCCCCCGGGCCGAAACAGCAACCGTCCGTTTGGCAAGCGGAAAGGCTTGTTTTCCGGATCAACGGCAAGGGTGTCGGTTGAGGGCTTCTGAACCGAAAAATCCACCGCATAGGTGATGGTAAATTGTTTTTCAAAGTCGGGAACCACTTTCCTCAGGCACTTCTGAAAGCGCGGAAGATGTTCGGGGGAAACCGTAAAATGCAGAAAACAGCGGTTTGCGGCGTCACGAGCGTAAAAAGCGGCTTCCACCAAGTGCTCCTCAAAAGGGGTGCGGTTTTTTTCCGGGTATGCGTGAAACAAAAGAAGTCCTTTTGGCAAGCCCGAATAGCCCATACCATCTTCCGTTAAAAGCAATCGAATAATGTCCCTGAAGAAGCCCTTTTCCAGCAAATCCGCCATGGAGAGCCCCTGTTCTGAGAGCGTCTGCTTTAGGTCCTCAAAAAATGCAAATTTGGTGATGCCCTCCATGAAAATCTGAAGCTGTTTTGCTGAAGTTTCACCGGAAATCGCATCCCGGGCCACCTTGTTTTGTTCGATTTCACCGGGACGGTTGAGATAACCCAATAGAACTTTAAACATTCGGGAAGCCGCCCCTGATGCCGGAACAAATTTGATAAATGAGCGGTTCTTCTTTTCTTTCTCAAAAAGTGCCGCCAGGGATTCTTGGGCCTTGGCGTCAAATACGGCGATCCCGCTTCCGGGAACACAGGGCCCGGAAAGGGTTAGATATGGTCTGGCGGTTTTAAATATGGCCAGTTGCCTTTCAGTCTCCTCAAGGGAGATGCCGCGCGCCTCCATCTGCTCTGTATCTTTATCGTTAAACAGATGTTCACTCATACCCTTTGCTCCTCAATATTCATTTGGCCGTTATAGAAGCAGAAACATGAAAATGTTGTATTTTCAGTGTGTTGGTAAAATTTTGTTCCTGACCATGGTCTTTTCAGGAAAGATCAAAAGGCGAACACATGTACCAAAATGCTGTCGAATGCTTCTGAATGTCAACAAAAAAATCAAGGCACCGACCCCAAAAGAAGCTTAAACAACGGGCTCTTTTAGAAAAGCGATTTACAGTTTTCTATGGAATTTGGGAAAATTATAACTATAATGATAAGATTGTGTTTTAAAAGCTCTCCCGGTTCGAAAATAAAATACGACCGACCGGAGGGTTTTCCCAAATGACTGACAGTCTTTTCATGGAGGTGACAGACGATTGAACCCATTCTATAAAAATCTCGCCCTTTGGCTCGTCATCAGTTTAATGATGGTCATGTTGTTTCAGATGTTTAAACATCCTGACAGGGGCAAAGTCAATATCAGTTACAGCGATTTTCTGAACATGGTTGATAATGGCGGTGTGAACCAGGTGACCATCCAGGGGGAAAACATCACCGGGATGTCAGGCCAGGGGCCGTTTAAAACGTATGCACCCAAAGATCCCGAACTGATCAGCTTGCTCAGAAGCAAGGGCGTGGCCATCACTGCCAAACCCATGGAAGAATCCCCCTGGTTCCAGGTGTTTCTGTCCTGGGTTCCCATGCTTTTGCTGATCGGGGTCTGGATATTCTTCATGAGACAGATGCAGGCCGGCGGCGGAAAAGCCCTTTCCTTCGGCAAGAGTAGAGCCAGGCTCATGAGTGACGCACAGGATAAGGTCACTTTCGAAGATGTTGCAGGCATTGACGAAGCCAAGGAAGAACTGGGGGAGATTGTGGACTTTCTCAGTGATCCCAAGAAGTTTACCCGATTGGGAGGGCGTATTCCGAAAGGTGTCCTGTTGGTGGGATCACCGGGAACGGGAAAGACCCTTCTGGCAAGGGCCATCGCCGGTGAAGCAGGTGTTCCCTTTTTCACCATCAGCGGGTCTGATTTTGTGGAAATGTTCGTGGGTGTGGGTGCTTCCCGGGTCAGAGACCTTTTCAACCAGGGTAAAAAGAATGCCCCGTGCATTATTTTCATCGATGAAATTGATGCCGTTGGAAGACATCGGGGTGCGGGTTTGGGTGGCGGCCATGATGAGCGTGAACAGACCCTGAACCAACTGCTGGTTGAAATGGATGGTTTTGAGTCCAATGAAGGCGTTATTCTCATTTCGGCCACAAACCGGCCTGATGTCCTGGATCCGGCCCTTTTGAGACCCGGACGTTTTGACCGACAGGTGGTGGTGCCGGTTCCGGACCTGAAAGGTCGGGAAGGGATTTTGAAAGTCCATTTGAGGAAAAAACTGGTTGCCGAAAACCTGGATACATCCGTGCTGGCCAGGGGGACCCCGGGTTTTACCGGTGCGGACATTGAAAACATGGTCAATGAAGCGGCCCTCATGGCGGCAAGGCGCGGAAAGGAAAAAATCGAGCTGGAGGATTTTGAAGATGCCAAAGACAAAGTCCTCATGGGAACCGAACGAAAAAGCATGATTATCAGTGAGGAGGAAAAGAAGATTACCGCCTATCATGAGTCCGGACATACTTTGGTGGCAAGGCTCTTGCCGGATACGGACCCTATTCATAAAGTGACCATTATTCCGAGGGGTAGAGCGCTGGGTTTGACACAGCAGCTTCCCATGAATGAAAAACATACCTACCCGAAAGAACACCTCCTGAACAATATCGCCATTTTGATGGGAGGCCGGGCTGCGGAAAAAATTGTTCTGGACACGGAAACCACGGGCGCGGGCAATGATATTGAACGGGCTTCGGAAATGGCCCGTAAAATGGTGTGCGATTTCGGAATGAGCGAAGAGTTGGGACCCCTGAGCTTCGGCAAGAAAGATGAGCAGATATTCCTGGGGAGAGAGCTTTCACAACACCGGGATTACGGCGAAGATACCGCCAAGAAAATCGATAAAGAAGTGAGGCGGATCGTGATGGAGGCCTATGACAAAACCTGTGGGCTCATCAATGACAACCTGGATACCATGCACAATATGGCCTATGCCCTGTTGGAGAAGGAAACCTTAAACGGTCGGGATATTGATGAAATCATGGCCGGCGACAAAAAATGGGAACGCAAAGATACCCCGTCCGAAAGAAAGGTTGAAACCGAGGAGATGTCAACGGATGCTTCAACGGAATCTCCGACGGATGATCCAACGGATGATCAGGGCTAGCACTTTTACAGGTTAATGGATTTTATGGATTTGTCTCTGAAATGGCATAAGCACCGGCTGGATCTGGGGGGTAGAACGCACTTGACGGGTATCTTAAACGTAACCCCCGATTCATTTTCGGATGGCGGCAGATATTTTTCCGAGGCCAAAGCCGTCGCACGCGGCATTGAAATGGCCCGGGACGGCGCCGACATCATCGATGTGGGTGGCGAATCGACCCGTCCATACTCCGAGCGACTCTCCACGGAGGAAGAGATGGCGCGGGTTGTCCCCGTGATTCGCCGGTTGAGTCGGAAAATTTCCATTCCCATCAGTATTGACACCTACAAATCAAAGGTGGCTCGCGAGGCGCTGGCGGCCGGAGCTTCCATCATAAACGATATCAGCGCCATGCGCCTTGACCCCCGTATGGCAGATGTGGCTGCGGAGGCCGGTGTTCCCGTGATACTGATGCACATGCAGGGAACTCCGGAGAACATGCAGCTCAATCCCAGATATGATGATTTGCATGGTGAAATCATCACGTTTTTCAAGGATGCCGTGAAACGCTGCAAATCGGCCGGCATAAAGGAACACATGATCATTCTGGATCCGGGGATCGGATTCGGGAAGACATTTGATCACAATCTGAGCGTCATCCATCAACTGAAAAAATTTCAGGCACTTCAAAAACCCCTGCTGGTGGGTCCTTCCAATAAAGCTTTTATCGGAAAAATCCTGGGCAAGGAAGCGCACGAAAGAGACACGGGCACCATGGCCGCGGTGGCCGCCTGTGTCATGAACGGTGCGCATATTGTAAGGGTGCACAACGTAAAGCTGGCTGCGGAAACCGTCAAAGTGATTGACGCCGTTTTAAGAGAGCGTGCAAATGAGACGGTCCCCGGGTAAAGATGATATGCTTTTCTGTATTGACATCGGTAACACGAACATTGTTCTGGGCGTAACCCGGGGAAATAAAATCCTTCATCACTGGCGAATTCGCACCGAAAAGGAGATCACCGCGGATGAACTGGGAATTTTGGTTGGGAATTTTTTCCAGTGGGAAGGGCTCGGCTTTCGGGATATCAAAAATACCATCGTAAGCTGTGTGGTTCCTCCATTGCTGAACACGGTTGAGGATTTTTCTCGCAGGTACTTCCATGTGGAACCGGTTGTTGTCGGACCGGGGCTCAAAACCGGTATGCCCATTAAATACGATAACCCTAAAGAAGTGGGCGCCGACAGGATCGTCAACGCTGTCGGTGCCTACGAGAAGTACAAAACGGCCTTGATTGCGGTGGATTTCGGAACCGCCACCACCTTTGACTATATATCCGGGAACGGGGACTATATGGGGGGCGCCATTGCGCCGGGGGTCATCATCAGCTGCGAGGCGCTCTTTCAGGAGGCGTCGAAGTTGCCCCGAGTGGAAATTTTCTCGAAACCTGCTTCCGTCATTGCCAAAAATACCGTCAGCAGCATGAATGCCGGTATTATCTATGGCTACGCGGGTTTGGTGGACGGGATTGTGAACCGCATGAAACAGGAGTCGCGGGAAAATCCCAAAGTTATTGCCACGGGAGGTCTGGCGCCCCTGATATCAGAAGTGTCCGAAACCATCGAAGGGGTTGAAGAATTCCTCACCCTGCGTGGCCTGATCATTCTTTTTGACAGAAACGTCCGGTAAATCCTGCCATGTGGTAAGGCCTTAATACCATGATCAAACCGTCAAAACTTAAACCGGGCGATACTGTGGGCGTTGTATCTCCGGCAGGACCGGTCAGCAGGTCCGATCTGGAAGCGGGCCTTCGTTTTCTTGAAAATAAAGGGTTTAAAGTTCATGTGGCCCCCCACGTGTACGATCGGCGGGAATACATGGCGGGCAATGACGGGGATCGTCTTTCGGATTTTGAGGGCATGTTTCGGAATCCCGAAATCAAAGCCGTCTTCTGCTCCCGTGGTGGATATGGCAGCCTGAGGTTGCTCGACCGAATGGACTACGAGCTGATCGGAAACAACCCCAAGATCATTGTGGGATACAGTGATATTACGGCGCTTCTTGCGGCCATCTTCAAACAAACCGGTTTGATAACATTCCATGGCCCCATGGTGAAGGGCTTTCCGGAACTTCCCGACAAGAGATGGCAAGACCTGGTCCGGATGATCTCTTCCGAGAAACCGATCTCATTTACTCCCATGGCGGGTTATTCGCTTAACGGCGGAAAGGCGACCGGACCCATTATAGGGGGAAATCTGTCTCTCTTAAGCCAGCTGTTGGGAACCCCTTATATGCCGGACCTGGGAGGAAGCATCCTCTTTATTGAAGACAGGGGTGAGGCCCCTTACCGGCTCGATCGGATGTTCACCCATTTGGCGCTTTCGGGGCATTTGAAAGGGATAAAAGGTCTGATTGCGGGCCGGTTTACCGGTTGTGGCGATCCCGCTTCCGTCCAAAAACTGATAGAGGAACATTTTAAACCCATGAAAATTCCCATTGCCGCGGGGTTTCCGTTGGGACACGATCCGGACAACATCACCTTTCCGCTGGGAATACCGGCAACACTGGATACGAATGTCATGAAACTCTCTCTGCTGGAACCAACCGTTACTTAAACCATGCCGGATTTATCCTCGAACCCTTTTGTTTCAAAGAAAGGTCAATTGAATTCATCCCCTGTTTCAGGTGATCGGGAAAATCCACTGTCCCGTCTCAACCGTTGGGTTGACGAAGGGTATCGGGCCATAAAGGTCGCGGGTCTTTCGGGAGCTGCCCGTGCCTACGGTTTCGCCCGGTTTCTGGACCGCCTGAAAACCCCATGCCTTGTCATTCTGGCGGACAAAAAAAGAGCTGAACGATTCCACCGCGAAATTCGGTTTTTTATGGGCCTCCAAAACGAAGATTCCGGCGCTGTTGCACGTCTGCACCGTTTCCCGTCCTATGACATGTCGCCGTTGACAGGTCTCAGTCCTCACACGCAATTGGTTACGGAACGCATCAATGCCCTTTACGCATTGATGACGGAACCGGATCCCGTGATCATCACTTCGCCGGAGGCCCTTTGCTATCGGGTCATGCCCAAAAGCGCCCTGTCCGATGCGCTGGAATACCTGGAGGAAGGTGAAGCGATGGATCGGGACGATCTCATCAAAACACTTGAAATCAATGGCTATCAAAACACTTCCATGGTGGAGGAAAGAGGCGATTATTCCGTTCGGGGAGGGGTGATTGATGTCTTTTCTCCGCTTTATCCGTTACCGGTGCGCCTTGAGTTCTGGGGAGACCGGCTGGAGTCGATCAGGCAGTTTGATCCCGTCAGCCAACGATCCGAAAAAAACCTGTCCGAGTTGATTCTGCTGCCCGCCTGCGAAATCATCAAGGGCCCGGAAAACATCACGCGGGCCAGGTCCATGGGACGGGTCCCCGGCCATCATGGTGCCGATAGCGCTTTTCCCGGTCAGGAAGCGTGGCTGAATCATTTCTATGACAGCCCTGATACATTGTTCGGGTTTCTCCCTGAAAAAAGTGTGTTGGCCCTGATGGAACCGGGTTTTATAGAACCGAATAGGCGAAAAACCGAAAAAAAGTTTCACCAGGACATCGAAAAGTATCGGGAGGAATCCGCGGCACGAGGGGAGCCTTTTCCCGATATCGATGGACTGTTTGTGCCGTTTACGGAAATCGCATCGCTTGCGGCGAACCATCAGAAGATCGAGTTTTTTGAATTGAATCTGGGTCCTGACGAACGCGCCGAAAAGGCGTTGGTTTTTGAAGGACGTTTTGAAATTGAAGATGATCTGGAAATCCGGCTTGCCACCAAGGGAAGGGTTTCCATGGCGCCTTTTGCGAACAAGGTAAGCAGGTGGTTAGCGCTGGGCGCGCAGGTGGTGATGACCTGCAGTACCCGTCAACAGGCCAACCGTTTGGGGGAAATTTTAGGGACCTACGATGTCAAGGTCGAACGGGTGGTGCAGGGATGGCGGGAAGTGGGGATGGGGCGCGGCCTCACCATTTGCCTGGACCGCCTGTCGAGGGGCTTTGTCTGGCCGGAATTGGGGCTCTATGTGGTGAGTGAGGACGAAATTTTCGGCACGCGCAGGGCCTTGAAGCGTTCCAGGAAAAAGAGCCGCCACGGGCTTTCCTGGTCGGCGTTCAGCCAGTTGAAAGCCGGAGATTTGGTGGTTCACGAGGAGCATGGCATTGGCCGCTATAAGGGTCTTTCCACCATGGAAATCGCCCAGCGTATTCAGGATTTTGTTATTATCGAGTATGCCGCCAAATCAAAACTGTATCTGCCGGCCGACCGCGTCAGCGTTCTGCAAAAATATGCAGGCGCCGATGAAAAAGGCCCGAAACTGGACCAGCTGGGAGGGCAGTCGTGGGGATTAACCAAACAGAAAGCCAAGAATTCCGTCAAAAAAATCGCCAGACAGCTTGTGGAACTCTATGCGCTCAGAAACTATCGAAAAGGATTCAGATTTTCACCGCCTGACCACTATTTTCGTGAATTTGAAGCGGCCTTTGAATATGAGGAAACCGATGACCAGAGCAAGGCCATTGATGATGTGTTGGAAGATCTTTCTTCAGACAAAAGCATGGACCGGCTCATTTGCGGAGACGTGGGGTTCGGCAAAACGGAAATTGCCATCCGGGCGGCCTTTAAAGCGGTAACCGACGGAAAACAGGTGGCTTTCCTGGTGCCTACCACGGTTTTGGCCGAGCAGCATTACGAAACCTTTAGAAAGCGGATGACGCCTCATTCCGTGACGGTTGGGATTCTCAGCCGATTTAAAACCAAAGCGGAACAGGGAAAAATCATTGCGGAAGTTCGATCGGGAAAAATCAATATTCTCATCGGTACACACCGGATTCTTCAAAAGGACGTGTCATTTGCGGATTTAGGCCTAGTTATTATTGATGAGGAGCAGCGTTTCGGCGTCAAGCAGAAAGAAGCTCTCAAGAAGTATCGGGCACTGGTGGATGTCCTGGCCATTACGGCTACCCCGGTCCCCAGAACCCTTCAAATGTCCATGATGGGTGTCAGAGATTTAAGTGTCATCGAAACGCCCCCCAGAGACAGGCTGGCCATTGAAACTTACCTTTCGCCCTATGATGAAGCGACCATTAAAAGGGCTATTCAAAATGAACTGGAAAGAGGTGGCCAAACCTTTTTTGTGCACAATAGGGTCAAAAGCATCGTTCATACGGCCGACGCGTTGAGGAAACTGGTTCCGGAAGCCAGGTTTGAAGTGGCCCACGGACAGATGAAGCCGAAGGAACTGGAAAACACCATGATGCGGTTTCTCAAAAGAGAGATCGACGTCTTGGTATGCACCACCATTATTGAATCCGGACTGGATATTCCGTCGGCCAATACCATCATTATCAACGAAGCGGATCGTCTGGGCCTGGCGCAGATTTATCAGTTGCGGGGCCGCGTGGGGCGTGCCAGCGAAAAAGCTTACGCTTATCTCCTGGTCACCAGGGATGCCATGCTCACCAGGGATGCGGAAAAGCGTTTGAAAGCGCTCATGGACTTTTCAAATCTGGGTGCGGGCCTGCACCTTGCCATGCATGACTTGAAAATCAGGGGGGGCGGCAATATCCTGGGTTTTTCCCAATCGGGTCACATTTCCGCGGTGGGATATGAACTCTACCTGAAACTCATTGAACGAACCGTCACGGAGTTGAAGGGAGAGCAATGGCAGGATGAGATAAATCCTGAAATTAATATCGATATTCCCGCTTTTCTGCCCGGTGACTATATTATGGATACGGACATGCGGTTGAATCTGTACCGTCGTCTTTCAGCCCTGATAGAGACCTCCGAACTGGATGAAATAAACCGGGAAATTCGAGACCGATTCGGAACCCCGCCCCCCGAGGTGAAAAACCTGCTATCGCTGATGTCGATTCGCCTGCGCCTGAAGCAGCTTCGCATTGCAAAACTGGATATGGGACAGGGGAAACTGACACTTACTTTCATGGAAGACCGGGTCCGGAACAGGGAGCATCTGCTCGAACTCATACAAGAGCGTCCCAAACGGTTTCGATGCTCCCCCGACGGCAAGCTCAATATCCAAACAGCACCGTTCACCTTTCCGGAAGACCTCCGGAAAGTTGAAAAAATTCTCGATCAGCTAAATCCTTCTGTTTCGTGACCTCCGGTCTTCAAGCGCCAAATGAAAAATATGCTTGCTTTTTCCCACGTGCTTGCTACTTTATAAAATTTGAAGATTTTTTCTTGGTGCTTTCTTCTCCTGGCATCATTTGTGTTGGGACAAATGAGCAATCGTTTTATTTTTAAAAGGAAATCAAATATTTTTTATACGCTCTTTCTGCTTGTTACGGCGTTCGGCGGCCTTTTTTTCGTTGAGGGCTGCGACCGTATTGGAAAGGACCCCGGGCCGGTGGTTCTGGTGGTCGGAGATCAACAGCTTACAGCGGATGTTCTCAAGCAGAATCTACTCCTTGCATCAGAGGATTTGCCGATTCCCGCAAAAGAGACGGAAAATATCAAGACGGCCTTGCTTGATAATATCATTGATCGATATCTAATATTGGAATATGCAAAGCAACACGGCATTGTTGTCTCCGAAAAGGAGTTTCAAGCGCGTTTGATCGACATCAAAAAAGGATATTCGGAGAGCCTTTTTGAAGAGATGCTCCTTCGAAAATGGGGCGACCCTGATGTCTGGATGAAACGGTTTAAAGAGCAGATTGTCATTGAAAAGGTTATCAATGCGGTCACCGTTCACATGGAACCACCTGATTACAAAGAGATGAAGGCACGTTTTGAATCGAACCCAAACCATTATAAGGCGCCTGAAGAGATTAGATTCAGACAGATTTTCTGTCGAACCAAGAAAAAAGCCAACGAGCTATATGGGAAAATTCGATCAGGCGAAAGTCTGGCATCCCTGGCCCGGAAGTATTCGGAAGGCCCGGAAGCGGTAGATGGTGGCGAGGTGGGCTGGGTTGCCAAAGGGATCCTGGATGAATCCCTTGACAAAATGCTCTTTCAGATGGCGCCGGGCGATATCAGCCCCGTAACGAAAGGCGCTTCGGGATATCATATTTTTGAAGTCATGGACCGACGTCCCGGCGGATTCCGGGCGTTTTCCGAGATCATCGACGGGATAGAAGAAGATCTTTGTCAAACAAGGCGGATGTCCTTTATTAAAGAGTGGCTCCAAAGCCTCCGGTCGGATATCAGGGTCAAAATCAATCAAAAAGCAATCGATAGTATGGAGTTTTCCTGAATGAGAAAGTCGACCATTTTTGTTTTAATGTTCCTTTTTGTGGGGGCAAATGCTTTCCTTCAGGGGAAGGCGAACGGCGAAATTTATAATCGTGTGGTGGCTATTGTCAATGCGGATGTGGTGACACTATATGAACTCAATACACGCCTGACGCAAATGACGGGCATGGCCCCTGACGCACTCAAACGAAAATCCGAGTCCCAGTACCTGGAGATGCGAAGAAAAGTCCTTGAGATGTTGATCGAAGAAAAAATTGCCATTGAGAAAATAAAGGAAATGAAGATCAATGTGCCACAATCCGAAGTGGATGCGGCCATTGAAACGCTCAAAAGGGAAAACGATATGACCCAGGAGGATCTGGTGGCCGGGCTTAAGGCGCAGGGTCTGAGTTTGGATGAATATCGAAAGAGACTCAAAACAGAGCTCGAAAGAAGGCGGCTGATCAACTATGAGGTCAGAAGCAAAATTATTATCACTGATGAAGAAGTGCAGGCATATTATGATACGCATAAAGACAACTACAGCACCAAAGGAAAAGTACACCTCGCCATGATTTTCCTGAAACAGGAAGACCCGGGAAACCGGGAAGAGGCCCGTGCTCTTAGAAGGAAGGCCGATCAAATCATTGGGAAAATCAAAGCCGGTGAAAATTTCGGAACATTGGCCGCTCAGTTTTCCAACGGTCCGGGTGCAAAGGACGGGGGTGATCTCGGTGTTTTTAACATATCGGAACTCAACTCTGAAATGGCCGCATCCATCAAAGACCTTTCTTCAGGAGAAATCGGCACGCCAATTGTCAGACCCAACGGAATTCAGATTATCAAGGTTGTGGAAAAAGATGAGGGCGGAGAAAAATCATTTGAAAAGGTCAAAAATGCTATTCGCTCAACCCTTTACCGAGAAAAAATGAATCAGGCCTATGATGCCTGGATTAAGGATTTAAGGGAAAAATCGTACACCAAAATCATCTTTTAAACATTTTGCGTCTCCTCATAATATGGGTCAAGATCATCAAAAGCCATTGAATGCCGAAACCGATGATTGGATTTTTTCTTCCGGTATTTCTTTGGGTGCACTGCTCAGAAAAGAAAGAGAGAAGAAAGGATTCAACTACGCTCAGATTTCGCAACAGACCCGGATGAGACCTCACTTTGTGGCGGCCATTGAAAATGAAGATTGGGATCTGCTTCCAGCGCCCACCCTCGTGAAAGGTTTTATAAAATCGTATGCGCGTGTTCTGTCCCTTGACGAGGAGCGCCTTCTGGACCTTTATAGAGAGGAAACGGGGACGAATGATTTTTCGCAGAAATTTGTGCTGCCGTCCATCGCCCAGCGGAAAAAATGGCCATTTGTAATAGTCGGCCTGCTGCTCCTTCTGGCGGCAGCGTCCGCCTATTATTATGCATGGCTGTTTTTACCGGGTATGCATGGAGCCGCCGACAACGGCAGCGTGAAAACGCAGCCTTTACCGGACCACGAAAAACCCCTTGCGCCGGAGGGACAACGGAAGAGGGAAGCAGTTGAAGCAGTTACGGTTATAGAAGAAAATATGCTTCCAACAGCGAATTTGCAGGGGAACCTGCGTGCGCCGGCGGAGAATCCGGAAGCCCGGGAAAAACCAAAAAACCTGGAAGGTGAGTTGCCGAAATCGGCCGTGTCCCGGAGCCTTCCGGAAGAAAAGCCCGGATTGGAGGTCCCGTCTGCCGCTGTAGAGACTGAAAGTTTAAAGTTGCATCTGAAAGGCTTTGTAACCGAAAGGACCTGGCTCAGGATATCGATTGACGGTATGAAACCGAAAGAGTATGTATTTGGTCCTTCGGATAGGCCCGAATGGAAGGCAGAGAAGGGTTTTGAACTGTTGATCGGCAATGCCGGCGGTATTGCCCTTGAGTTCAATGGTAAAAAGATGGATAATCTTGGAAAACAGGGACAGGTGATTCGAATCAAGCTTCCGGAGAATGAAGAGAGGAGTTCAGAAGAAAACTGAAAATGGAAAATATTTTAGAGGTTTTTGAAGCCAGAGGATTTTTTGAACAGTCCACGGACGAAGTGTCGCTTTCACAGATGCTCACGCAACCCACGACCTGCTATATTGGTTTTGACCCGACTGCAAAGAGCCTTCATGTGGGAAGCCTGCTTCCTATCATGAGTCTGGTGCACATGCAAAATGCCGGTCATCGGCCGGTTGTACTGGTGGGAGGCGGTACGGCCTTGGTGGGAGATCCCAGCGGAAAGACGGAAATGCGCCGGATCATGAGCCGCGAAGAGATTAATGAAAACGCGATGGGCCTTAAAAGGCAGCTTTCCAATTTTATTGATTTCAACAATGATCGTGCCGTCATGGTGAACAATGCCGATTGGCTGGCGGAGCTCAACTACGTCGATTTTTTAAGGGATATCGGCCGGCATTTCAGTGTAAACCGGATGCTTGCCGCAGAAAGCTACAAAATGAGGATGGAGACCGGTCTCAGTTTTATTGAATTCAACTACATGCTGCTGCAAGCCTACGATTTCTGGCATCTTTTTAAATATTATGATTGTCGCCTTCAGATGGGTGGCAATGATCAATGGGGTAATATCCTGGCCGGTGCGGATTTGATCAGGCGGCTGGAGGGTGAGGTTGTCCATGGGCTCACTTTTCCGCTTTTGACGACCGCTTCGGGCATTAAAATGGGCAAAACCCACAAGGGGGCTGTCTGGCTTGATGCTGAAATGACGTCTCCATACGACTATTACCAGTATTGGGTTAATCAGGATGATGGCGATATCGGACGGTTTCTGGCCCTTTTTACTCTTCTGGACATGGATGAAATAAATCGGCTCAATAAACTGAAAGGTTCCGAGATTCGGGATGCGAAGAAAATACTGGCATATGAAGCGACCCGTTTGTGCCATGGCAAAGAAAATGCGGATCAGGCCCGGGCGGCGGCCGAAGGGCTTTTCGGCGGGAGCAAGGGAGGGTCGGACAAATCCGCTCCCAGTTATGAAATTGGTCGGGAAACCCTTGAAGACGGTATTCCGGCCTATATTTTGTTTGAAAATGCCGGGTTATGCAAAACAAGGGGTGAGGCCCGCAGATTGATCTCCCAGGGGGGCGGCTATTTGAACGACCGGAAAATTTCGGTTTTTGACCAGGCGGTCGGTATCGATGATTTGTTGGAGGGGGGATTGCTTCTTCGGGCAGGGAAAAAACGCTACATGAAAATAGTTCCCGTATCTCAGCCGGAATAAGCATCTTCATACCGCTTAAACCATCTGGAAGGTCTTTGTATGAAAAAGGGGAAAGAGGGGAAAAAGGAAACCGGTTCCATGAAAAAAAAGGGCAAGGCAACTAAAAAAAAGCCGGTCCCGAAGCACACGGATCTTGCACCTGTGGTACAGCGTTCCGACACGGCGCTAATCCCCTATGATCCGCTTCAAATATACCTCCTTGAAATTAAGCAGTATCATCTACTGACCCGTGAAGAAGAAATAGAACTGGCCACCAGGATTCAGGAAAACAATGACGATGATGCGGCATTCAGGTTGGTAACGTCCAATTTGAGGCTGGTTGTAAAAATTGCCATGGATTTTCATCGGTACTGGACGAAGAACCTGCTGGACCTTATTCAGGAGGGGAATCTGGGCTTATTGCAGGCCGTGCGAAAATTCGACCCCTATCGCGGCATCAAATTTTCCTATTATGCCTCTTTTTGGATTAAGGCGTATATTCTCAAATTCATAATGGATAATTGGAAAATGGTGAAAATCGGGACCACCCAGAGTCAGAGGAAGCTGTTTTTCAATCTTGCCAAAGAAAGGGATAAGCTGATTGCTCAAGGATTTACCCCCGAACCGCGTCTTCTGGCCGAAAAGCTGGATGTCAAAGAATCAGAAGTTGTTGAAATGACCCAGCGGTTGGGGGGATGGGAGATTTCTCTCAGTGCGCCGGTGGGAGAAGATTCGAGGGAATCCTATGGTTCTTTTCTGCCGGACCCTGCAATGGCGGCTGACGACCTGCTTTCCAATGATGAAAGCAAAAACGTGCTGACGAAAAGCCTTCAAGAATTTCGAAAAACACTCTCCGGAAAAGAAGCCGATATTTTTGACAATCGAATTCTGGCTGAAAAACCCCTGACCCTTCAGGATCTGGGCGATAAATACAAAATTTCCCGGGAAAGAATCAGGCAGATCCAGGAGAAGATCATCAAGAACATCCGGAAATGGTTAAAAGAAAAGATTCCGAATTTTGAGGAGGAATATTCTGATTTTCTGAAATAGAATATTTGTGGATGGAAAATGGACTCGGTTTCACTTACCGGAAAATCGGATATAAATAACCGCCTATGAAATCAAAGTTTACAGCATTTGAAGCTCTTTTATTCAGGTGTGGGGTCAGGTTTAGATCAAAAAGTTTTAGACGTATGTTGTTGCTCCTGTTGGTCCTGGTTATGGTTGGCCCCACCGGCTGTGCAACGGTGGACGGCCAACGGTCTGAAAAGGCGACCAATCCTGCCGTTGAAACCGTCCGACCCAAGATTGCCCGCCCCGATAAACCGGATGCGACCCAGAAGGCTTATGAGAATTTCCTGCTTGCTTCCGTGGCATTGAATCAGGGCCGCTTCCGGGACGCAAGGGTGCATCTTGAACAGGCCATACGAAACGACCCGGATTCAGTCTATCTGAATACCAAAATGGCCATTTTGTTGAAAGGACTCAAGAAATATCCTGAAGCCCTGGCCTATGCCCAGAAAAGTGTCAACATGGACCCCCAGAACACCCGTACACTCACTTTGTTGGGAGATTTGTATGCATTAACGGGAAAAGACGAACTCGCTATTGCGGAATACCAGAATATTCTCAAACAGGATCCGGGTAATAAACGCGTGAGGCTCCTTTTGATCACCATTCTGGTCAGGCAGAAACAATTTGAAAAATCCCTGGTACAGCTGGATACGCTCATCAAGCAGGACCCCGAACTGATCATCGCCTACTATTACAAAGGCAGAATCAACCTGGAGACAGGGAACTACAAAGCGGCTGAAAAGGCTCTGAATGAAGCACTGAAGCGAAATCAGACCCTTGAGCCGGCGCTCTTTGACAAAGCAACGCTCTATCAAATCACCGAACGGGACAAAGAAGCGGCCGGTGCCTACGAGCGTCTCCTTTCCCTCTATCCGGACAACATCCCGGCCAGAGAGCGGCTGGTGGAAGTCTACCTGAACTTAGATCAAAAAAAGGATGCGGCACATCAGGTGGAACTGATCAAGAAGCACTCCAAACCGGGCGAACCGGAACGACAGTTTTTGGGTCTGATTTATCTGCGGCAGGGCAGGATAGACGAATCCATTGCAGAGCTTGAACTCATCGTGAGAGCATGGCCGAAAGACTATAAATCACGATATTACCTGGCCACGGCCTACGAAGAAAAAGGTGACAACGAGAAGGCCATGGAGCAGCTGCAATTGATTGATCGGGACTCAAAATATTACCGGAATGCCCAAATGCACATGGTGCACCTGTTGATCCTCGAGGAAAAGTACGACGACGCACTGGAAATCCTGGAACAATTGATGGCGCGGGATCAGAACAACACGGATCTGTATCTCATGCTTGCCGCTATCTATGAGGCCCAGGAAAAATATGACGAAGCGGTTGATGCCGCCGAAGAGGGTCTGAAGCTGAATGAAAAAAATGTTGATCTTCGATTTCGATTGGGAGTGTTGCTGGACAAGGCGGGGAAAAAACAGGCATGCATTCGGGAAATGCGAAAAGTGCTGAAAATAGACCCGGAAAATGCAGATGCACTCAACTACATCGGTTATACCTATGCCGAACAGGGAATTCACCTGGATGAGGCGTTTTCTCTCATTCAAAAAGCCCTGCAATTAAAGCCTGACAGCGGGTACATTATCGACAGCCTGGGATGGGTTTATTATCAGAAAGGCCAATACCAAAAGGCGTTGAGCGCCCTTTTGAAGGCCGCAGCCCTGACGGGCGAAGATCCTACGATTCATGAACATCTTGGCGATGCTTACTTCAAGCTAAAGGAATACGGAAAGGCCCTTCAAAATTACGAGAAGGCCCTCTCTTTGAAGCACCCGGAGGAACTGCGGATAAAAGAGAAAATTGCCAAGGCGCGTGAACATTTGAAAACAGAAAATTGAATTTTGCCAAAATCCATTGGGGAATCAAAACGCTTCTGACTGCCCTGGCGTTTTTTGGACTTCAGTGTTGCTCCCCGTTAACGGTCAAACCCCCCGCTCCCCCGTTGGACGAAGAAAGCGTTGCGTCCATTGTTTCTGATTTTACCGGGCAGGAAAAAGCGGCAAGAACGCTTTTCTTTTCAGGCACGCTGACCCTGAACAATCGGGATTCCGAAAATTCGGCGAAAATCCTGATGATTGCGGATAGAGCGCCCCGGGAAAGCATGGGGGTCTGTCCCTACCGGCGTATGAAGATTGAGATTACGCATGCCTGGGGAAAATCCCTCCTTCATTTATTTCTGGAAGGCCAACGGCTGGAGATCCTGGATTTCAATGAAAAGCGATTCTATAGAGGCACTCTGAGGAGCCGATACCTGTCTGCGCGCATACCGATTCCACTCAATGAGGCAATTCTGTGGTCTCTGGCCAGGGCTTTTCCAGCAGTGCTTGAGCACCATAAAGCCGTATCCTTTGCCGGTGACCGGATCACCCTTATGGACGCTCCGGATGTTAAGGTTCAGGTTTTTGACCTCTATTCAAGTGAACCGCTCCCACACCGGGTATTTTTCTCAAGAGAAAATGCTGAAATGATTTTTTCTGATTTCGAAGATGAAGCGGGCATTCTATATGCGCGGCAAACGATTTTCCGCAGCCCCGGCCATGAGATGTCTTTGACCATTCAAATCGATCAGATGAAGTTCAACACCCGCCTTCCGGAAGCGGTGTTTGAAATGGTCCCGCCGCGCGACTTCAAGATCGTCGATCTGCAGGAAGAGCGTTTGGAGCATTAGATTTGGATATCTCATTTGTGATCGTCAACTGGAACACTCGGGAACTGCTGCTTCGATGCTTGAAGTCCATTTTTGAAACCGCCAACAAATTGCCTTTCGAGGTGTGGCTGGTGGACAATGCTTCCACCGACGGAAGTGTCTCCGCCGCGGAAAAAGCCTATCCAACCATCCGTATCATAAAGAATCGCCGTAATCTGGGATTTGCTGCCGCCAATAACCTGGCCTTTACCGAAATGCAAGGTCGCTATGCGGTATTGATCAACACCGATGCCCGGTTGAAAAAAGGTGCCATCGAAACCCTTTTCGCTTTCATGGAAGAGACGCCCAAGGCGGCGATGGCCTGCGGCCAATTGCTGAATGAAGACGGTTCAAAACAGAATTCAATTGCGTCTTTTCCCACGCCGCTTTCCCTGATATCCAATGAGACCCTGCTGAGGGTTTTGTTCCCTCGGAAATACCCCAGCAAAAGAAAACAGTATGCCGTTCCCATAGCGGTGGATTCATGCATCGGGGCCTGTATCATGGTTCGAAAGAGCGTCATGGATACGGTGGGATTTCTTGATGAGCGGTATTTTTTCTTCATGGAAGAGACGGACTGGGCCTATCGCATGAAACTGGCGGGTTGGAAGATTTATTTTGTTCCTTCGGCCGAAATCTTCCACGCGCAGGGAAAAACCGTCGGCAGCGGTGTGGCTGCAAGGATTCTCTTTTATCGTTCAAGGTATCAGTTTTTTGAAAAATGGCACAGGAATTTTATGGCCCTGGTTCGGCTGTTTACGTTTTCGCGGTTGCTTGTAAACACCCTGCTGAACCTCCTGGCAGTCGGTTGCACCCTTGGGTGCGGCAGACGGATGAAGGATAAGCTGGCGGTATATACCGAACTGATATTATGGCATCTTCGGGGATGTCCCTAGACGAGATGGAAACAGCACGGCTTATTAAGGGAACGCCGGACCTTCACTTGGAAAACGGTTCCATTTTAATCATACAGCTTGGGGATATCGGGGATGTGGTGCTGACCCTGCCCTTCGTCGAGGCACTGAGTAAAGCTTTTCCGAGGCGTTCCCTGGTTCTTTGCGTCAGGGAACATGCCAGGGAGTTAATGGAAGATTGCCCACAGGTTTACCAAGTGTTGTCCGTTAACAAACAGAAAAGAACGTTCAAAACGGAAATGGTCCATCAGGGTCGGTTTTTAAGGGATCTTCGAAGAAGCAAGTGCACCATGGCCATCGAGTTGCGGACGGGGACCCGTGGTGCAATGATCGCAATGCTTTCAGGGGCACACACCCGGGTGGCGCGTTATGCCAATGACGGGACCTTGTGGCGAAACCGCTTTTTTACGCATCTTGTGAAACCTACGCGGGAATACTGCCAATACGCCGCCCAGCATAATTTGAATATCATGGCGCCGTTTGGATTGTTTGAAGAAGATCCGAGGCCGCACATATTGGTTTCAGAACAGCGTCGCCGTAAAGCAAAAACCATTTTTCAAAAAGCAGGCATTCCCGAGGATAGACCCCTGGTGGCGGTTCATCCGTTTTCGCTTTGGAAATACAAGGAATGGACGCCTTCCGAGATGGCATCATTGTTGGATCGTATTCAGGCTGAATACCGCTGCAATATGATTGTCACCGGTGCGCCCAATGAAAGAAAACAGGCCGGTGATCTCATCGATATATGCCAGTGCAAACCCTACAATCTGGCCGGTGAAACATCCATTGGCCAACTGCCTGCCGTCCTGGCGGCATGCACTCTTTTTATAGGTGTGGACACGGCGGCCCTGCACATTGCCGCTGCCGTGGGGGTTCCCACCGTGGGCATCTTCGGTCCCTCGTCATGGACGAGCTGGGCGCCGCGGGGGCAAAATCATCTTGTCGTTAAGAAAGGCCTTTCCTGCCAGCCGTGCAGCCGGAAAGGTTGCGAAGGGTCTGAATGGAGCCGTTGTTTGGAGGCGTTGACGGCCAAAGAGGTTTATGAAGCGGTGGAAAAGACATTGAATTTGACCCTTACCGGAGAAGAGGACAGGCGTTAGGCGGGAGAAAACGGATCAAATGGTGGAAGGGGCAGTCAACAATTCGGACGAAAAATCGTTTTATGGTAAACGAAGCCGCACCATTCTGGCCACCATCGGTGTGTTGGTGACGGCCTGCATCCTCTATTTTTCAGGTCTTGGAGGCTACCCCCTCCTGGATCCCGATGAAGGACGTTACGCTGAAATTCCCCGAGAAATGCTTGAAAGTGGCGATTTCATCACGCCTCGGTTGAACTATGTCAAATATTTTGAAAAACCCCCCCTGTTTTACTGGATGACAGCGGGGAGCATGGCGCTTTTCGGCCAGAAGGAGTGGGCTGTTCGCTTGGTGCCGGCGGTGTCGGGGTTTCTGACCCTTCTGTTGATTATGGGGTTGGGTAAAAAGATTTTTGATGGAAAGACCGGCGTCATGGCAGGCTGGATCTATCTTACCAGCGTTATCCCAACGGTTCTGGCACGACTCCCGATTATTGACGGGTTTTTCACCCTGATTTTGACGGCCACTTGGGCAACCTGGTACCTGGGGTACAAAGCGTCAGGGATACCGAAAAAGAGGCTCTGGTATTGTATTTCCTGGGCCTGCCTCGGTCTGGCCGTCATGACCAAGGGGATTGCGGCCATTGCATTGACCGGTTTGATTGCGGGCGGTTTTATTCTCTGCCGCAGAGACTGGCGGGCTTTGTCATCCATGGCCTGGGCGCCGGGTCTGTTGATTTTTGCGATCATTGTGGTTCCCTGGCATTGGGCTGTGAGTTCCGAGAACCCGGGATTCTTCCATTTTTATATTGTTGTGCAGCATTTTGACCGCCTCACAAGCCAGGAACACGCCAAACCTTTCTGGTTTTTCATTGCCCTCTTTCCTTTCGGCATGCTGTTGTGGACGGCGTTTTTCTTTCCCGCCGTGGCAAGATCCTTCCAAAAGGCGTTCAATGCATTGAGATCCTCCCGGGAGGACGAGGGGCAGGGGGAGGCCGTTCTTTTCCTGGTCATCTGGATCGTTGCGGTGATCGGCCTGTTCAGCCTGAGCGCGTGCAAGCTGGTTCCCTATATTTTGCCCGCGTATCCGGCCATGGCGCTTCTCATGGCACATTTTTTGAGAGGCGAGGGACAGGGAAAGCGGTCGGTTCGCTGGGGTGTCGCTATTCTGGCCATCCTGCTGATGGTGTTCGCATGGGTCCTGATGCCGGTGGCCGCGCGGCAGGATGCCCTACCCATGTCCGAACTGGCGCTGGCCATCCGTGTGGGGCAGGCGGGGCTCATCTTAAGCAGCATCCTTCTGGCCGTATCCTTTTTTAAACGACGGCTGATCCCTTTTTCCACCGGTTTTGCCATGGTTCTCCTTCTTCCGGCCATGCTCATGGTTGTGCCGTCCGTGGCCAAATACCGGAAAGTTGGCGGATTTATCAAAGCCATGCCGACACCCTTGCCGCCAGAGATCAAGGTTGCCGAATGGCGCAACTACGACCAGGCCTTAAGTTTTTACACCGGCAGGCGGACCATCCTGGTGGATGAAATAGATGAACTGGCATACGGCAGTTCGCTGGGGAACCACGAAGACTATTTTTTGACGGGTGAAGGAAGCCTCAGGCGTCTGGCCAAGGAGGTCCCCCTGTTGGTCAACATCCGGCCCAATGACTGGCCGAAAGTCCAAAAATGGGAAACAATGCAGCCTGTTGCCGCCAACAGCACCAATATCATGATTGGCAACAAGGCGTTTTTTCGCCTGACCGGTCTCAAGCCCTGGCCCGATTCGGCCATCAAACCGCCACCCCTGCTGTTGATGCCGCGGTTGCGGGAGCAGAAAAAAGCGCCATAACAGGCTGGTTCTAAGGAAATGAATGTCCTAACCCGCTATCTCCTAAAAGAATTTTTCAAGCTGCTAATCGTTTGCCAGCTGGTTTTTATCGCTTTGTACCTGATGATTGACTTTGCCAGCGGAATCGATGATTTCATCAAAGCGGGTGCGCCGAAAAGTGTTATGATCGCGTACTTTGCTTTTAAGATTCCGGCCATTGCAGGTCAAATGCTGCCCCCTGCCGTTTTGACCACGGTCATCATCCTGTTCAGCCTCATGAAAAGGAACAATGAAGTGGTTGCGTTGAAAGCCAGTGGGGTCAACACCTGGCAGGTTGCCCAGCCCCTTGTGCTACTCGCGGCATTTCTTTCGGTTGTCCTCTTCTTTTTTTCGGAAACCATCGTTCCCTATGCCAGTTCCAGGTGCAATGAGATATGGCGCATTGAAGTGAAAAAGGAACATCCCGGTCGGTTTCACGGGCAGAACCATGTCTGGTACAAAGGCAAGAATTGCATTTACTTCATCAAGCAGTTCGATAGCCGTAAAATGATGATGGTAGATCCCACTTTCTACTTTTTTGATGACAAATTCAAAATCGCCCGAAGAATTGATGGGCGCAGAGCGATCTGGAAGGAGAACGGCTGGCAGGTTCAAAACGGCATTGTTCAAAACCGTGAAAAGGATGGCGGTTACGATCTTCAGAAATTTGATCACCTGGAGGTAAAACTGGATGAGAACCCGAAGGATTTTATACGGGAAAATGTAGAGCCGGAAGAGATGGGATATAGACAACTCAAGAGATTTGCCCAAAGGCTCAAACTGGAAGGTTATGACGCTAACCGTTATTTTGTGGAACTGAACATCAAGATTGCCTTCCCTTTTATCGTCCTTATCATGACCCTTATGGGTATTCCCATAGCGCTCTGGAAAAAGGGGATGGGGACACCGGTGGCTGTTTCCATCGGTATAGCGCTCTGTTTTGTATATCTCCTTATCCTGGGACTCGCTCGAACCTTAGGTTTTGCGGGCATTTTGCCACCGTTGTTCTCAGCCTGGCTGGCCAACAGTATATTTCTTTTTTTTGGCGCCTATATGATGATTCATTCCAATCGCTAGGCTGTATTATATGAACCCCCTGGTATTGTAGGAGGCGACTCATGAGTCAAATTATTTGTTTTATCGACGATTCCGGTTTTGAGCATGCGCTTGTTCAAGATGAAATAGCGGTCTGTGACCCACATTTTGAATTCGTGCAGGCATACACTTTCTCTGAAGCCCGTTCATTGCTAAAAAATGTTTCACCGGCATTGTTCCTGCTCGATCTTTGGGGACAGGATGAGACCGTGACCAACCCTCAAATTACGCCGCAGGAGGATGTGCTTGAAAAAATTTCGGGTTTTCCCGCGCTGGCAGACGTTTATGCAGATTTGAGTGATTTTAAGGGTGATGTCGGCAATGAATATCTCAAACGCTTTTTTGCCATTGTCGATAGCTGGCGAAACCTTTTTGAGAGCGTGTGCGCAAAAGTGGGACAGAATCGAAAATACGGGCTTAGTAACCTTGCCCATGTCAGAGCGTTCTACCCGGGAGTCCCGGCGGTTTTCTATACAAGAAAATCGCTTATCAATGATGCCGTCGCTCTGTTTGAAGCCGGGGCCGACGGCCTTTTCATCAAACCCACGGGGAAAAACGATGATGAAACCCGGCGTCTCACCCGGGAAAACGCCCCGTTGCTGCTCAAGAAAATAGAAAGAATAATCGACGCTTATCCCAACTCCCGCAAGGCTTAAAATGCAGGGGTTAAACTCCTATGGGATGTCACCAACAAAGATGCCCGGGAATTCTGCATTTTACAAAAAGGGTATTCCTTTTCTTATGTGTAAAACAGCCCCAATTTTGCCCCGGAAAAGTTAAATGAGGCCTGCTTGACAAAAGTTTTTCCGATGCTTAACGTATCGCCATCGTTCAAGATGGGAGACAATCGGAGTTTAATGGTGATCTTAGGAGTGAAATGTGGCCAGAATTGATGTCATGGATGAAAAAAAACCAACTGAGGATTTACCGGAAGAACCAAACGGTGAAGGGGAAGATTTAGAGGGCCAGGAAGATGATTCCGGAAATGAAATGGAAATTCCTTTGTCGGAGATGACAAAGGAACAGTTGATTGAAAAAATTTCGGAAGTGCAGGCATTGGCGGACACAAATATGGATAACTATCTCCGTTCACAGGCGGAGATGGAAAATATGAAGAAGCGTTTTCAGAAAGAAAAGCAGGAACTGGTCAAATATGGAAACGAGATCTTAACCAAGCAGCTGCTACCCGTTGCCGACAATCTGGAAAAAGCCCTTGATCACTCAAAAGACGAAAATTCCCTGGAAGCTCTGCGTGAAGGGGTCGATCTAACACTGAAAGGACTCATAAGCGTCCTGGAAAAAGCGGGCGTGGAAGTGGTGCAGGCAATTGGAGCGCCATTTGACCCCAATTTTCACGAAGCCGTTTCCGAGCAGATGGACGATAGTGCGGAGCCCGGAACAGTTTTAAAAGAGCTTCAAAAAGGATATTTATTAAATGACAGGCTTATAAGGCCGGCAATGGTGATTGTTAACAAGAAATAGAAACGACTTAGGAGGCAGATGAATGGGAAAAACGATAGGAATAGATCTGGGAACAACCAACTCGTGCGTAGCCGTGATGGAGGGTGGTGATCCTGTCGTGATCGCCAACGCCGAAGGAAGCCGTACAACGCCTTCTATTGTGGGTTTTACCGAAGGTGGAGAGCGGTTGGTGGGGCAGACCGCCAAACGGCAGGCCGTGACCAATCCTGAAAATACGGTTTTTGCGGTGAAACGGCTGATCGGCAGGAAATTTGATTCCGCTGAAGTGCAAAGAGACATTAAAGTGCTTCCCTACACCATCAGCAAGGCTCAAAACGGCGATGCGCACGTGGGCATAAGAGGAAAAGACTACAGCCCCGCCGAAATTTCCGCCATTATCCTCAAAAAGATGAAAGAAACCGCGGAGAGTTATTTGGGAGAGACGGTGACCGATGCGGTTATTACCGTTCCCGCTTATTTTAACGACAGCCAGCGTCAGGCCACAAAAGATGCCGGACGGATCGCGGGACTTAACGTTGAGCGGATCATCAACGAGCCCACTGCGGCCTCCCTGGCTTTCGGGATGGACAAAAAAGGCGATCGGAAGATCGCGGTGTTTGATCTGGGCGGCGGCACTTTCGATATTTCCATCCTGGAAATCGGCGAAGGGGTTTTTGAGGTAAAATCAACCAATGGCGACACGCATCTGGGTGGCGAGGATTTCGATCTCAGAATTATTGATTATCTGGCGGACGAGTTTAAGAAGGATCAGGGGATTGATCTGCGAAACGACAAAATGGCGCTGCAGCGATTGAAAGAAGGGGCTGAAAAGGCCAAGACGGAGCTTTCCGGTTCCATGGAAACCGATGTAAACCTTCCCTTCATTACCGCCGATGCCAGCGGTCCCAAACACCTGAATATCAAATTGACACGGGCCAAACTTGAAGGTTTGGTGGACGAACTGATTGAAAAAGTGGTGGCACCTTGTCGGTTGGCCATGAAAGATGCAGGTCTTTCCGCCAGCGATATTAATGATGTGATCCTGGTGGGCGGCATGACACGAATGCCGAAGGTTCAGGCAAAGGTTGCCGAAATATTTGGAAAAGAGCCCAACAAGGGGGTTAATCCCGATGAAGTGGTGGCCGTCGGTGCGGCCATTCAGGGTGGTGTCTTGAAGGGGGACGTCAAAGACGTTCTCCTTCTCGATGTGACGCCCCTTTCACTGGGGATCGAAACGCTGGGCGGCGTATTCACAAAGCTGATCGAAAAGAACACCACCATTCCCACGAAAAAAAGTCAGATTTTCAGTACGGCTGCGGACAGCCAGCCTGCGGTTGAAATCCATGTCCTTCAGGGAGAGCGCGAAATGGCCGCGCACAACAAAACGCTGGGACGGTTTCAACTGGTTGGCATTCCACCTGCGCCAAGGGGCGTTCCTCAGATTGAAGTAACGTTTGATATCGATGCAAACGGTATCGTGAGTGTTTCAGCAAAGGATCTCGGAACGGGCAAAGAGCAGTCCATCAAGATCACTGCTTCCAGCGGATTAAGCGAAGAAGAGATCGAAAAACTGGTGAAGGATGCGGAACTGCACGCAGATGAAGATAAGAAAAAACGTGAATTGATCGATGCCCGCAATATGGCGGACTCCTTGATATATACAACTGAAAAATCGATCAAGGAAATCGGGGACAAACTGGATGACGAGACAAAATCAAACATCGAACAGGCCATCGAAAACCTGAAAAAATCCATGGAAGGTGAGGATACCGAGGAGATCAAGCGGCTGACCGAAGAACTGACCCAGGCATCCCACAAACTGGCGGAAACCATCTATGCCAACGCAAACCAGGAACAACAGGCCCAGGGGCAGCCTGGTGCTGAAGCAGATGCGGAGGCCCCGAAGGATGATGATGTGGTGGATGCCGATTTTGAGGAAGTTAAGAAGTGATTTCAGGCAGCATTCTTTTAAAAAGGGCTATTTCTGTTTTGTTGGCAGGGATGGCCCTTTTTTTGTTCGCCTGCCAGCCGAGGAGCACCCGTTCTTTCACAGAAGCCACGCAAACCCGTTCAGACGCTTTTTCTGTTGCGGAAAAATACCGGCAAAAAGGTGAGTTGGCGCAATCGCTGAAGTACTACCGGTCATTTTTGACCCAAGCGGTGGAAGACGATCGGATCCCACTGGCCCTTCAACGTGTCGCTGAAATTGAGCTAAAGCTTAACAACCCCGAAAATGCGCTCGCTTCTCTTGAAGAACTTTCAAGACGATATCCCGATTATGCTTGGATGCCGGAAGTGCGATATCAGATTTCGGCAATCCTCTACCAACTGGGAAGATACGAGGCTTCCGCCCATAAAGCCATTCTTTGGCTTGATCAGTATCAAAGACATTTTCTCAAGAAGGATGTTTTGGTTCTTCTGGGGGATGATTTCTGTGCCATGGGGAAAACGGAATCGGCCTTTTTTTACTGGATCGAAGCCAAAGATGTCGGAAAGGATGGCGAGGAGAAAGAGACAGGACTGGATGAAAAACTGAAAGCGCTGATCGATGCGAGCAGTCCGCTTCTTCTTTCGCGGCTTCTTGAAAATGAACGGGGAACATTTTACCCGCCCGAAATTTATTATCAAATCAGTTCCGCTTTGCTTTCACAACAGGAGCCGGATAAGGCGGAAAAGGCTGTGCGAATCCTTATGGAATCCACCCGGAACCTTCACTGGATTAAAAAAGGGGAAGACCTTCTGGCTCGGATCAAGGAAGAAATGGCCATTTGTGAAAGCTGCATCGGTTGTCTGCTTCCTTTGAGTGGTTCTTTTGCCGCCTATGGTCGAGAAGTCCTGAATGGTTTGACTTTGGCAATGATGAACGACCCCCTAAAAGAAACAAAAATAAAAGTCATTGTCAAGGACACGGCGGGAAGCCCTGAAAAAGCCCTGAGGGAACTCGAAACACTGGTGAATAAACAACGGGTCATCGGCATCATCGGCCCTCTTTCCAGCAAAACAGCTGCTTTCATTTCTGAAAGAGCGCAAGACCTGGGTGTTCCGACGATTACACTGACCCAGAGAAGGGACGTTGTGAAAACCGGTGATATGGTGTTTAGAAATTTTCTCACGCCGGAACAGGAAATCGATTCGTTGCTGGAGGTGGCCATGGGCCAATTGGGGTTCAGGCGTTTCGGCATTTTATACCCGGACAATACCTACGGACGTTTCTGCATGAATCGCTTCTGGGAAAAACTGGACGAGCTGGGGGGCAGCGTCACCGCAGTGGAGTCATATCCAACGGATGTAACCGACTATGAAGAGCAAATCAAGAAGATGGTGGGGCTTTATTACCCGAGGGCGGGTGACCGGAGACGCATCTATTCCCAGGGGACGACAGCGGGTGATGACGAAAGCGAAAAACGGCTGAAGGACGACGGTCCCATCATCGATTTTGAGGCCGTTTTTATTCCCGATACCTACCAGCGGGTGGCCATGATTGCGCCGCAGCTGGCCTTTTATGATGTGCTGGGTGTTCGGTTGATGGGTACGAGGCTTTGGCATTCACCCAAATTAATTGAAATGGCGGGGAATTATCTTCAGGGTGCTCTTTTTTCTTCAGGTTTTTTGCCGGAATCCGAAAATCCTGAGGTGACGGGTTTTGTGGCGGACTACCAGCATAATTTTAATCAACCCCCGGGAATCCTGGCGGCCAACGGCTATGATACCATTTGCCTGTTACAAACAGTCCTCAGGGAATACCATCCCAAAACACGTGAGCATCTGCGGCAAGCCCTGCTGGATATACCGGCTTTTGAAGGTGTGACAGGACCTTTTCGCTTTGATGAAGCGGGTGAAGCATTGAAAGCACCTTTGCTGTTGACTGTTTCGGGGAACAAGATGGTTCCGATTTATTAGCTCTCTTCCAGCGCCTCGTTTTCGTCTTCTGTTTCCCTTTTTTCTCTCGATTTTTGGGCAATCCGAGCAACCAGGATGCCGATCTCATAGAGAATGATCAGAGGCCCTGCCATCATGCACTGGGTTATCACGTCCGGCGGGGTGAGAATCGCGGCTAAAACGAACGTCAGAAGGATTGCGTATTTACGCTTTTTCTTGAGCAACTCGGCCGTCACCACACCCATCTTGGCCAGGAAAAATATAACCACTGGAAGCTCGAAAACCACTCCGAACGCAAAAAGCAGTTTGATGGCAAAGGAAAAATACTGTTTGACCGACGGAAGTGCTTTTACATACTCGTTTGAGAATCCGACGAAAAACTTGAAACCAAAGGGGAAGACCACGAAATAACCGAAAAGCGATCCTCCTACAAATAAGATAGTGGAAGCCACCACAAACGGGATCACATATTTTTTTTCCCTCTGGTACAGGCCGGGGGCGATAAACATCCATAGCTGGTAGAAAATGTAGGGTGCCACCAGCAATATTCCAGCCAGGAGAGAAACTTTCAGGTAGGTGAAAAACATCTCGGGGAGATTGGTGAAAATAAGGTGATCGCCTTCAGGCATCACCGCTTTAAGTGGTGCGACCAGGAGAGCGAAAAGCCTTTCTGCAAAGGCGTATGAGGCTGCGAAACCAACCCCTACCGCGATGGCGGAAAAGATAAGCCGTTTCCGCAGTTCCTCCAGGTGACTCATAAACGGCTGTTTGTCTTCGCTATCCATTGCGGTCTTTCTCCACGGTAGCCGGGGCTTCGGTTTTTTCTTCAACTTCCTGCGAAGCAGTGGCAATGGTGGTGTTTTCGGAAGGTTTCTCCCGTTCCTGATGGTACGCATCCAGCATTTGGTCGTAATCATCAAATTTCGGCGGTTTTTCCTTTTCCGCCACATCCTCAACCGCCGCTTCCTTCTTTTTCAAATCCGACGGCTTATCCAAACCGCTGACAGCATCCGCCAAGTCCTCACGGGCTTCTTTGAAATCCTCATCCAGATTTAAACCGTCCTTGATCTCCGTTGTTGCCTTTTTGAATTCAGATAGGCCTTTTCCCAAGGCTTTGGCAAGATCGGGAAGCTTCTTGGGTCCGATGACGATCAAGGCGATCACCAAAATGATAATCAATTCGGGCATGCCGATACCAAACATTTTTTCCTCCACACATCAGTCGCAAAAAGGCCAGCGGTTTGTGCCGGGTCGTTGGCGCCTGTTTTACAAGATGTTACGATAGTTGCAGCATCAAGGCTGTTTCATCGCAATCCGGAAATTTTGGGCATTTCAAACAGTCCGCCCATATTTTGTGGGGGAGCTGGGACTTGTCAATTCATAA
>ADZZ01000206.1 GCA_000179315.1 delta proteobacterium NaphS2
GTCGAAAAATCCTTCTGTCAGGATCAAGCCGAACATATTTGTTTGACCCAGTGCCGCTTCATCCAGCAGGATGTTATCCTGGTTGTAGATCTCCCAGGCTTTCTTAAACGGATAACTCCAGTATTTTCCATTGAGCTCTTCTTGTTCCATACTCAGTGCTCGTCCCGTATGGGTGAGAATCACCGGTTGAAGACCCTGGCCATTTTCTCTTACACCACGGACCTGAAACACCAGCCGCGAGTTAAGCGGTGAACCTGTCTTCGCCCATGACCGCCGGGGGAGAAACCCACACCCCAGGTATCGACAGGTGGTGGCCGATATGCCCCGCCTGCATAACTCAGGATGATCGGTTCGCAAATAACGACGCAAATCGATTTTAATGGCTGGATTTGTACCTGTGTTTGCGGCTTTCTCTTTCTGTTTGACCAAACTTTTCGGATGATTTGCCGTCGCAATCCCTTCTTTAACCATCCACCGGGCCACCTCGGACATGGTCATTTCCCGGCCTTTTTGGAGCAGCATCTCCCGGCAGAACTGCATGATGCCACCCCCTTTGCCGCTACTGAAGTCCTTGAAAATGTTCTCCGACAAACTGACATGCATTGAGGCCTTCTCTTCATGGGTAAAGGGCGATTTGATCCATATTTCATCGTCCCGGCGGCTCCTTTTAGGATCCACCTCAAGGTCAAAAACCCTTATCACCTCCAGCCAGCTGGCCTGTTCCCAAACCTGAGACAGTTTTACCCGAGATTCGGTAACAATCGGTCGGGATGATCCTCCAGCAGCATGTTGATTCCAGAAAACCGCATAGTCTTCTCCCGGCCGAATCAGGGGATGGTTCTGGGTGAGTTGTTCCGTCTTTTTTTCATCGTCTGCCATGCGCTCCACCATACGCCGCAATGCCTTGGAGCTTTTCAATCCGTTTGCCTTTGCCAGTTCGGCGGCTTTTTCCACATACCTTGCCGGGTAGTGCCGGACCAGATTGATCAGGCCATACATCCGGCGCTGGCCGCTTCGGCCTTCTTCGGTAAACCACG
>ADZZ01000205.1 GCA_000179315.1 delta proteobacterium NaphS2
TGGCAAGTTTCGCTATGAGGCGAGCAAAAAAGTCCAGGAAGCGCGCAAGAAAACCCGTGGCGGTCAGATGAAAGAAATCAAGCTTCGTCCTAACACCCAGGATCACGACCTTGGTTTCAAGATCAAGAACCTCAAGAGTTTTCTGGATAAAAAACATCGGGTCAAAGTGAGCGTTTTTTTCCGTGGGCGGGAGATGGCGTTTATGCAGGCCGGAGAGGATCTTCTGCAAAGGGTCGCTGAGGATGTCTCAGATGTGGGAACCGTTGACCAGCCTCCGTCAAGGGAGGCCCGGAATAGAATGACCATGGTCATCGTTCCGAAATAAAATTAAACAGTAAGCCCCTTCAGTTTGGGTGCAGCAAGCTTTCCCTGTTATCTTTTTCATTAATGATAAAGATTCATGGGGATGTCTGTTTTTTCCCCGTGGGGTCTTATGAAATTTAGCAGTGGAGGATAATAATGCCTAAAATGAAGACCAACCGCGGCGCGGCCAAACGCTTTAAAACCAGCGGTTCCGGGAAAATCGTGAGGAACAAGGCTTTTTCAAGCCATATTCTGACCAAAAAAAGCACTAAAAGAAAACGGAATTTTCGAAAGTCAACCGTGTTGGATTCTGCCAATCTGAAGGGTGTCAAACGGATGATCCCTTATGCGTAGACGAGTGCGTGAACGTGAATTTTGTAACTGAGAGGTTGTGACATGCCAAGGGTAAAAAGAGGCTTTAAAGCCAGAAGAAGACGAAAAAAAATATTGAAGGCAGCAAGAGGATTCCGGGGCGGACATAGCAAACAGTACAGGACCGCTGAAACGGCTGTGATTCGTGCCGGAATGTATGAATACCGGGACCGCAGGGTTCGAAAGCGTGAATTTCGAAAATTATGGATTGTCAGGATCAACGCGGCTGCGAAGGCTCACGGCCTTTCCTACAGTCGATTGATGGGTGCGCTCAACAAGGCGGGCGTTGCCCTGGACCGAAAGGTGCTTGCCGATATGGCGGTGAATGACCCGGCGGGATTTGCCCGGCTGGCAGCCATGGCCTCCTGAAGGGATACGTGGTGAATAATTCCATGAAAGACCGGCTTCTGGAACTGGAAAAGCGCGCCGGGGATGAATTGAATGCCATTGATGAACCATCCGGTCTTGAACCGTTTCGGATAAAATACCTGGGTAAAAAGGGTGCACTTACATCCATAATGAAAAGCCTGGGAACGCTCAGCCGAGAAGAGCGTCCGGAAGCGGGTAAACTGGCCAATCAGATCAAGGTAAATCTTTCCCGCCGTTTCGAAGCAATCAAAATATCCCTTAAAACCGGCGGGAGCGGAGATGACGCATCGGTAGATGTAACCCTGCCGGGCAGGGAGCCGCCGTGCGGACATCTCCATCCCATCACCGCTGTTATTAAAGAGGTGTGCCGCATCTTTTCGAGAATGGGGTTCCAGGTCGTCAAAGGTCCCAATGTGGAGTTGGATTATTACAACTTCGAGGCGTTGAACCTGCCCAAAGACCATCCCGCCAGGGATATGCAGGATACGTTTTACATATCTGAAAATGTGGTATTAAGAACCCACACCTCTCCCGTTCAAGTGCGTGTCATGGAAACCCGGAAGCCGCCCGTAAGCGTCATAGCGCCGGGAAAAGTATATCGACGTGATTCAGACGTTTCCCACACCCCCATGTTTCATCAGGTCGAGGGGCTCTTGGTGGACCGGGATGTTTCCTTCGGTGAACTAAAGGGAACGCTGACCAGTTTCGTCCATCAGATGTTCGGCAGTGATACGTCATTGCGTTTCAGGCCCAGTTTCTTCCCTTTTACCGAACCCAGTGCGGAGGTGGATATTCAATGCGTCATCTGCGGAGGGGAAGGATGTCGAACATGCTCCCATACGGGATGGCTGGAGATATTGGGTTCCGGCATGGTCGATCCCGCAGTTTACGGCTTTGTTGATTATGATCCTGATTTATACAGCGGTTTTGCTTTTGGTATAGGGATGGAAAGAATCGCCATGTTGAAATACGGGATCGATGATATTCAACTCTTCTTTAAAAATGATATGCGGTTCCTGAATCAATTCTAAAATGTCGGATTTCGGTCACGGCTCCGGGGTCCGGCACTTGAAAGAAAAACGGCTGACCGCTAACAGCTTCTTACAGAGTATAATCCATGAAAGTAAGTCTAAACTGGTTGAAAGAACACGTTGATATCGAACTTTCGCCTGAAGAACTCAGTCATGTCCTGACCATGGCGGGTCTGGAAGTGGAAGGTGTCGAAGCAGTGGGACAGAATCTGGACCATATCCTGATTTCCAGGATTTTGGAAGTACGTCCGCATTCCAATGCTGATCGTCTTTCGCTTTGTCAGGTGGATACGGGAACCGATACCGTTCAAGTGGTTTGTGGCGCACCCAATGTCGCCGAAGGCGTTCTGGCACCCGTTATTCTGCCCGGCGCAAAACTTCCGGACGGCACGAAGATGAAAGAAAGCCGCATTCGCGGAGAGATTTCAAAGGGGATGCTGCTGGCGGAAGACGAATTGGGGCTGACCAATGATCATACCGGCATTATGATTCTGCCCGACGACGCAGTCCCCGGCAAGACACTCACATCATTGCTGCCCCTCCCGGACTGGATTTTTGATGTGAGCATTACCCCCAACAGGCCGGACTGTACCAGTGTTCTGGGTATCGCCAGGGAAATCGCGGCCAATACGGGACAATCACTGAAAGCCTTTGAACGTGGGGTGGATGCAAAAGGTCCGGCCGTGGGGAGTCTGACGAGTGTTTCGGTTTCAGATCCCAATGGATGCCCTCGGTACGCGGCGGCAGTGGTGCGGGATGTATCTCTTAAGCCATCACCTTTCTGGATGCGTTACCGGCTTTATCACTCCGGAGTCCGGAGTATCAGCAACCTGGTGGATGTGAGCAACTACGTGATGCTTGAAGTGGGACAGCCGCTTCATGCGTTTGATTATGATCGATTAAGTGAGAATCGAATAGCGGTTCGGCGGGCGAAAAAAGGAGAGGTTTTCACCACCCTGGACGGCGTGGAACGGGCGCTTGAGCCGGAAATTCTGCTTATTTGCGATGGCCAGAAGCCGGTTGCTCTGGCGGGTATCATGGGGGGATTGAATTCCGAGATTTATGATAACACCCGGAACATTCTGGTGGAAAGTGCCTTCTTTGATCCCGTCACCATTCGTCGTGGTTCAAAAGGGTTGGGGCTTTCCACGGAGGCTTCCTATCGATTTGAAAGAGGCGCTGATATCGGGGGGGTCGTATCGGCCCTCGATCGAGCCCTTTATCTTATCCACATTCTGGCAGGGGGCGTGACGGCCAAAGGTGTTGTGGACAATTATTCGAAGCCGTATACCGCACCCCCCATTTTTTTCCGGCCGGAAAAGGCCAATGCCATTCTTGGCACCGCCATTTCCAAAAGTGCCATGAAAGGCTATTTTGATGCCCTTGAAATGCGTACTGAAGACGATGGACAACAGACGCATTTGACGGTTACGCCGCCCACATTCAGGGTGGATATCAAACGGGAAGTGGATTTGGTGGAAGAAGTGGCGAGACTCCATGGATTTGATAATATTCCTGTGATATCTCCAAAGATTAGGCCTTCCGAAGGGCCTGAATCACCCGACCTGTTGTTGCGGGACAAGGTCCGTGCAAAGATGTCGGCCTTTGGTTTTTCTGAAATCATCACCTACAGCTTCGTTTCTCCCGAATCCGTTGACTCCCTGGCAGAAAACACGCCCGGACCATTGAAAGATTTTACGAAAATTATGAATCCGCTTACGGTGGATCAGTCCGTTTTGCGAACCTCTCTGATCCCCGGCCTAATGGAGACGGCCCGGTACAATATTCTGCATGAGATGGCAAATCTTAGATTTTTTGAATGGGGAAAGGTATTCTTTGACAGGGAAGACCATGCACAACCATTCGAAAAGATACTTCTGGCCGGCATTATGGTGGGAGCGCATACTGTAAAAACCTGGTACGATGAAGAAAGGCCCGTTGATTTTTATGACGCCAAAGGCATATTGACGGCGTTGTTGAAAGACCTGGGTGTCGTGGGTTTTCGCTTCAGCCGGGAGGAAGACCTTTCGGGATATGCCAAAGATATTTCCACTGCAATTTATTGCGGAGACACATGCGTTGGTCGGGTGGGTTTAGCTTCTCCTCGGTTAATCGAGGCGTATGATCTGAAAATGAACCATGTGTGCCTTTTTGAAATTGATGTGGCGGCGCTTCTAACCGTGCTTCCGGAAAAAAGGACGTTTGTTCCCTTTGGCAGATTTCCTTCGGTTCACAGGGATCTTTCACTGTTGCTGAATCGCAGTGTCGAATGTGGAACCGTCACCGATATCATCAGGCAAGAAGGAGGCGAGCTGCTTGAATCCGTACATGTGTTTGATCTCTATGAAGGAGAAAGGATTGATCAGTCAAAGAAGGCCGTATCTTTTAAGATCACTTTTCGATCAAATCAGGGCACCCTTGACGGGGAAAAGGTAAATCGTCTGTATGAGGCAATTGTAAAGAAAATTGGCCAGAAGACGGGAGGTACACTGAGGGAGGGCTAATGAAGGTATGGTCCAGATTCCTGAGGACAGGAAATATTTCCGCATTGGCGAGGCGAGTCGCATCGTAGGGGTTGAACCTTATGTCCTGCGATACTGGGAGAGCGAATTTTCCCAGATCAGACCGCAGAGGGCTGATTCCAACCAGAGGACCTATCAGAAACAGGACCTGGAAACCTTGTTGGAAATCAAACGGCTGCTTTATGAAGAAAAAATGACCATTGAAGGGGCCAGGCTTCGATTTAAAGGAGAGAAGTCGGAAAAACCGGCCTTTTCAGAACCCATTCTTGAGGAAGCAAAAAGAGAATTGCGTCATATCTTGGAAATTTTAGGATAAGCACCTCTCTGACGCCGCCGGCTTCAGGATTGACGGGCTATGATGCTGAACTGGCGTGTATCCTCTTAACTGGTTTTGCCAGAGCCGCATGAAAACAGTCCCTCAACGTTAGCGTCACAAGTATCCTGTTTTTGAATCCTGTTGTGTTCAGCATCCAATGGATGAAAATGAATCGGCAGTCCCTACCTAACCGGCGTTGATCTTGTCCCGAAGAACCCCTGAGGTTTTGAACACTACAACCCTTCTTGCCCGTAGTTGCAGATCTTCCGTGGTCTGGGGGTTTCTGCCGCGTCTGGATGCCTTTTCTTTCACCAGAAATTTTCCAAATCCGCTGATTAAGAGGTCCTCTCCATTCTCAAGGGTCTCCTTGATGATTTCAAGGAGCCCCTCCGCAGCGGCTCGGGATTGGCTTTTGCTGAGTCCAACCTGATGATAAATACTGTCGATAATTTTTTCTTTGGTGAGGGCCACCGTTGAACCTCCTGCACTGTTTCATTAGAGAGACAAAACAACCTGTCGTTTGATTTTTCTATTTCTTAGTCTGAATGAAATACCTGACGAAGCCAATTTTATGAACAATGAATATGGCTTATGTCTATAACAGTGTCAAGTATTATTTCTCTTTTTGAATTTTTCTTTCAGGTTTTGATTGACGATATCAGGCACCAGGCCGCTCACATCGCCGCCGAAGCTTGCAGCTTCCTTGATAATGGTTGAGCTGATATAAAACCATTTATAATCCGTCATGAGAAAGATGGATTGGACGTCACGATTGAGTTTTCGATTCATGAGGGCCATCTGAAACTCATATTCAAAATCCGAAAGCGCACGTAATCCCCTTAAAACCACATTGGCCTTCTTATGAACCGCATAGTCCACCAGAAGTCCGTCAAAGGTATCCACCTCGATCCTCGAATTTTGATCAACGGCCTTTTGGATCATTTCGATTCTTTCTTCAATGGAAAAGAGAGGCACTTTTTTGGGGTTGTTCAAAATAGCGATTATCAATTTGTCGAATATGTTAAGCGCCCTCGAAACAATGCTCAAGTGACCATTGGTAACGGGGTCAAAAAAGCCGGGATAAACAGCAATCGTCTTTTTCATGAAAAATCCTCTTTTTTGAAAATACTGATTTTTGTATCTCCGTAGATTCGGGTTTCAACTAAAATGAGTGGCGAACACGATAATGTTATTGAATCTTTTCCGGTTTCCAGGACGATGAGGGCGCCTGGTGCGAGCCGTGCCGAACGGGCCAGTTTTGAAATGAGCCCCGCTATCAGATGACTTCCATAGGGCGGATCTAAAAAAACGAGGTCATATTTCGCAGCAATAAAAGCACGATTCTTCGGAAGCCCCTTGGCCAAGTCCCATTTGCATATGGACCCCTTACGCTCGTATCCACACAGCAAAAGGTTTCTCCTGATGAGGGCCAGGGACTGTTTTGCATAATCAACAAATACGCCCAGGACTGCGCCCCGGCTCAAAGCTTCTATGCCAAGGAGTCCCGTGCCTGAAAAAAGATCCAGTACCCTTGTGCCGGAGAGATCCTGCCCGATGATATTGAAGATTGCCGCCCTTACCTTGTTGCTGCTGGGCCGAATGTCAAGATTCTTGGGTGCTGCCAGTATCCTCCCTTTAATTTGGCCGCCGGTAATTTTCATTTCATGTGAGATACCCGATAATCGTTTCCCCTGCTTTCACTTTTTGTTGAACTTGCACAACCATTCTGCTGTCGATCGGCAGAAATACTTCCAGCCTGGAACCGAATCGGATGAGGCCGAATCTTTGTCCGGTTACAACGGCGTCTCCCTTGTTCATCCAGCAGACGATGCGTCTTGCGACCAAACCGGCGATCTGAATGATCAGGATTTCCTTTGAATCAGGCGTCTGCAATGTAACCCGGTTGTTTTCATTCTGCTCGGAGGCTTTGTCCAGGTCCGCCGACAGAAATTTCCCCGCGTGGTAGGAAATGTCAGTGATGGTTCCCCCAACGGGTATTCGGTTAACGTGAACATTGAAGATGGACATGAAAATGGACACCTTGGTGGCTGGCCGGCCAAGGGGATTATCCTTTCCTTCAACCGGTCTGATTTCCAGAACACGTCCGTCAGCGGGGGTAACGACGGCATTTTTTTCAGTGGAAGGACGTCGTTCGGGATCCCTGAAAAAATAAATGACAAAAAGCGTAAGAATGCCTGCCATAATGGTTAAAATTGTCCAACCAAGACAGGCGACGATGACGAAAATTACAATGCCGATGAATATAAACGGGAATCCTTCCCTTGCTACAGGCAACGTGTTGTTGATACGATTTTCCCTGTTCATGGGGATATGCCTTTTGAAGATTTAAGGTGCAATGCCGCTGCTGTTATATTGATTTCAAAGGGGTTTGTCAATATATGACGTGCTGATGAGACGGATTATTTGTGGGCTGAAAATGCGGATTGGGAACGAATGTCCGGAGGACGAAAATACCGGGGTATCAAGCTGCCGACATCATCTGAATGATCTGTATCAAATCGGTCAATGGCCAGGGCGCCGATGGAAGAGGCTCTCAGATGCCAGCATTGGGGCGGTGCAATCCGAGAATGGTTTCCAAGCAGTTTTTTCAGCGGTAGCCCATGGTTTAAAAAATCGTTTCCGATGAAAACAGTGGTGCCTCCGAACAGATTCGGCAGGTCGAGCAGTCGGCAGCAGCTGTCCTTTTCTTTCCGGTGAAGGAAATTTTCAGGGCTCCTGAGAAAAAGGGCTGTGAAGACTTCCCCTCTTCTCGAAAAAAGGATTGGTGCGATGGGGTGCGGTGTGAAGGGGAGCTGAAAAGCCAGCGCTCTCAGGCTGGATATACCGATAAGGGGGACATCAAGGGCCTGGCATATTCCTTTTGCCAGAGAGAGACCGACCCGAAGGCCGGTAAAACTGCCGGGCCCGGTGGCCACGGCAACGCACGCAATATCTTTATGGTTGAGGCCGGTATCGGTGATCAGCATGTCAACAGCGGGCATGAGACCACCGAAATGGCCTTTGCCCTCAAACATCAGACTTTCCGCTGCAACCGTACGGTCCATTCTCAGGAGTGCAATGCTGGATTGCCGGGTGGAGGTATTCAGTGCGAGGATCATGGCGCCTTTAAGAACCGCTATTGCAGAAGTCTTGAGATATCATTGTAAATGACGACAATCATGAGCAGTATCAGGAGACCGATACCCAGTTTTTGTGCAAACTCCCGCTTTTTGACATTGAGGGGGCGGCCGATGATCAGCTCAATCAGCAGAAAAACAATAAAACCTCCGTCCAGTATGGGAACGGGTAACAGGTTTAAAATGCCCAGGTTGATACTGATAACGGCCGTAAAGGGAATAAGGTAACTCCAGCTTTGTTCGGCCAGTTGGCCGGTCATTTGACCGATGAGAATCGGGCCGCCCAGGGTCTTGATGGATACAATTCCCTGGAAAAGTTTGACAACCGTCAAGCAGGTCAGTTTTATGATTTCCCAGGTTTTAAGCACGCCTTCCTTCAGCGCTCCCAAAAATCCCAGTTTAATCTCTTTAAAACTCCCGGCAGATACAACGCCCAGAAGTGGCGTTTTGATATCTTCACCAAAAATGTTTTTGACCACACTCATTTCAGGAATGACGGTAACCGTTATAGGTTGCCCGTTTCTCAAAAGCGTTAATTTGATCGGTTCTCCCTGATTCTCCTGAACAAATTCTTTTAGCTGAGGCCAGGTATCAGTGTCCATGTTGTCTATTGAGACAATGAGGTCGCCTTTCTTTAGCCCGGCTTGATCGGCAGGCGATCCCTCACGGACCTGCCCGATTTCGGTGGTCAGGACCTGCATGCCGGAGAAGCCGAAAGAAGCGCAGAAGATGAGTAGGGCCAATAGAAGATTGAAAACGGGGCCCGCTCCCACAACGGCGATTCTTTGAATAGGGGGTTTGTGGCTGAAGGACTTTTCCTCATCTTCAGGTGGAATGGGATCCTCTTCTTCGTCATCGTTTTCGCCGAGCATTTTTACATAGCCGCCCAAGGGAATTGCGGAAACGAGATATTCGGTTTCACCAATCTTTTTTCCGATCAGCTTCGGCCCGAAACCAAGTGAAAACTTCAGGACCGTTATGCCGAAATATTTGGCAACCAGAAAATGCCCCAATTCATGAAAAAAGATCAGAACTCCCAGAACCACCAGAAAGGGGAGAACATAGTAAATAAAATAGTGCATGGGTGCATCCGTTATGCGTAAGTCAAAAGATTTTCAATTGTTTTTTTCCGTGCCCAGCCGTCGGCATCCATAACCGACGCAATGCGGTCAATGGGCTGAACTTCATGGGCGTCCATTGTTTTTTCGATCACCTCGGGAATATCCAAGAATCCGATTTTTTCGTTCAAAAACGCATCCACGGCGATTTCGTTGGCCCCGTTCAATACCGTGGGCATACTCCCGCCCACGGCGGCAGCCCTCAAGGCCAGGGCCAGGCATTTGAAACGCTCAAGATCCGGTCTTTCAAAGCTCAGTGGCCCGGCCTTTACCAGGTCAAGGGAAGGAAGACCGGTTTTGATATGCCGGGGATAGGCCAGTGCGTAGGCAATGGGAGTCATCATGTCCGGGATGCCCATCTGGCTGATGATGGAGCCATCCCTGTATTCCACCATGGAATGAACAATGCTTTGAGGGTGTATGAGGACGTCAATTTGGTCTATGCCGACATCGAACAACCATTTTGCTTCGATAACTTCAAGCCCCTTGTTCATCATTGTGGCTGAATCAATGGTGATTTTAGGACCCATTTCCCAGTTGGGGTGTTTCAGTGCCTGGGCCGCGGTGACGCCCTCCATTTCCTTGCGTGTCATATTTCTGAAGGGCCCCCCGGAGGCGGTTAAAATGATGCGCTTCAGATCCTCTTTGGAGTGACCTTGCAGGGATTGCTGAATTGCGCTATGTTCACTGTCTATGGGCAGAATGGAAACGCCCTGCTTTTTGGCTTCGTCCAGGACCAGCGGACCTGCCATGACCATGGTTTCCTTGTTGGCAAGAGCGATTTCCTTGCCGGCCCTGATTCCATCATAGGTCGGCATGAGGCCCGCGGCACCGGTTATGGCGGAAACGACGGTATCCACCTCCCTCATTGTTGCCAGACGGCTAAAACCTTCGGTTCCAAAAAAGATTTCGGGGAGATCTTTACCCACCAGGGTTTTTCCGAGATCAGTGGCCAAAGATTCATTCAAAAGAGCAACCGCTTTCGGCTTGAAGATCTCGATTTGTTCTTTAAGGAGTTCCGTGTTTCTGCCGGCTGAAAGGGCGAGAACGCGATATTTTTCCGGATGGGCGGAAACAACATTGAGTACATTCACACCGATGGATCCGGTAGAGCCCAGAATAGCTAAGTTTTTCATTTTATGACCTTTATTTGCTCATTTTTACTGATTTTATTTATCTGGTTTTGCCGGAAACGGAGACCTTTAAACCGTGACCATTATAGATTAAGATAGAAGAAAAGGACCGGTATGGCAAATAATAGCCCGTCAATGCGGTCCAGGATACCACCATGTCCCGGAAGGATATGCCCTGAATCTTTGACACCCTGATGACGTTTTAGAACGGATTCAGCCAGATCCCCGATCTGGGCGGCGATGCTTAAGGCGGCAACCATCAGAAACAGTGAAACAGTCAACGGATGCAACTTTATAAATTTAAGAAACAGCATGGCTGCAAACAGGCTGCATAGGAGCCCACCGACAGCACCTTCCCAGGTTTTCCCAGGACTCAGGCGCTGATGGAGCTTGTGTCGACCGAAGGCCCTGCCAAAATAGAATGCACCGGTATCACAGGCAAACACAACGGTCAGAAGAAAGAAAATCCAGAGGTGTCCCTGAGGGCGCATGTCGATAAATATGAGCAATGCCAGGGGAAGGGCTGTGTAAACGGGCCCCAGTGCTGCAAAACCTGATGCGGTTGCCTTCTCTTGATCCGCAGCGGAGAAGGTAAAGACTTCCCAAGCCATGGGTAAAAGCGCCCAAAGCACCAGAATACCGGGTACAAGCATTGCCTGCCGCATGTAAACGGCGATGAAAAGTGCCGCGACCATGGCCATGGAGACCCATTTGATCCCGGTGGAAATCGAAGGGAGGGTGATTCTGTAGAATTCCCAAAGACCAACCAGGGCCGCAGCAAACAGAAGTCCGTAAAAAAGCCACCTGGGGCCAAAACCGATCATGAATATCAGGATCGGCACAAAAATGATGCCTGTCAGCCATCGTTTCAGATGCATTTCGCCCCCGGTTGCCATTAAGGGCAACCCTTAAGATTCCAATTATGTTGCATCGACGGCACCAAACCTTCTGTCTCTTTTCTGATATTCAGAAATCGCGTTTAAAAACTCCGGTTCACCAAAGTCAGGCCACAAAGTCGTGGTGATGTAGATTTCACTGTAAGAAATCTGCCAGAGGAGAAAGTTGCTGATTCGGTATTCGCCGCTGGTTCGGATGAGAAGATCCGGGTCAGGCAGTCCTTTGGTGTAGAGATTCCCTGAAAATCGATCTTCCGTGATGTCCTCCGGATCCAGAATGCCGCTTTTGACCTTTTGCGCCAGGCTGCGAACCGCATCCAATATTTCCTGCCTGCCGCCGTAACTAAGGGCAAGCGTCAAAACCATTCTTCCGCCATGGGATGTTTGCGCAATGGTCTCCAGCAGGACCTCCCGGGTGGTAGCAGGAAGTTTATGGGTTCGGCCGATCACATTCAGGCGAATGCCATTGTCTTTCATTTCTTTCAGTTCACGTTTCAGGAAACTGCCCAAGAGTTTCATGAGTGCGTTAACTTCATGCGGGGGTCTTTTCCAGTTTTCTTCGGAAAAAGCATAGAGGGTAAGATATTCGATGCCCAGCTTACGGCTTGTGGTGACGATTGTCCTGACGGATTCCGCTCCTTTTCGATGACCTCTGACACGCGGAAAAGCGTGCTTCTCCGCCCATCGGCCGTTTCCATCCATGATTATGGCGACATGTTTCGGCAGACGTTCTTTGCTTAGGATCGGCATCACGTATCAGAATTCAATAATCTCCTGTTCCTTTTTAGCGGTCGTTTCATCCACTTTTTGAATGAATTCATCTGTTATTTTCTGAACATCATCCTGGGATTTAAAGAGCTCATCTTCGCTGATTTCTTTTTCCGCTTTCAATTCCTTGAACATATCGTTGGCTTCCCGCCTGAAGTTCCGGATTGAAATCTTGTTGTCCTCCGCCATTTTTCTGGCCAGCTTGGCCAGCTCTTTTCGCCTTTCCTCAGTCAGTGGCGGAATGGAAATGCGGATCATCTTGCCGTCATTCATGGGGGTGAGTCCCAATTCCGATTTCAGGATGCTTTTTTCCAGATTTCCCATGATCGACTGATCCCATGGCTGGATGGTGATGAGACGGCTTTCAGGAGCAGCGATGGTGGCAACCTGGTCAATGGGCATTTGCGTATCATAGCAATCGACTTTGATTCCGTCTAGCAATGCCGTGGAGGCCCTTCCGGTTCTGATTTTACGGAAGTCCTTTTTTAGTGCCTCTACGGCCTTGTTCATCTTCTGGCGCAACTCGGCAAGGATTTCTTCTTTCATTGGCTTTCTCCTGGCATTCAGGCGCCTTAGGGAATCATGATCCAGGCGCCTTATCTTTACGCTTCTCCTCTTAACCGGTCCTTGCCACCAACAGTTATCTTAATCCCCCAATTGGAATCTTGAAAACCGCTTGATGACGATGTTTTCACCGGTTTTGGCGATAAGTTCGTCATC
>ADZZ01000204.1 GCA_000179315.1 delta proteobacterium NaphS2
TGGACGTAATCTTGAAGCAAATGAACAAAATTTCCGAGTTTAGTGCGGAGGGGTTTGAACAGGCCGTTATTTCCGAACCAGCTGTCACAAACGATTATTATGTCAACGCCGGCAAAGTGTTGAGCTACCTGAATTACCATCTCGACAGCTTGTTGGAGTTTGGTTTGGAAAGAAACGACCTTTCCGGCAACCCTCATATTGTCCGATTTGGCATTTATGGCCTTTTGGGGCAAATAAAATCGCTGTGAAAGGGGGAGACAAGCCCATCGTCCTTTGATGACCTTTAACAGACCAATAAGAACCACATTCTGTGCCCATGGATATTTGGATTGATTGTCCTTTGCGGCATGATCGAAGATATGAGAACATCCGAAGATGTTGCGACCTGTCTTTGGATTGATGAAATCATCTAATGCGATCATAAGTCGCCCATCGGACAAGGGGTCAGGAATGAGGTGCCATAAGGCGGCCCATAGGTTATGCCATGGTATTTTGTTGGAAGCCATAAAGGTGTAGAATCGACGTTTGTTAATGTTGAGCCCAAACAAGGTATTGAGGCAACGCAACACGTTTGAAGAGATAGATGAAGTGAAAGGGATGATGAAAGCCAGGATGGCATAAGAGAACCAGTGTGCTCGTTCCCTGCCGAGATTGGTGGAAGAAAAAGCATTTTGTAGAGGCTTTAAGATATCGTTTAGAATAAACATGTTGCCAAGCTCCTTTCCGATGGAATATCAATAAGTTGTTATCGAATCCTATCACGAGATGGAGCGAATTTCAAGGGTAAAAAGTTAAATAACTAGTTGAATTTATTGGCATAAAAATTGAAAAAATTTTCATTTTTCGTGCCAAAATTCTCTGCGCATAATAAAAAAAATGCGCGGAACTGGCTGGAAAAATTGGAAAAGGTTCAAAAACGGTGAAACTTTAGTCTTTAAACTCCACCTCTCAATCCGGCGCCCTACGCATGTGATGGGAGATTCATGCACGAACGCTTCTGAACCCGACAAAATAAGCGGCAAATTGAAAAAGAGTGCTCACTTCTTAATACCGGCGTTAAAGCCGCTTGTTTTCAAGCAACGGCTAAAGGAAAGGATTTAGAGTGAAAAAAAATATTCAAAACATAATATTATTGTCCTCAAAAACCTTTTTGATGCCACTTCTCCTAAGCTCTTTCATTTGCATCGCTCACGCAGGAAATAGGGCTGAAATGGGGTCTATTCAAAACGGAATAAACATTCTTGAAGGCAAAATATCAAAAATTGCAGAAAGATATGTCGGAATACCTTATGAATTCAGCAAAGATCTTAAGAAATCATGGGCATTGGACAATTCTCATCTGTTCTGCTTGATTTATCATGAAGCTGCCAAACAAGCAGGATTAAGATTTAGAGGATACATGCCAATGAGAAGGCTCTTGAAGAACACAGTCGAGGTACAGCGGGATGAATTAAAAAATGGTGATTTAATTGTTTTAGCAGAAGGGCTTGCCGCTCTCATATACGATGTTAAGGATCGAGACAACTTTCGCATGATTTATGCCTCCTTAAAAAGGCAGCAAGTCATTTCTTTCAGTAGCCGGAATGTGGTCTTTAAGGTGTATTGGCTGAAAAATCTGAAGGGATTTTTTAGGCTGAGAGAAAATATGTTTGCGCTTTTTGATTCCAAAGGCCCATTTTTAGGAAAGTGAGTAGCATGGAGACCATTCCCACCGGTTTTAACCCGGATTATACAGAAGACGCACCGACACTCGATCAGATTAGTGAATGGGTCGGAGATGTTCTCCTTGAATTTGGCGCCCCTTGGTGCGGACACTGTCAGGCGGTACAGCCCGCAATACGGGAAGTTCTCGCCGAGCATTCAGAGCTGCGCTATATCAAAGTATATGACGGAAAAGGCAAGCCGCTGGGCCGTGCGTTCCGGGTTAAGCTTTGGCCGACGTTGATCCTGTTGCATGACGGCAAGGAAGTGGCACGGCTGGTGCGGCCTTTGCGCGCTGACGAGGTGCGGCAGCTGGTGAAACAATCGGAACAGTTGGAACCATAGAAAACCTTTATCTGCCTTTAATTCTTCTATCGCTTTTGCAGATGACCGGTTATGGCAGGAGCGTCAAATATTACCGCCCGGAAAATGAATGAATAAGCCATGAACAAGAAGATCGTCAAATCAACCCCTTTCGGCGATGTGGGCATCATCTGGACCACAAGCGGTTGGGGGCCGAAGATTGTCCGGGTCTTCCTTTCGAAGCCCGGGTGCTCTGCGGGGAGTCAGGTCTCCGGACGATACCCGGGCCTGCGAACAGGTTCTTGTGCCGAGATTGATGCTGTATCCTCCGGAATCAGGCGGCTGCTCCAAGGCGATTCCGTGGAGTTTTCCCTTGACATAGCCGACCTGAGCTTGTGTGGTGAGTTTCAGCAACGTGTACTGCGCGCCGAGCATGGAATTCCGCGAGGCAGCGTCAGCACATATAAGATCATTGCCATCTATTTGGGAAACCCAGGCGGAGCACGGGCCGTGGGCAATGCGTTGGCAAACAATCCTTTCCCTCTCATTGTGCCTTGTCACCGCGCCATTCGATCCGACCGTCATCTTGGCGGCTACCAGGGCGGGTTTGAAATGAAACAGGCATTGTTGACAAAAGAAGGGATCGCCTTTGATAACGTGGGACGGGTAACATGCAATCATTTCCACTACGATTATGAGGAGTGAGCGAGGCAATGAGTGCCGACTGTATGCACACATGTTGTTGAGGCCCAAGGTGATGGTAAGCAATAATAATTAATCCAGGGTAAACCTGAAATCTATGCTGCGATTGCTGGAATTGACCTATGAAAATCTGTTGGCGGCTGTTTCGGACCGGTATGGAAAGGGGTCATTCCTGGCACAGACCCTCTATCGTGAGTTCTATAAAGATCTCAAGCCCGATGCCTGGCGAGCGGAAGCGATCCGGAATTCGCAGGGTTTGCGGGACCGGCTCAGACAGGATTGGTGCTTCGAGCCGGGCCGGGTGAAAGATGAAATCCATGAGGATGGATTGATTAAGTTCGTCACGGAGCTGGTGGATGGCCATCGGGTGGAGTCCGTGATTCTGCCCTTGAGAACGCACCAGACCGTCTGCATTTCCAGCCAGGTCGGTTGCCGGATGGGGTGCCGTTTTTGCGAAACCGGGAAATTGGGTTTGGCGCGCAGCCTCAGCGTGGAAGAGATGGTGGGTCAGGTTTATCAAGCCCGGCATGAGTTCGGTCGGTCCATCCGTAATGTGGTGTTTATGGGCATGGGGGAACCGTTTGACAACTTTGAAAACGTGATTCAGGCCGTTCGGGTGATGAGCGACCAACGGGGACTGGATATTGCCCAGCGACGGATTACGCTCTCCACAGCGGGTCGCATCGACGGTATTCGGAAACTGGCGGCGTTAAATATGCCCAGTCTGAACCTTACGGTTTCCCTGAATGCGCCCAATGACCAACTGCGCCAGCGGTTGATGCCGCTCCATGATAAGGGTTCGCTGGCCCTTTTACAAAAAACGCTGATGGCTTATCCGCTAAAAAAAGGAAAAGTGCTGAATGTGGCCTATGTGCTTATTTCCCATGTGAACGACCAAGGCGAGCATGTACAACAACTGGCGGAGTGGTTAAAACCGCTGCGGGCCAGGGTCAACTTGATTCCCTACAATTCCATCAAGGATTCCTTGTTCCAACCGCCGAGGCAAGGAGACACAGACTTGTTTCGGGAGAAGCTTATAGAGCTGGGCGTCAACGTGCAAAAGCGGATTCCGCGTGGCAGGGAGTTGATGGCGGCTTGCGGTCAGTTGGGGGCCCATGCGCCATACGGGGGATGATTATGTTTGGAAAGGAACGCGACATAGCGACCCGGACGGCGGGATCCGTCGGTGATCTGCTGAAACAACAATTCGGAACTGTTCAACTTTTTTGTGTTTTTTTGATGTTGTGTTTGCCGGCTGCGGCTGTCGCTCAGGAGTGGGATCCGCTGACGGATCGGCTGGCCGCGGACGGTTTTTCGAAGGAATGGCTGCAAACCCTCTTTAATCGACCCCAAATGCAGTTTAATCCCTCCGTCATGGCCGTAAAGATGAAGACCCTTTATAAAAGCAAATTCGGGGATCCGTCCGTTCGGGAGCTTCAGCGGCGTTTGGCCAAACTGGGGTACAAGCCCGGCAGCGCCGACGGCAAGACCGGTACCAAAACAAGAAAAGCGATTCGCTGGTTCCAGGCCGCCCATGGACTGACCGTTGATGGTAGATTCTCCGAACAATTGCTGGCCATGGCCCTAAAGGAAAGGAACCGCGCTCCCGCAAATATCGAAATTCCGCTCCCCAAACCGAGGCCACTGGTTTACCGCACCATCATGACCGAAGAGCGTCTGTTGGAAGCCAGAAACTTTATGGCAGCCAATCAAAAGATTTTGCTCCGGTTGGAGCGGTATTATGGTGTGCCTTCGGAAATCGCCGTGGGGATTCTCACCGTTGAAACCCGCCTGGGGACTTATCTCGGCGAGGAAAGCGCTTTTCAAACCCTGGCCAGTATGGCCCGTTGTGATGATTTCAAATGCGTGAAAGAGGCATTTAAGGATGAACACCTTACCAAAACAAAAAGGCGGTGGCTCAAACGCAGGATCCGACAGAAGTCCCGATGGGCCTATGGTGAGTGCAAGGCGCTGCTCACGTATGCGCTTCAGTCAGGGCGGGACCCTCTCACTATCCCCGGATCCTTATACGGCGCTATCGGTATTGCCCAGTTCATGCCCTCACAGGCCCTTCGTCACGGCGCGGATGGAAACGGCGACGGCGTGGTCGATCTCTTTGTCCTGGACGATGCCCTTTTCAGCATGGGCAATTATCTCATGTCGAACGGCTGGCGGGGAAGCATGCGGAGCCGGAGAAAACAGCGCAGGGCCATCTACAATTACAATCACAGCACGATTTATGTGAACACGGTTTTGGCCGTCGCAGATTATCTGGGAGAGGGCAAGACGATATTTATGTCGGACGAAACACAAAATTAGGGTCCTTCTGCTTTGCATCTAGCTGTAACCTGTCAGCGCTTCCTTCCGGGTGTCAAATACATCAAAGAGTTGTGAAAATCCTATTAATTGGAAAACGGCTTTCACTTGTTTCTGAGCGCAGCAAAGGCCCATTTTGCCACCTTTTTCATTTATTTTCTTTTGGCAGGCGACCAGCGTTCCGCAGCCCATGCTGTCCAAAAACCTGATATTGGAAAGGTCGAATACCACAAAGGCGTTTTCCTCTATGACGGGCGCAATGGTGCGGTTAAAGGTTTCCACCATGGCGGCTTCAAAGGTCTCGCCAGGTAGGGTTATGAAGATCACGTCCCCCTTTTTCTCCTGTTCAAAGTTCATCTGGTCCATTCCTCGTGGTTTCACACGCCTTCCGCCGGGATTTTTATTAATGGAAAAAATTTTCGATTGGCGCCCGGAAAGGGGAATTTCTCAGTTTCATGAAGCCGAATCCAGCGAAAATCCACGGGACCTTTTAACTTCACCCGGCCGCTCACATAGGCACAGCGAAACACGTCCAACACGATTTTGAAATGGGTATAGGCGTGGCGGACGCGGGCAATTCGCTCCTTGGCCGAAACGATGAGGTTCACCTCTTCCTTTATCTCTCGAACACAGGCTTCGGAGGGCGCTTCCCCCTTCAGGATCTTTCCGCCGGGAAATTCCCATAACCCCCCCAGCAGACCCTCCGGCTTTCGCCGTGTGATGAGGACTTTTTTGTCTTTCCAAACGATGCCCGCCGCAACGTGATATTCCGGTATCCGGGCTTTTTTGATTCTTTTTGGATATTCATGAACGGCCTTTTCCTTAACCGCACGGCATGTCGGGTTTAGTGGACAATCCGGGCATTTCGGATGGGAGGGGGTGCAGACAAGGGCCCCCAGCTCCATCATGGCCTGGTTGAAGCGGCCGGGATTGGATCTGTCCAGAAATGCCTCTGCGCGTTCCTTAAAGCGTTTCATGGCCTTGGGTTCGTTGACAGGCGTATCGATCAATTGAAATCGGGCCAGGACCCTTTTGACATTGCCATCCACCACGGCGCAGGGTTCCCCGAAAGCGATGCTGGCTACCGCCGCGGCAATGTAATCCCCGATACCGGGCAGTGTTTTGAGGACTTCGTAACGCCCGGGCACGGTTCCGCCGTATTGAGCTGCAATTTTCTGTGCGGCCCGGTGCAGATTGCGGGCCCGCGCATAGTATCCCAGGCCCTCCCAGAGCTTCAACACCTCCTGCTGGGTGGCTTGCGCCAGCACCAAAGGATTCGGAAAGGCTTTCAGAAAACGTCTGTAATAAGGGATCACCGTCCTGACCTGCGTTTGCTGGAGCATGACCTCGCTCACCCAGATAGCAAAAGGGTCGTCCGTGGTTCGCCACGGCATAGAGCGCTGGTGCTTGTCGTACCAGTTTAACAGATCTTCATGGGAGGCTTCATGACGCAAGGGGCACCGGCTTTGCTACGTGGCATTGATGATGAATTCGGGCGGATTCAGCATGTGACGTTTGACGGCGCAAAGGTCCATGGCTTTTAAAACGGCTTTCTTGTATTTCGGGGGAAAACCGGTGGGAAGCTTCAGATCAATGGTGAGAGTGTCGCACCGTTTGGTTTCGGGATCGAATCCATAGTCCATTTTCAACCCCATGCCTTCGATGGGTATTTCCCTCGCTTCACAGAAATTGAGGGCATAGAGGCCTGCACAGGCTGCGATGGAGGTCATAAAGAGGGTGAAGGGCTCTGGCGCCGTTCCGTTTCCGCCCATTTCCGGCGGCAGATCGGTACTGACGGTTTTGTCTCCCACACGGGCTTCTATTCTTTTCCCACCGGCAAAGGTTACTTGAATGGTTGTGTTCATTGGTCCTATCCTTTCGTCAAAAAATCAAGAGGATTCTAAAATGAGGTTGACGCCGGGAGGTGCTGCAAAATCAAAAAATCCTTTTTCAAAGTTTTTCCCAAGCGTGAATTGGCCTAGATTGAATCGGGTAACGCTGCCCAATGTGTTGAAAATACGAACGCTTCTAATTTCGTGTTCAGGGCTTACGGTCAAGGCAATGCGGTCAATTTCCTGCCATGGCGGGTCCGGAACCAGTACAATTTCATCATTCCCTTTTTCATCTTTTTCCTGTAAGGCCACCTTGAAACTGTCTTTTACGTCCGCCAGGCCACGAAAGATATCACTGAGCAGTCTGAGTTCCCTGCCGAAATCTTTCGTCCTATACTGGTGTGCTTCTTTTTTTTGTGGGATGTACCACCAGAGAATACTGTCATTGGCGATAATCCTTTCAACGACCGGTTTCTCCTGGTCCAGCCTCAGGAATTGGGGTGGCTTGAAGTAAATAATCCCCGACGCCGGATCTCCTTTAGCTTGATTGCCCAGCATGCTCATGGAACGGGTAATCACCTCACGGGTGTAGGGTACCGAAAGGCCGGAGGTTGTACCATAACGATTCTTGATCCCCTGAAGTATCGTCGAAAGGGAATCTTCTGCAAAGGTTGCCGTGTTGACCAGCAGCATCAACAATGGCGCCATAAAGAGTATTTTTAACATGTTATCCTCCTTTCCTGCCGTATACATCCCGCGGGCGGACCCCGTCCGACGGTCCCACGATTCCTTCTGCTTCCATGGCTTCAATCATTCTTGCGGCGCGGTTGTACCCGACCCGTAATCTGCGCTGCAACATGGAGATGGAAGCCTGCCCGGTTTGACAGACCACTTCCACGGCTTGATCGAATTTTTCGTCCAGGTCAAGGGGTTCGCCAATCTCGGGGTCATCTTCTTCCATGTGGGAAAGAATCGTGTCATCATAGTCCGGTTTTTTCTGGCTTCTCAAGAAATCAGCCACCCTTTTCACTTCTTCATCGGAGATGTAAGCGCCATGAATACGCATGATGCGGCCCACACCAGGCGGCATAAACAACATATCGCCATCGCCCAGAAGATGTTCCGCGCCATTGGTGTCCAGGATGGTTCGGGAGTCCACCTTGCTGGATACCTGGAATGAGAGGCGGGTCGGGAAGTTGGCCTTGATAATGCCGGTGAGCACATTGACGGAAGGGCGCTGGGTGGCAATGATCAGGTGAATGCCGGCGGCGCGGGCCATCTGGGCCAGCCGGGTAATGGATTCCTCCACTTCTTTTGAGCTGACCATCATGAGATCCGCCAGTTCATCTATGACAATGATAATATAGGGAAGATGCCGATCAATCCCCCGGTCCTGCCCGTTCTCTTCCGTCGAATCCTTCTGTTTCTCCTCTTTCACGATTTTTCGGTTGTAGGAGTCAATATTCCTGACGCCCCGGTCCGACAACAGCATGTATCGCCGCTCCATCTCGCTAACGGCCCACTTAAGGGCTTTGTTGGCGTCCTTGGGCTGGGTCACCACCGGATGCAGCAGATGGGGAATGTCCTGGTAAACGGATAGCTCAATGCGTTTGGGATCCACCATCAGAAAGCGCACCGTTTCCGGAGTGACCGTATAGAGCAGGCTTTGAATCATGGCATTGAGTGAGACGCTTTTACCGGTTCCGGTGGCCCCGGCCACCAGAAGATGCGGCATTTTTGCCAGATCAGCCACCACGGCGGAACCGGTAATGTCCTTTCCCAGGGCAATGGGAAGCTTGCTTTTGGTGTCGGTATAAGCGGAACTGGAAAGCATTTCCTGTAAATAGACGATTTCCCGCTGGTTGTTGGGGATCTCAATGCCGATGGCCGCTTTGCCCGGTATGGGCGCCACGATACGGATGCTTTGCGCTCTCAGGGTAAGTGCCAGATCATCGGAAAGTCCCGCCACCTTGCTGATTTTGACACCGGGCGCGGGCTTGTATTCGTACATGGTGATGACCGGGCCGGGCAGAATTTCCACCACTTCCCCTTCAACACCGAAGTCCTCTAGCTTTTTTTCCAGACGCCTCGCATTCATCTCCAGTGCATCCCGTTGAAAGGTGACGTTCTTATCTTTCGGAGGCGTGTTCAGGAGATCCAGGGTCGGGAGTTGAAAATCTCCCGGTTTTTGCATGAATGAAAATTTTTCCTGCCGAGGTGGGGGAGGGGGGGCTTTTATGGCTGTCTCAACGATGTTCACTTTGGGTTTTTTTTTGATTTTGCCCCGCGCCTCCAGCGTTTTCTGGGCCCTCTTTTTTCGCTCCTTTCTTTTTGTGAGGATCTCCCTGATTTTCTTTAAAATGCCCAATATCCACAATCCGATTCGTGAAAAAATCCAACCAAAAGAGAGGCGGGTTACCGTCAGCAGCGATATGGCGAATATGGCTGCCAGAAAAACGTAGGAGCCGAAGGTGTTGAGGATGGTGATGGACAATCCCGCTAAATGAAGGCCGACGAGTCCGCCTGCCGCCATGAAAGTTCCCCGGTAGTAAAGACCTTCTTCGAATCGAAGACTCAACAGGGCGGAAAATGAGGTCAGCATGATCAACACGGTCATCATCCCTTTGACCGGTGATGGAAGGGACCGGCCCTTGAAAGTGATGAAGGCCAATACAAAAAAGATCAGCGGTACCCAGAAAGCGCCGATTCCCAGCAGGTCGAACAGCCCGCCGGACAAATGCGCACCGACCGTTCCAAACAGGTTGTGCGCTTTGCCCAAATGGCCTGCAACATTCCAGAAAAGCTTATCGGAATGAGAATAGGATAAAAGACTGCCGCCGATAACAACCGCCAACAGCAGAAAAACGATCCCCCTGATTTCCTTTTTCAGCGGATGCCCTTCTTTTTCAGGGGGCACCGAGTTGGTCCGGGCCTGCTTCTTTTGGGATTTGGGGGGTGACGATTTCTTTTTTTTCATCTCTTTATGTCTTTATACGTTCATACGGTGATAATGGTCGGAATGATGAGGGGGTTTCTCTCTATGACGTTATAGAAAAACCGTTTTAGCCTTTTGCGAATTTCCGCTTCCAGACCTTTGCAATCCACGGGCAAAAGGGTTTCTATTTCATCGACCACCTCTAACACGATACATTGGGCATCCTCAAGGATAAACTGGCCCTGGTCTTCAAATACGAACCCGCGGGAAATCATTTCCGGACCGTACAAAATTTTGCCGGTCTGATCATCCAGGACCATTAGGACCACCACCATGCCGTGACGTTTCAGCTTTTGCCGATCTCTGAGCACGGTTTCTTCAATGTCGCCGACCCCTTTTCCGTCAACAAACGTTCGCCCCGTGGGTATGGTGCCTGCTATCTCTCCAGTGCCCTCACTAAAACGAATCACATCCCCATCCCGTGCAACGAGCACATGTTTTTCGTCCATCCCCATGTCGAAAGCGATCTTGGCGTGTTTGACCAGGTGACGATATTCACCGTGGATGGGGATGAAATTCCGGGGCCTAACGAGGCTCAACAGGGTTTTTAATTCTGCTTTCCTTGCATGTCCTGAGGTATGAATGTCGGAAACGCTTTCATAGATTACTTCCGCTCCCAGGCCGTATAATTTGTTGATCACGGATGTGATCGCTTTTTCGTTGCCCGGAATGAACTTGGACGAAAGGATGATGGTGTCACCTTTATGTATTTTGATGCCTTTGTGCTGTTCTCTGGCCATGCGGCTGAGCGCACTCATGGGTTCCCCCTGGCTGCCGGTGGTAATCACCACCACTTGACGGTCGGGAAGCGCGTTCATCCTTTTTTCCGCAATTTCGAGATCTTCGGGATAATGGATGAACCCGCGTTTCTTGGCAATCCCCACATTTGTGATCATGCTTTTTCCATTGAAAACGACTTTTCGACCAAACTCTTCCGCCAGGGAAATGACTTCCTGAATTCTGGTGATATTTGATGCAAAACTGGCAACGATCAGTCTGCCGGGGGATGACAGAAAATAATCCCTGAGCGTCTTTTTGACGTCCCTTTCACTTAGGGTGCAGCCCTCCTTTTCCGCGTTGGTGGAATCGGAAAGAAAGGCCAGTACACCCTTTTCCCCATAATGGGCAAAACGGATAAGATCCGTGAGCTGCTCATCCACAGGGGTGGGATCTATGCGAAAATCGCCCGAATGAAGGATGGTCCCATCGGGGGTTTCAAGGGCCAGACCCGCTCCGTCCACGATGCTGTGATTGACACGAATGAATTCCACCTTGAATGGACCTATTTCGTGTATTTCACCGGGAATTACCGTCCTTAAATCGGCATCCTGGGGCAGGATGTGTTCTTTCAGTTTTTCCCTTAAGAGATCCAGTGTAAATCCTGTGCCGAAAACACGCACCGGAAACTCTTTCAGTAGAAAAGGCATGGCGCCGATATGGTCTTCGTGGCCGTGGGTGAGAATAACCCCTTTCAGCTTTTCCCGGTTTTCCCTTAAAAAAGTGAAATCGGGTATGACAAGGTCAACCCCGGGCATGTAGTCATCCGGGAACATCAACCCCGCATCGACAACCACCATGTGGGAATCGTG
>ADZZ01000203.1 GCA_000179315.1 delta proteobacterium NaphS2
CATGGATATCGGAGCATTTGAAGCCCGGGAAACCATATTGGAGTGTCCGAAGGATCAAAAGATCTTCAGTTCACGTCAGTTACGGTCTCTCGCCCCCGATAAATGCACTTACGGCTTTGACATCATCGAATACATTGGCAATGAACTTTTTGTCCACTGCCGTAATGAGCGAGAAATCCGGGAAGCGCTGAATACCAGAAATATTTTCATTTCGGAACGGGAAATCGGGTATTTGGGTAGAAAATTTGTTGTTTATCTAGCTTTGGCACATGGGGAAAGTAGAGAAAAACTGGTCCAGTCAATGGCTAAACGGGGTGGCTATATTCTTCATGTCGACGGAACATGCGAGGGTGACAGCCCCCACCTGTTCTGCGGCATGGACGGAGTATCGGAATGGATCCTGGATAACATCAAAATTCCTTCTGAGAAAAAGGAGCTGCTCATTCCATTTTTCCGCCGCATCAGGAATCATTACGGCGATCCTGTTGCATTGGTACATGATATGGGTATCGGAATACTGCGTGCGGTTGAGGAAGTCTTTCCAGGTCTTCCCGACTATATTTGCCATTTTCACTTTTTGCGAGACGTGGGCAAAGATTTGCTTCTGGATGATTACCAGCTTATTATCGCCTGTCTGAGAAAGCATAATGTGAGAACATCGCTGAGACAGAAGGCCAGATATCTGGAGAAAAAGATTGATTTGGATTCCGAAGCGATCTTTGATTTTAAGGCCGTCTTAAAAAAGGCTGAGAGACAGCCATCTTYACTTGAAGCTATTCCGCCTTTGACAACCTATGCGCTCATACACTGGATTTTTGAATCGCCTTCACAGGGATATGGTTTTCCGTTCGACCGTCCGCATTTGGAATTTTACGGTAGATTGAAAACAGTTCATGGCCTGCTGCAAACATTTCCCGCGTGCATCTGCGAGACAAGGCAAAGATAACAGGTCGTTCGTTCACTCAATAATTGCTGGAGAGTC
>ADZZ01000202.1 GCA_000179315.1 delta proteobacterium NaphS2
TCCTCGATGCTGCTATGAGGGTATTTGACAAGTTGAACAAGAATCATCACGCTTTCCGAATCTGTCGGAAATCTTACATGATGCGGTCTGGACAATCCCGATTTTTGCTCCTGATATTTTTCCTCGGAGAAGTATACAAAACGTCCTTGATGCTTTTCTCGTCGGATTCCCGGAGCATGCTGCAGCCGGGAAAAAACGGAACTGTTAGGGACAATTTCAACCAGTTGGGCAATCTGTCTGGCATTCAATCCCGTTTCAGATCTCTCGATAAGCTGAGAAATTGTCTGCATAAGGTTTCCGTATTGTGAAAAAAGGATCTCCCGGTATTTCCATATGCCGTGTTCATCAAATCGCGGAATTCCCGGAAGACTGTAATAACGCCCATTCATATTAAAGCTCGTGTAAGTCCGCCATTTTTTCAGTTGTCTTCTGGCGGTGGTCACGGAAGAATCGAGGAGATCCGCAATCTCTTCGATTGTGACCACTTTTCGTTTTTGAAATTCCTTGATGGCCTTTTCCGCATCCATATCCACCCCATGGCAAAGTATGTGCAATAAACAATCATTTTGCGCATGCTTTGCCATGCCGGTAGGCGCAAGTCAACAATTTTTCCATAATATGGTTGGTATGTTATGTGAAAATCAGGTAAAACTGAGTGCATGGCAGATGCGCATACTTGATCAGAATCTGCGAGAAAAGCGTAACCATTCGAATAATATGGGGTATTCATTTAGCAACCGTTATTTTCGGCCATAGGAATCAAGTATTACCGGAAGCACCAGAAATACCTGAAACTCAATGGATTACGGCCAAAAACCATTGAGGCGTACTCAAGGGCGATCAGGCGAATCGGAAACTATTTCGATTGCAGGATCGTCAATCTTACATCCGACCAGTTGCTTGACTATTTTAATGAGCTTCTGGAATGCCATTCCTGGAGTACGGTCAAGCTCGATCTGTATGGTCTGAAGTTCTTTTACGCCAGGGTACTGGACAAAACCTGGGAAGACATCCCCTTAATCAAACCGCCAAGAACATCCAGGATCCCGGATATTCTATCCATTGAGCAGCTCAACCGGCTGTTCGCCGAAACCAACAAGTTGAGCTACAAAGTCTTTTTCTTTACCACCTACAGCATGGGGCTGCGCCTTGGCGAAGGAATCAGGCTGACTGTCGGTGATATCGACTCCGTCAATATGCGAGTTCATACATGAAAGCCGTTGTCAGACAACTCGGCATAAAAAAAAATTTCATGCCATTCCCTGCGGCACAGCTATGCAACGCATATGCTGGAAGCAGGCGTTGATCTCATTGAATTACAACAGATCCTGGGCCATGTCAGTGTCCTGACCACCACCAGATACACCCATCTGACTTCCAATACCGGAAACAATGCCAGCCAGGCCGTCAATACGCTGGCCAACACCTTTGATATAACATGGGGAGGGGTCAAATGATTCTGCTCTCCTCGATTATCAATGAATTCAGGGACCGCTTTTTGGACCGATACGAGAATTCCGTCCTGCCAAGCCATACAAAGGCTCTGCAGACCATGGCACAATGCAGACAAGAATATGGCCCGCACATGCTGGCGAAATGTACGGATCACAACTGCGGAAAACAGGTCTATATTCCACATTCCTGTGGCCACAGGAACTGTCCCCATTGCCAGAACCATGAAAACCGGCAGTGGATCGAGAATCAGTTGAGCAAGCGCTTACCGGCTCAATACTATCTGATCACCTTCACCCTCCCCAAACAGCTCAGGGATCTTGCCTGGAAAAATCAGGCAACAATCTATTCCCTCATGTTTGCCTGCGTCCAGGATCTCCTGAAAACATTTACCCAARAAGACAAAAAACTCGGTGGAGCAGCCGGCTTTACCACCATACTCCATACCCATTCAAGAGCACTCGACTATCATCCCCACATTCATGTTGTCATGCCGGGGGCAAGCATCAATACAAAAACAGCATTATGGCGGGTCAAATCTTCCGGGTATCTTTTCAGCCACAAGGCTCTGGCGCAAGTCTTCAGAGCAAAGATCCTCCAGGCCATTGTTGACCACGGGCTGAGCGTGCCAGAAGATTGCCCGAAACAGTGGGTCGTTGACTGCAAAGACGTCGGCAACGGCGACAAGGCAATCATTTATCTTGGCAGATATCTCTACCGGGGCGTCATCCGGGAACAGGATATTCTGCAATGCGAAAACGGCATGGTCACCTTCAGGTATCTCCATGCCAAAACCGGGCAATACAGAAGCAGGACCGTCACCGGGGAATATTTCCTCTATCTGCTCATGCTCCATGTGCTGCCCAAGGGCTTTCGAAGGGCCAGGTGTTACGGTTTTCTCCATCCATGCAGCAAAAAGCTCATCTGTTTTTTGCAGATGGTGCTCCGGGTTAATCCGCTCAATATGTTTGCCAAGAAATTGAAAGAACGGCCAACAATTACCTGCCCGGTATGCGGAGCGGCCATGAAAATTGTCCTGACAAAAATAGCAAAACCGCCGGCGAAGCAGGTCCACCTGCCTTACATGAGCGAACACGGAGAAATCGTTATGTAACCCAGAGCCAACATCACCGGTTTATGAAAAAGCCCGGTTTCCCCGGTAATGGACACCTATGCGCAAAAAAACTGCATATTCCGCTTCTGAAAGCCTTGTTCTTCAGGCAAATCTATTTCAAAGAGCATATGGGCAGAAGCAGAAAATCCCTGTCTCACTTCTGTCCTGATCAAGCTGCCTCTTTCAAAAAAGCTGTTTTCTATATATAGTAACCGGGCTTGTCCAACAAACGGTTCAGATTGTGGTTCGCTCCGCTCTCACAATCTAACCTTATTCGTTAGGTTGTCATAGATTAGGACAGGAAAAACACCGCCAAAAAATGAGAACCCTTTTATATGACCGTCAAAAAAGGCCTGTTGCCGCTCGCAGGGATAACACCGAACCAAATGCTTTCCGGAAAATTTGGATCGCATGCAAAAGAGTTTCAGCCGTGTTTCGACACCCCCTAAAATGGCAATGCAGTTTCCCCAGTCCACCTCGGCTTCGACGCCGGTCTGTGGATCTGATGGTATAAATACCTCACGACCACTAACGCCCAATCTCAATTTTGCCTCGCGAACATATCGCCGGACAGTTGTCTCAGATCCTTGAAAAGCATGCTCCTGTTTGAGACGATTAAAAACCCGCACCAGCAATTCCCGACCGCGTCGCTACTGAGTCTATTTCTTAACATTTCTACAAAATAGATACCGCTGTCAAAGAGCCTTGCTGAGAATTAGCTGAAATTCCTCGTTTGGCCGGTCAATTTTTGATGAAACAAGGGGCAAAAAAAAGACCTAAAACCAATCCCATATGATTTACCGCACAGATGTCCCTTACCGGCAAATACCAATTTTTCTGGAATTGACGCTTTTTTTCATTGGTATAGTGCATCTTGCATTCAATCGTCATCATATAAAATTATCGGCGGTTGGAATTTCATCCCGTAAAAAAGGGCTTCGTAAAGCATCCTCATCGATTTGAACGCAAAATCTCTAAACAAGGATCGCATACGATCCCAAAGTTCTCGTTTGCTACCCATCTTATGCCATGTAGCTCGAAACAGGGGACAACAGAGCTGCTGTGTTTGGTCAACCAAAAAGGCCAACATCATGAGCATCACAAAAACTACACTCAGATTTTTCTTTCCGAGCCCATAGTTATGACCGAAATGATAGCCTTGATTCTTGAGGGTATTGAACGTCTCATTTTCTATTTTCCAGCGTGCACGACCGCCTCGCATAAGTTCATAAG
>ADZZ01000201.1 GCA_000179315.1 delta proteobacterium NaphS2
ATATACTTATCCGATTCTAATTGGTGACGTATCGCGGTCTGAAATTGGGAAAAGTCAGGAGAAAGCACTGGAGTTGTTGAAGCAAATAACTTAACCCAACTCCGCGAATCGTTGCTGTAAACCATATAAATAGCTTAATTCAAAAATATTTGGCGACTTGAAGGAATGTTTGACTGATTTAAATGGGGACCAGCCCCCAAACCCCCGGGATTTAACGCATTATAGACATGAGGAAAGGGCCGTACTATCGAGTACGGCCCCATGCCTACGTCACCTGCTTCGGCGCTCGGGTTGCTTCCCAGCAGTTGCCCTATCCTCCGAGCAGGTGAAAACAGCGTACCAGAATATGGATAAATGCAAAACTATTAAATCATAGAGGGGTCAATTTTCGGTTGACGCAAGGGGTCAATTTTCGGTTGACGTTTCGACCCATAGTTATGACCGAAATGATAGCCTTGATTCTTGAGGGTATTGAACGTCTCATTTTCTATTTTCCAGCGTGCACGACCGCCTCGCATAAGTTCATAAGAGTTTCCCTTTGTTATGGTAAAATCAGTAACCCAGCTGAAATGTTGCGTCTTTTCTGACGTGATTTCCCAGTATTCCAGGAAATTGATCAGCAAATCCTGATTTGATTCATTCAGGGGGAGGTGGTTAACGAAAAGGAAACGATGCGTTTTTTGCGGATTATCATTATCGACCAATTCAAATTGAACAGCTTCGCCATTTTCTTGCGCCTCTTCCACTTTTCTGAACAGGAAAGGATGATCCCCCTTCTTCACACCCAGAATGTAATGAAGATTGTATTTTTCCGCCTCCCTTATGTGCCCTGATGGCCACCCAAAATCCCCCACTTGTGGCCACCTCAAAATCCCCCACCCAGCCAGTCTGATTTTCCAGTAGAGATTGCTGAAAAACTAAAGTTTCACCGTTTTTGAACCTTTTCCAATTCAAATTGAACAGCTTCGCCATTTTCTTGTGCCTCTTCCACTTTTCTGAACAGGAAAGGATGATCCCCCTTCTTCA
>ADZZ01000200.1 GCA_000179315.1 delta proteobacterium NaphS2
GTTTAGKTAGCGAAACCAGCCCAAACAAGGTATTGAGGCAACGCAACACGTTTGAAGAGATAGATGAAGTGAAAGGGATGATGAAAGCCAGGATGGCATAAGAGAACCAGTGTGCTCGTTCCCTGCCGAGATTGGTGGAAGAAAAAGCATTTTGTAGAGGCTTTAAGATATCGTTTAGAATAAACATGTTGCCAAGCTCCTTTCCGATGGAATATCAATAAGTTGTTATCGAATCCTATCACGAGATGGAGCGAATTTCAAGGGTAAAAAGTTAAATAACTAGTTGAATTTATTGGCATAAAAATTGAAAAAATTTTCATTTTTCGTGCCAAAATTCTCTGCGCATAATAAAAAAAATGCGCGGAACTGGCTGGAAAAATTGGAAAAGGTTCAAAAACGGTGAAACTTTAGTTTTTTTGTTCCATCGGTACATCACCATCTGAGAAAGCCAGCTTGCAGGCAAAGAGTTCAACCTTTTTTGAACGCGTAATGTGACAGGAGGTTTAAATTCGGAAAAAGCCTTTGGTGAGACAATGAAATTTTAGAGTTGATTTCATTGAGCTTCTGGGTAACATTATGGATGGTGAATTTTCCGAGATGGTTCACCATTTACCTCATGGTCCGGGTGGAACCGCCAACTTCCACCCGGGCTAACCCGTCAGTTTCTTCCTGAAGTCTTTCCGCAACGGATACAAATAAACGTCTTTAATTTTTCCGTGGAACAAATGGTCATGCCCTCGTTTGGAAGTCCCTTTGGTCTGGCCCACCCGGATCCAGTTGGCGGCTTTGTAGCACGTGCCTTGAAAACGGTTCTGTTCCACGAATGTTTCGAGTAAATAAATGTGATGATTATAAATTTGGAACCAGTCATTCGAGATTCTTTTGGCATTGAGCGCCAGGATTTTTGAAGCTAGAAATTTTATGTTAATCCAGGGGAGAATGAGAAATCGCGTGTTATTGACCACCATATGGAGGTTTTTTTCCTTGGTCGGTTTATCCCATCGAATGAAAGATTCTCGGGACTTGACTGACCATGCAGCGGAGCCCCATCCCAAACATGCGACAGGTTGGCCATCAATGAAGGCCATGTATTTGAGATGATTGCCGACAATTTGCCGATAGCCAAGGTAATGGTGTTCCTGAATCAAGCTGTTATAAAGTGGCTCAAGAGAGGTATTTCGGACTGGCTTGAGTTGAACGGGAGGAAAATTTGAGGGCTTTCCGTGTAAAGGGATTATATCGGTTTGCACAATTGGTATGGAGAGATTTCGTTTCTCGTTGTTTGCGCTATGGATTCTTGGGGGCAGGGAGATAAGCCCTTTGCGATTCAATGTGAGCAGGACTTCTCTGCAGGCCATGTCTTTGAGGTGCCGTCGG
>ADZZ01000199.1 GCA_000179315.1 delta proteobacterium NaphS2
CCCAAAAAATATGGCAGCAGGTTGGGTTCGTGCGCTGAAATGGCGGCGGCATTCATGGCGTACGCTTCAACCTATCACGTCTTCCTGTACGGAAAATACCGTGAAGTCAACGCATACTCCCAAATCGTTATGCTCAAAACACTCAAGTGCCCTGTCCGGGTTGTCTGGGTCTTTCGAAAAACACAGTGGATCGCAATCTTCTCCACGGACTTGAAGCTGTCGGTTGAGCAAATTATCGAGTATTATGGGGCCAGGTGGAAAATCGAGTCGGGTTTCAAGGAGATCAAGCAAGACATTGGAAGCAGCAAAAGCCAAACCCGCAATGCACAGGCAGTGATCAATCACATCAATTTTTCCATAATGGTGTTGTCAGCCACAATAAATAGCAAAGAACCGGCTCAAAATATCTGATTATTCCACCGGTGGTTTATTGGAACCGGTATTGTAAAGTGAGACTACCCCTTCTCGGCAAGTGCAAGTTTTTCAGCCTTTTGTCGGAAGGATTGAACGGATTCCTTCCCAAACCCTCCAGCCTTTTCGGCAAATGCAACTGCTTTTCGATAGTACTCAGCAGCGTCCCGGTTTTTTCCCTGAGCTTCATAGAGTTCAGCATAACGATGAAGGCCATCGATCTCCTCAGGATATTGTCGCAAGAGCTTTCGGCACACCGCCTCGGCTTCATCAAACTTCTTGTCTTGAATCAAGTCCGGCACCTGATTTGATAAATTGTCCAAATCCGTATAAATAAAGGTCCCTCCAATAGGTAATTTGGAGGCGTTGAGACAACATTTTTTTATATTTTTTGCCGCTGCCGCATGGGCAGGGCTCATTACGTCCGATTTTTTTCATATGCAGCTTCGATACCCTATAGATTTAACCATAGAAGAATACAATGAGCAAAAGGCC
>ADZZ01000198.1 GCA_000179315.1 delta proteobacterium NaphS2
TCAAGGAGTTCATTCTGGTTTTGATGCTYTACAAAGGCCACTCTGCCGAAGCCATCGAATCGGCAGTTGAGACGGCGCTATCATCRGGGGCGGGCTCCAGCCAGGCCGTTAAACACATCTTAATCCATAGAGAATGTGGCAGGGATCAATCGTTTTCAGCCCTGGAAAACTGGCAGACCTTTCCGGCTCCGGACGTATCCATTTACGGACAGATCGGAGGTGGACGATGAACGCCGGTATGAAAGCACTCTTAATTGAGAATCTCAAAAAATTGAAACTGTCCACGATGCTCCGTGAGCTGGAGGGCGTGATCCGTCAAGCGAATCAGGAGAGCCTGAGTTATGAGGAATTCCTTTTAAATCTGAGTGAGGCCGAAGTTCAGACCCGACAGGAGAATGGCCGCAAAAGGCGACTGCAGGAGGCCAAATTCCCCATCTTAAAGCCAATGGAAACATTCGATTTTGATGCAGCTCCCGGACTGGACGTCCGGCTCATGAAGGAGCTTGCCAATTGCGATTACGTGAAAAAAAGCCGCAATATAATTTTTGCTGGGAAAAGCGGCGCCGGGAAAACGCACCTATCCACAGCTTTGGGCATGGAGGCTTGCAAGCAGGGAATCAGGTCCCGTTTTGTCACCGGCTGCGGCCTAGCCAATGAACTTATTGAAGCCAGAGATGAAAAACAGTTAGGCCGAGCAGTCAAACGGTATGCCTCTTACGGACTGCTCATTATTGATGAACTGGGATACATTCCTTTTTCCAAGGAAGGGGCACAGCTGATTTTCCAAATATTGGCGGAACGTCACGAAAGAAAATCCGTCATCATAACCACCAATAAGGGATTTGGAGACTGGACGGAAATATTTGGTGATCCCAGTATGACGGCAGCGCTGCTGGATCGGGTAACGCATAAGGCCCACATCATCAATTGCGACTGGGACAGTTACCGTTTAAAGGAAACATTGAAAAGGAGCCCCAAAGAAAGAAATCACT
>ADZZ01000197.1 GCA_000179315.1 delta proteobacterium NaphS2
ATTTGCTCTTGACGTTTTTGGATGGTGATCGTTATGGTGTCAAAAAACAACTGGCAAAAAGAATGGAGCAAAGAAAAAATGCCGGATTAAACCGGGTATCCTGGTGGGGTGGAATCGGCGTTCAAATCGAAGTCAAAAACCAATATCAACTCTGAAAGTGGTGTTGAAATTGTCACGTTTCGGTGGTGTTGAAATTACACTGGAAAAGTCTGAATATTGATCCAACCGAGGACGAACTGTCAGAATTTGAAAAAACATGGGATGTGTGGGAAGACGTAAAATTGCGAAATGTAAAGGTAAAGGGGTCAAGTCTCCTATTGACTTTTGATTTTAGATATATTAAGAAGACAGATTATGTCAAGGCCATTAAGAATAGAATACCCTGGAGCCTGGTATCATGTTATGAATCGTGGGAGGCGGGGAGAAGAAATTTTTACTGAAAAGAATGACTATATGCTATTCCTTGAAGTAGTCCAGGGATCGGCAGATCTCTTTAATATAAAAATAGCCGCATATTGTCTGATGCCCAACCATTACCATCTTCTCCTCCATACGCCTGATGGAAACCTGTCAAGAGGCATGCGTCAAATAAATGGAATATATGCTCAGCGTTTCAACCGGGTTCATCAATATGATGGTCAATTATTCAGGGGGCGGTATAAGAGTATCCTTGTGGAGGTTGATAGTTACCTTTTGCAATTGCTGCGCTACATTCATAAGAATCCCCTGCGAGCCGGGTTATGCGATGATGTTAATAACTATGAATGGAGTAGCCACAGGGGGTATCTATCCGATGCAAAGATATGGGATTGGCTATATAAAGAATTTCCGCTTTCATTGTTTACAAAAGACCTGAAAGAGAGCCGGAGAGAATATAGAAAGTTCATGGGGAAGGATGAGGGAGAAGAAATCAATCAGATTTTTCAAAGAAAGAAACTCCCATCTATTTTAGGAAAAGAAGACTTTGTATATTGGGTGAAAAACCGATTTTTTGAAAGAAAGGTGCATATTGAGGTGCCGGATTCAAAATTGCTGGCCCCGGATAAAGAAGGAATACAAGAACTTGTTTGCAGAACCTACGGTATTACAAAAGGAGAATTGGTAAAATCCAAGAGGGGAACATTTAATGAGCCAAGGGGTGTAGCGATTTATCTTACCCGGATGATAAGAAGTGATGGTCTTATGGATATTTGTAAGGATTACAATCTTAGGAAATATAGTTCTGCAAGCAGTGTTGTTGAAAATGTTAAGAAGAAACTATTGAAGGATCGAAAGTTTCGTAATAGAGTAAATGAATTGAGTCAAAAATTAGTCAAAAGTCATTCGGAGACTTGACCCCTTTTCCTAAAACGCGCAAAAGGAGGATTTTAAGAACCATGAAATTGGGAATTGCGGGGCTTCCCCTGGCCGGCAAAAAGACACTTTTTGCCGCATTGACCGGGGCAAGAGGAGACAATGCCGTCGGAAGTCCTCAAAAAGATACAAGGATCGCCACCATCACGGTCCTGGACGAAAGAATCGATTTTCTCGAAAACATGTACCAGCCCGGAAAAACCATTTATGCGAAAATCGAATATCTGCTTCCGTCTCGGATTCCGGGAGCTTCCGACGGGAAATCCGATGGGGAATTCTGGAATCAGATTCGAACCTGCGATGGCATTCTGCACGTGGTACGCAATTTCGATGACCCGGGAACCGGCCCCGCAATGAGCGAAGATGATTTTCAACAGATCGAGGATGAGATGATTTTAAGCGATCTGGGCGTTGTGGAAAAGCGTCTGGAGCGCATTGCGCTGGATTCAAAACGGGGAAAAAAACAGGGCGAAGCCGAAATACCTCTTTTAAAATCCTGCCAGGAAATGCTGGAGCAGGGCGATGCACTCAGAAATGCGCCTGTGATCGCCACGGATCCGCTTTTAAAGGGGTTTACATTTCTCTCCGCCAAACCGATGCTGGTGGTTATCAACAATGGGGATGAGGATGAAGCACTCCCTTCCTGGACAACAAAACGGGATAATTTATCTTTTATGGTTGTAAGAGCGAAACTGGAGATGGATTTGGCAGCTATGAGCATGGAGGAGGCCCAGGAATTTCTGGAAGCGTATAATATCCATGAATCAGCCCTGGACCGGGTGATCAGACACTCGTACGGTATGCTTAATCGAATCGCCTTTTTCACTGTGGGTTCCGATGAAGTCAGAGCCTGGCCCATTACAAAGGGCATACCCGCGCTTCAGGCCGCGGGCGAAGTGCACTCCGATATTCAACAGGGCTTTATACGCGCTGAAGTGGTGGCGTTTGATGATCTGAAAGCTGAAGGCTCCTTTCAGGCAGCAAAAAAGGCCGGATTGGTGCGGCTGGAAGGAAAAGAATATGTTGTGAAGGATGGCGATATTATAAACTATCGCTTTAATGTTTAGAAATGGGATCTTTATTGTAACGAGGTATTGCATGGAAAAAATTGCAGTAGGCATTATCGGGGCAGGGGGATATGGCGGCTGTGGCGCGGTGGAACTCTTGAGCGCACACCCTCACGTGGAAATCCGAGCGCTCATGGACAAACAGGATGTGGGGAAACCCATGAGTGATCTTTATCCCCATCTGACAGGGTTTTGCGATATGACGATCATGGACCCGGACGATCCGAATTGTCCGGATGATTTTGACGTGGTTTTCTTTTCCACGCCGGATGGCGTTGGTCAGCAGGGAGCGTCCAAATGGTTGCAGAAAAATGTTAAAGTTATTGATTATAGTGGTGATTTCCGCTTTGATGATCCGGAAGTATATCAGGGTTACGCGGAAAGAATCGGTCGGAATACCCCCCATGCATCCCCTGAACTCCTAAATGATTCGGTGTATGGCCTAGCGGAACTGCATCGAGAAGAGATCGCCCGGTCCAATCTGGTCGGCAATCCCGGATGCTTTGCGGTGAGTTGCATCCTGGGTCTCTCTCCTGCCATGAAATATGAACTCATAGATCCCGGGACCATCATCTGTGATGCAAAGACCGGTGTCTCCGGCGCGGGAAAAAATCCCAATGCCACCTTTCATTACCCGGCGCGATATGACGCCATGAACGCCTACCGCATATCCGRTCACCAACATGTGTACGAGATTGAAAGGGAACTGAGCCTGGTGGCGGGTGAGAAGGTTCGGATTACCTTTACGCCGCACGTGGTACCGCTGTGCCGCGGCATATTGACCACCATATATGCACAGCTGCGCAAGGGGCGGACCCTTGCCGACGTTGAGAAAGCCTATGGGTCTTTCTATGAAGATGAGAAATTCGTGCGCGTTTTCGGGCCTGCAAAAGTGCAGTTGAGCACCCATGTCCGTGGCAGCAACTTTTGCAACCTTTCGCTTAATATCGATGAACGAACCGGAAAACTGATCGTGGTGAGTCTCATCGACAATCTGGTCAAGGGACAGGCGGGCAGTGCCGTGCAAAATATGAACATCATGTTTGGTTTGAATGAAACCGAAGGTCTCTTACACCCGGGTATTTACCCTTAACAAGTGCCTATCCACAAAAGGCTAATTTGCCCGATTTCGGTGTCAGGCTCGAATTATAATCCTCGAAATACTTCAATGTATTCCTGCGGTTATAATTTTCGCCTTCCTTGAACTCGAACAAATTTTCTTATTTGTGGACGGACACTGACCATAAAAAACGCCCTCTTCCGAGGGCGTTGTCAGATATATTTTGTGCCTATTTACAAATTACGGAAGTTTTTCGATCCAATCGCCGCCTTCAAACCATTTATCCTGAAGTTCTTTCAATTCACCGCTACCCGCCAGGGTATCCAGGAAGTTTTCGAGCCAATTGGCCAGCAGGATGTCATTTTTTTGAATGGCGACTCCAATGGGCTCATAGGTATAGCGCGATATTCCGGGAATTCGCGAAGGCTTGGAAAAGAGGCTGGGCCGCCCGTTAAGGCCCGGCAAGCCTGGGCCAAAACCGAAAGAGAAGTGAGGCGCTCGCTTTAGATGAGTATGTCCCCGGAATTTTGGTTAGAGTTTAGTCTCGTGTCCCAGAATTTGGCTGATTAGCTCCTCCATCCATAAAGAATATAAAATATATTGTAAATGGATAAAATATTTTGCATACTGGAA
>ADZZ01000196.1 GCA_000179315.1 delta proteobacterium NaphS2
ATACCGAGTATGGGAGTTGGTGGCCTTGATGGAGAGAGATCGGGCCATTTTGGTCATTGCGATGTGTTTACCTTTGTGGATGTGGAAGACGGAGAAGTGAAACAGGTTACCACCATTGCCAATGAGGCCCATGTACAGGGTGGATGTATGGTTCCGGTTAATTTGCTGGCCAGCCACAACGTGAATGCCTTGATTGTGGGCGGCATCGGCATGCGTCCCCTGATGGGTTTTAAACAGGTGGGCGTGGATGTATTCTACGATGCGACCCGGCCCCAGATCAGGCCGGTGGTTGAGGATCTGATTGCCGGAAAGCTTCAAATGATCAGTGATGATCAGGTGTGTGGCGGTGGCGGCGGTGGACACTGATTGCGTGTACCCCGTGATTTTAAGGAAAATTCGAAAAAAGGATCGTTTTTATGGATAACGAAAGACCCAAAGACGATGTCTATAATATGCTTTCCGAATCCGGATATGCGGATAAGGCCATTGAATACTTCCGGAACCAGAACAATCTGGGTATCATTGAAGACGCCGATCACTGCACGGATCTGACCGGTCCCTGCGGCGATACCATGAAGATTACCATGAATGTCAAAGGCGACCGAATAGAGGATGCCAAAATTCAGGTGATGGGATGTCCGGGGGCAGTGGCGTCGGGCAGTGCCGCCGTGGCATTTGCCAAAGGGAAAACCCTGCAAGAGGCCGAATCGCTCACTTTGGATGAACTATACAGGGAACTGGAAAAGATGCCCGAACAGAAAGTCCACTGTGCTCGTTTGGCCATCAAAACCCTGCAAAAAGCCGTGGCCAAGTATCGTGAAGAACATTCAGCCAAGGCGGTCAATGAAAATTAGGGGGTATCATGAAAATTGCCGTGACATCCAAAGGTGTTGATTTAGATTCCGAAGTGGATCCCCGGTTTGGAAGGGCCGCCTATATCCTGGTGGTGGATTCGGAAACCCTATCCTTTGAAGCTTTGGACAATAAAGAGAATGCCAATGCGTTTAAAGGCGCCGGCATACAGGCGGCCAAAATGGTAAGCGAAAAAGGGGCGGAAGTTCTTTTAACCGGATACTGCGGTCCAAACGCCTTCAAGGCAATGAAAGCCGCGAAAATTGGTGTGGCCAACGATGCGGCGGGAACCGTACGTGAAGCCATCGCTGCCTATGAGGCTGGAAAAATGCCCCTTGCGGAAAATGCAAATGCTGAAGGTCAATGGTAAGAAAGGCCTGAAGGTACAAGGTGTAAGCTCTTTTTTTCACTATTGCAGAATTTCATAGGAACGCTGAATTTTTGTACCTTAGGCCTTAAGTCTTTCAAGGAGGAACCATGCCCATTTATGAATTCGAGTGTCTCGACTGCGGTCGGAATACGGAGATATTGATGGCCAGCAACGAAACGGACTTGGTTGTTTGTGGAAACTGTGGCGGCAAGAACCTCAAGAAATTACTGTCGGCCCATGCCGCGGTCAATCCCGCCGGTAGTTTTCCTGAAACCGCGGCAGATCGATGTTGTGGTTCGAGTGGACCTCCTTCCGGTTGCGCGGGCCCGGGCAGCTGTTGCGGCCGTACTTGATCAGGTTCCTGCTTTTCTGGCGTTTATCCAAAAATACGTGTTTCAAGCCATAATACACTGAGATGAATCTGCCCGGAATCCTAGGCGTTTTTGCGTCTTTGCG
>ADZZ01000195.1 GCA_000179315.1 delta proteobacterium NaphS2
TGAAAATTTTGGGAAAAGGAGATCTATGCTGTGGCAGAAGGAACGGTAAAATGGTTTGATGAAAAAAAGGGTTATGGGTTTATTGAGCAGGAGGATGGACCGGACGTGTTCGTTCATTTTTCAGGAATTAACGGAACCGGGTTCAAAACGTTGAACGAAGGGGCGCGTGTTAGTTTCGAGGTGGAAGAGGGACAACGGGGACCTGCCGCAGCAAATGTTACTGTGATTTAGCAGGCTGTAATCTTAGTTTGAATCGGAACAGGCACTTTTTCATTGGAAAGGGTGCCTTTTTTTATGTTTAAATGCGTTTTGGGGCCACCGCCATGAAACATGACAAAAAGATCGCCGCCATCATCTGTATTCTGGGTGTTTCAGGCGTAGCCGTTGGTATGGCCGTGGACAGCGATATTCTCTTTATTGCAGGTCTTGTTCTGGTTGTGGGGGGATACCTCATCATCAGGGGCAAGCTGAAAGCCAATAGGGATAACCGCTGACCCGCTAAAAAATAAGATAGTCGGCGGCTTTTTCCATTTTGTGAACTTCCCTGATGTGGCGCGGTTATCCCGTTTTGTTCTTACCGCCCCGCGTCAGAAATGCATGTACCTTGGGATCGTTACATTCTGTTTTCAGGCGCCTGGGGTCCCCGCTGGCAATCATGGTGTGTGTCTCTGCATCCAGATAGACGCAGCTATCGGCCACTGAAAAAATGGATGGCAGTTCATGGGTCACAAGGATCATGGTGGCGCCCAGACTGTCTCTTAACTGGACAATGAGGTCGTCCAGAAGGGAGGAGGTCACGGGATCCAGCCCAGCGGAGGGCTCATCGAAAAAAAGATATGCAGGATCCAGCGCCAGGGCGCGGGCCACGCCCGCCCTTTTTCGCATTCCCCCACTGATTTCAGATGGATAATAATCTTCAAAGCCGGCTAGCCCCACCAACGCCAGTTTCAAAGAAGCGAGTTCTCTGATTTCCTGAGCGCTCAGGTCGTAGAATTCCCCGAGAGGCAATCCCACATTTTCAGCCAGGGTCATGGAACTCCAAAGTGCGCCGCTCTGGTAAACGATGCCGATATTGCGAGCCATTTGATCTCTGACTTCCTGTTCGGCTTCCCAAAGACTGATGCCGCCCAGAAAAACCTGTCCTTTCGCGGGTGCCTTGAGCCCTGTGAGGCAGCGCATAACAGTGGTTTTCCCGCAACCGCTGCCGCCCATGAGAACAAAAATTTCCCCGCGATTGACGGTAAAATTCAGATCCCGTTGAATCACCATATCGCCATAGG
>ADZZ01000194.1 GCA_000179315.1 delta proteobacterium NaphS2
GTTTGAAACTGTTGCTTTCGTTTCCGGTCAAACGGATACTTGGTGTAGCAAATGGCGTATCCATCTAAAAGCAGTTGCTGTTGAAGGAGTTTCCCTTCCTCGAGGTATGGGTATGCCAATATGCGGCCATAATTTCCGCGTTTGTCTTCATCAAAGCCGTCATATTCAAGGCGGATATTTTTTCCGAGGCAGAGTTTTCTGGTGAGGGCGCCGGCTTCTTTGGCCATGAACTGGGCAGGAAGCATGGGATGATTTTTCTCAGGGGTGTCCACGCCTATGAACCGAACGGTTCCCAGGCTCTCCAGAGTGATGGTATCGCCGTCGGCCACGGCGATGCATTTGTGGAAACGGCGATCGAGATGGAGTTTGCGAAGTAATTTATCCGTAACCGGTTTCCATTGCGCATCATCTGCAGCGGCAGGGCAGGGGAGGGCTGAAGAAAGTACTGCAAAGAGTAAGATATGGATAAAAAACCGGTACGGATGCGCTTTTATCATTGCTATTATTCCCGGAAGAAGCCTGTCAAAGAGGAAGCGTCCGGATCGTTTTTCATGTGCCGCTCCCTGGCATGGTCAAGGTGGGTGGTGGCATAGCAGTAGAGGCAGCCGAAAAGGCAGGTATCGTACATGCCGATATCCCGGCTTGCCACACAACCGCAATGGGACCGCTGGGAAGGATCTTTCAGCGGTAGTACCTCAAGCCCGAATACATGACGGATGAGTTTGTCATCGATACATTTTCCCGGCTGAATGCCGTAAGATGCGAACTTTGGGCCTTCGGCACAAGTCTGAATTTGTATTCCATTGGTTGCAGCGGAAACGGACATGCTCTTCATCAGTTCATGTAGGTTCTTCTCCTCCGGTTGCATGATGAAAATGCCTTGCTCTTCAAGCAGCTTCAGCCTTTTTCGAGCCTTTCGATAGATCTCCACCATACTGATAATGGACCGGCTGGTATGGCCTTTCAATTGGTTCGCAATACGCCCGTAGGTTTCCATGTGAAAACTTGCATCGGTGATTCCGGTAAAAACAATGGGGTCGTACCGCCAGATGACTTTTTCCCTGCCGATACGGTCGGCGAGGCGTCGAAAGGTCTTGAGGGACTTTTGGTAGGACGGTGAATGCGGTTCCAAAACACGAGGGTTGTTCATGAGGGTGTACAGGAAGTAATAGCGGTATCCCCTTTCGTCCAGTTCGTCCAGGTGGGGCAGCAGCGGGCCGGGAAACCGGGTCCAGAAGACAATGACCTCCACGTCCTCAGGTTTTAAGGAGATGCGCGATATCTGTTTCGGGTTGAAGGGATTCGGGACCGTGCAGTACCCTTCCCGAATACGGTTCATAAACCATTGGGCATAAAAGGCGGGAATGTCGGTCCGGCGACTGGCGCTGATGATCATTCCAGGCCCATAAGCGTCACGTCAACGCCGGTTTTTCCCAGTGTTCTTTTGGGTATCATCAATGAAGATCCTCCCTTCTACGAATGTCAGGCGGGATTCGGTGGACCGTTATTCTTGTATGGAAAATGCAGCTATTTTTTGTAATATTTCATAGCAGCCGGGATTTCCGCCTTGATATCAGCAATGCGGGTGCTGTCTGAGGGGTGGGTGCTCAGGAACTCGGGTGGGGCTTGTCCCTTTTTCTGCCGGGCCATCCGTTCCCAGAAGTCCACCGCCTCATGGGGATCGTATCCGGCCATGGCCATGAACACCAGCCCAAGCTGGTCCGCCTCGCTTTCATGCAGGCGGCTATAGGGCAGCATGATCCCCACGGAAGACCCCACGCCAAAGGCGGTCATCCACAGCTGTCGGGTGGTTTCCGGTTCAGTTGCGAGAGCGGCCGAAAGTGCCATACCGCCTGTTTGAACGAGCAGACCCTGGCTCATGCGTTCATCTCCGTGCCGTGCGATGGCATGGGCGATTTCGTGCCCCATAACCACTGCCAGGCCCGCTTCCGTTTTTGTAATGGGGAGAATTCCCGAATAGATGACCACCTTTCCGCCGGGCATGCACCATGCGTTTGCCTCCGGACTCTCCACCAGATTAAACTCCCATTTGTAATCTTTGAGCTTGTAGGACAGCTTGTTTTCCGCCATATACTGCTCTACGGCTTTCTGGATTTTTCGCCCCACTCTCTTGACCATCTCCGTTTGTTTGACATTGGTGCTCAGCTTGTTCTCTTTAAGGAAATCGTCATACTGCTGATAACTCATGGAAAGCATGGTCGAGCTGGGAATCAAATCCAACTGGCTTCTACCGGTCAGGGGGACCGTACTGCAGGATAAGAACAGGAAGAGCGAAACCAAAGATATGCGAAAGAAAAATGAAATGGATTGCATTTTTGTCTCTCCTCTTAAAAATTTGGGGGAAATGAGACTGGCAACCTTCCGAAACGGGCATCAAATTGATAAATCAGGCGCCATTGACAAAAGATCCTCTTGAAGGTTCCTTGTTTTGAAGGATTATATGATGAAACCGGACATATATTCCCAGAAATTTAGACAAGAATGCATAACATGTCAATCCCGTTGACATCTAATTGGACGTGATTTATTTTTTCAGTAGAAAAAGGATTCAGCGGTAGAGGTGCATATCCATAAATTTGCAGATTTGTAATTGCATGCGCTGTTTCATGACGTATTGACAAGCTGTTTTGAAAAAAGGACTGTCTGAATGAAAGCAATGATATTGACTCGCATCTGCCGGATCGACGAAAATCAGACGCCCCTCGAGATGACGGATCTGCCTGACCCGATCCCTGCCGATGATGAAATCCTGGTAAAGGTTTCCGCTTGTGGTGTCTGTCACACGGAGCTGGATGAGATTGAGGGGCGGACCCCGCCGCCGCACTTTCCCGTGGTTCCGGGACATGAAGTGGTGGGCCGCGTGGAAAAAGCCGGTAAAACAGCCGCACAGTTCAAGGTTGGAGACCGGGTCGGCATCGGCTGGCTTCATTCGGCCTGCGGGAATTGTCGTTTCTGCCTTTCGGGTAATGAGAATTTGTGCCGGGATTTCAAAGCCACGGGCAGAGATAGAAACGGCGGTTATGCGGAATATGTGGCGGTGCCGGAGACCTCCGCCTTTTCGATTCCCGAAGGTTTCAGCGATGCGGAGGCGGCGCCGCTGTTGTGCGCCGGCGCGGTAGGTTACCGATCTCTGCGGCTGACCGGGCTCGAAAATGGCCAGAATCTGGGGCTCACCGGATTCGGGGCTTCCGGACATCTGGTTTTGAAAATGGTCAAACATCGCTGCCCTGATTCCAACATATTCGTGTTTGCCAGAAGTAAAGATCAGCAGGTGTTTGCCCGTGAGTTGGGTGCGGCCTGGGCTGGAGATACCAGGGATGCATCCCCCGAAAAACTGGACTGCATCATCGATACCACGCCGGCATGGGATCCGGTTGTGGCGGCCCTCGAAAATTTGGCGCCCGGCGGCAGGCTGGTGATTAACGCCATACGGAAAGAGGCAGGAGACAAACCGTCACTTCTGAAGCTTGACTATCCAATGCATTTGTGGATGGAAAAGGAAATCAAGAGTGTTGCCAATGTGAGCCGGAGGGACTTGAAAGAGTTTCTATTGCTTGCAGGTGAAATGCACATTAAGCCCGATATTCAGGCGTTTCCTTTGGAAGCGGCCAACCGGGCACTGGTTGAACTTAAGACCAGAAAGATTCTGGGGGCAAAGGTCCTGAGCGTCGGCTGACCCAGGGAGATTAGGACCCAATCCAGTCAGCCAGTGAAGGGGGCGGCTGGATCCGTTTTGAGAACGGCTCCCATTCGCACCGGGCAGTGAGTGCCACGCCTTCCTGAATGATGGAGACGGGGCGGTCTGAAGACACCACCACGATGATGACCTGCGGGTGTTCGGCGCTGAAACGGAGCGCCGAGTTAAAGCGTGCGCCGCGAGCCCTGTCCTCACCTTTGATGGCGCTTCCGTGCAGAAGACATGCAAAACCGTGGAGATGCAGATCTCCCCGCAAATGAAGAGCGCCATCCAGTTTAGCCAGGGCTTTGGCCAGATCCAACAGGTGTTGCTTTCGCAGATCCATCGGATTTTCAAGTTGTTGCCCGGATAGCACGGCGGGTTCCGGTGAAAGATCGATCACCAGGGTGCAACCATGCATCTCTTTTCCGGCTTCATGGACGATTTCATTTACGATTTTGTAAAGGCCGTGTCTTGCGGAAGAATCCATGGGGAATTCGAGTAGCGCCTCCTCAAGGGTTACCAGGTTGGGTTTGCGTGTGGTCGAATAAACATTGCCGTCGGAGAAACTGCAGATGGGTTCTCCTGCGAGTTTCAAAAAGCCGAAATCCCCTCTAAAATGCGCCGTGGACCTTCTCTTGGGCATTTCGCCCGTTGCAATACCAACCACATGGTTGCCGAAGGAAATGAGTTTGCGGTCGGATTGTTCCACCGCCTGTAGCAGTTTTCGCACGTGTTTGTAGTTTTGAAGGCTGGGGCGTTCACTGGGTGGAAAACGGACCAGAAAGTCGACATTTGAGAAATCGTTGGGTGATATGAAAACCAGTTTCCCCCTGGGCCAGGCACCTTCTTCCCGCGTTTTGGAAATGCCCAGGATGGCATCCAAAATGGGGAGGACAAAGATCTTGATGTCCCAACCGAACATGAGGCAGATCTCATCAAGGATATAATCCCGAACGGCATGGGTTGCGTATTCCCGAAGCAGATATCCGGACGTGGCGGAGTAAAAAGGGCCTTCAATGGATAAAAGGAAGGCTGCATGTTCGAGCCAGCGTTCGGTGGGCCCAATGGAACAAATGTCCGGGTGGTGTTCCGTGAACCACATCTGATAATAAATGGAGCGCGTTCTGGCGCCACTGCTGATGAGTCCCGAGAGTTCCAGATTCTTTTCGGGAAATATCTGCCCGGGATTCATGATGCCCGTCGTCGGTGTCCCCTCCGATCGCCATTTATGGCCGTCCAGATAGATTTCTTTCAGCATTGGCTCATGGCCCCGCAACAAGTCCTGTGGATCATATATTGAAACGGGGTCATCGGGTTTTTCGGCATAGATGACGGCTGCGCGACTGGGTCCCGAAAAACTGCTGAGCCCCTGGCGCAATCCATCAAGGATGTGAAACAGGCAAAGATTCTTGGATGAGTCGGTCAGCATGCATTTACTCCGCTTTAAGCAGGAAAAGGAAAAATCAGTATTATCTTTTGGCTCATACGACGTTTCCGCGTGCTCATGCGTGGGCTGCAAAAAGGACATTGATCAATGACGGCAGCAATGCTTTTCCTCTCCGGCGTACGTTATGGACAAACTCAAAAAAACTCAGATAAAGTGGTAAGTTTTCTTGAGACACGCCGCGATGTGGTCGCAGCCAAGATCGTAGAAGCGACCAAAAGCCCTCAATTGTATTGACATGAACTTCACAGAAGCCATCGCCGTCTTCATCTCTGGCATATTCTCCCTTACCATGACAAACAGTCTTATGGGTATAGCCCCAGTCAGTGAGATGATTGTAAATGCTGTACTCATCTGTATTCACCAAGGTTCCTGGTGTTATAACAGACCGCAAAATCGGTTCGATGGTTTTTTGTTTAACGTCTGGAAGCATAAAAATGGCGACATCCCCGGAACGTTCAATGATTCCGAGGACAGGAGGTTTTTCTTTTTCAAGAGTTCCTCGGCCCGGAGCACCCTTGAGCGCTCTGCACCGTGGTGCTCGCCCTTTCTGACGAACTTTTTCCGGATGCCCTTTATGCCCTGCAATTACGTATACTTCGTCGCACTCTACTACCCCACTGACTTTACATCCCGGCTTCCTTGCAGCGATTTCGCTCCGAAGCAAAATAGTCATCCTATGGGCGACATCCGGATTAAGGTCCAGCTCCGCGGCGATTTGCCTGTTGGATAGGTTTAGTCCCATGAGGTATAACATGACGATCCATACTCTGATGGGATGGTGTTTTCTTGCCAGAATGGTACCCGTAAAATCGTTGAAACGGCAACCGCAGTTATTGCATTTATAGTTCCGACAAAGCGGAGCATTACGTTTGTGACCGTTCTTTTTGACCCGGTTTGAGGTACATTTTGGACAACAAATACCACATGGCCACTTCTTTTCTCTGAAGAATTCGTAGCACTTAGCGGGGTCGATGAGTTCAAGGATTCCAATCTCCGGATTTGTAGACGATTTTGTGGTCATGGCTATCTGCATATTTAAGTGGACAGAAAGCCATCTTATTTATACCAAATCTGAAGAAATTCCCAGCGAAAATGACTTTTTCAATCAAATTATTTACAGCACGGGAAATCGTCGTATGAGCCTATCTTTTTTACTCCCGGAAAAGGTGTTAATTGATACGCGCAATTCATTCTATTTCAGCGCCGCTTCTCGCATCTCAGATGCTGCCACTTCCCTTTCCGTAACAATGCCTACAACTTCTTGAGGTATTGGACTTCCGGGGGTTCCTGTTACCAATGCAAATTTTGCGTTGGTGACGTGCATCTCTCTTAACAGATCGTTGATGGGATTCTTTTTGGGCGTAAGGATATAGTGCCGATTTGCGATCAACCTGGCTTTGCTTCCGCCCATATGGGCCGGAGCGACGCCTAAAACGGCGCCATCGGATGTCACCAAAACGGTTGTTTCAGAGGGCTCAAGAACCGATTCCCCGTCAACAACTCCAAATTTTTCTTCCATGATATCCTGAACCGTCATGGATTCGCTCATGGCTGCCTGCAGGCCTTCGGGAACAATATGCCCTCTTCTGAGAAGCTTCAACGTGTAGATGCTACCGGATGAAAGCCATTTACGTATGCCATAGGCAAAAGAGGCGGTGACGACGATGGGCAGAACGACATTTGTGTCCCGGGTCATTTCCATAATCATGACCACACCGGTGATAAAAGCTCCGGTGGAGGCTCCTACACCGGCAGCCATTCCGGCGATAGCGAAGACGACGGGATGGGCCTCCACGCCTGGGACATATCCGGCAAGATGGCCGAAGAGTGCCCCCATGGTAGCCCCCATGAATAGCAAAGGGGAAAAAACACCGCCGGAACCGCCGGAACCCAACGTGAGACAAGTGGCAACAAATTTGCAGAAAAAGAGCAATATCAAAAGCCAGGGGTTCCATAGAATGTCTTTTAGTATGTCCATGATGGTGGCATAGCCGACGCCCTGAATGTAGTAATATCCGGTGTAGCGCATGAAAAGCCAGATGATGACGCCAACGGCGAGCATGGCCGACAGATGCCGGGTGTAGGTGTTGCCCGGCATGGCGTCGAACCGATCTTCAGTCCAGTAGACGCCGCGGACGAAAAGGGTTGCAACCAGGCCCATGATAAGTCCGAAGGGTATGAAAAGAAGAAGACTCAAGGGCGAAATCAGATGCAGGTCGAGATGTGTGAGCTCCGGGAAATAAAAGGAGGGCTCAMCCCCAGAAGGCACGGCCGAT
>ADZZ01000193.1 GCA_000179315.1 delta proteobacterium NaphS2
CCGATATGATCTGCTGTTGCTCGATGAACTGGGATACCTGACCCTGAAAAAGGAGCAAATGAACGCCTTTTTCAAACTCATGAAAGAGCGATATGAAGCCGGGCGGCCCACCATTATTACGACCAATCTCCAGCCTGAACAATGGTATTCCCTCCTTGAACCAAAGGACATGGTCGATGCTCTGCTGGATCGCCTCAACCATCGGTGCATCAATGTTCATATCGATGGGCCTTCTCTCAGAAAAACAGATGCCGGCTAATCCATTTTTCTAAGCCGATCTAAACCCTCTCAAACCTCATGATGCCACATGGCTTTCAATTATCTGTAAACCTATAAGAAAAAAACCCTTTTCAAGACCTCTTCTCAAAAAACACCGCCTCTCACATTCCAGTTTATTCTGCAGAAGCAACAGAACAACGCGCAATCACCGGTTCCGTTACGATTAGCAAAACTGGTTCTGTTTTCGTTAGCGGCCAAGCACATTGGTTGGCTGGCCAGCGGGTTCCCACTCCATACCGTTGTTTTTATATTGGCCAATGTTTTCCTTTTTTTTGGCATCGACTGAAATAACGGGCTGACCATCGTTTTGAAAATCTTTAACCTGCTTGTATATAAAATTGAACTGCGCATCTCGATCCGGATTTTGTTTCCCCTCTTTAACTTTTCTATTGGCCTGCATGCTGTAACCCATTTTCTGGAGCATCAAGTATACAGTCTTTTGGGATACATTATGCCCTTTTTTTCGAAGGGCTTCTGATAGCTTATAAGTGCTTTTGCAGGTCCATCTGAGAGGTGACTCCGGATCACCTCTGGTAAGCGGATCTATCAGCATATCGAATAAGGTTAGATTGTGAGAGCGGAGCGAACCACAATCTGAACCGTTTGTTGGACAAGCCCGGTTACTATATATAGAAAACAGCTTTTTTGAAAGAGGCAGCTTGATCAGGACAGAAGTGAGACAGGGATTTTCTGCTTCTGCCCATATGCTCTTTGAAATAGATTTGCCTGAAGAACAAGGCTTTCAGAAGCGGAATATGCAGTTTTTTTGCGCATAGGTGTCCATTACCGGGGAAACCGGGCTTTTTCATAAACCGGTGATGTTGGCTCTGGGTTACATAACGATTTCTCCGTGTTCGCTCATGTAAGGCAGGTGGACCTGCTTCGCCGGCGGTTTTGCTATTTTTGTCAGGACAATTTTCATGGCCGCTCCGCATACCGGGCAGGTAATTGTTGGCCGTTCTTTCAATTTCTTGGCAAACATATTGAGCGGATTAACCCGGAGCACCATCTGCAAAAAACAGATGAGCTTTTTGCTGCATGGATGGAGAAAACCGTAACACCTGGCCCTTCGAAAGCCCTTGGGCAGCACATGGAGCATGAGCAGATAGAGGAAATATTCCCCGGTGACGGTCCTGCTTCTGTATTGCCCGGTTTTGGCATGGAGATACCTGAAGGTGACCATGCCGTTTTCGCATTGCAGAATATCCTGTTCCCGGATGACGCCCCGGTAGAGATATCTGCCAAGATAAATGATTGCCTTGTCGCCGTTGCCGACGTCTTTGCAGTCAACGACCCACTGTTTCGGGCAATCTTCTGGCACGCTCAGCCCGTGGTCAACAATGGCCTGGAGGATCTTTGCTCTGAAGACTTGCGCCAGAGCCTTGTGGCTGAAAAGATACCCGGAAG
>ADZZ01000192.1 GCA_000179315.1 delta proteobacterium NaphS2
TTTGCTATTCAGCTAGTAAAAGACACACGGATTTTGTTGGCACTACCATCTGACTTTTCCGGTATAGGCTCGACGTCCCGTATTGTAGGCGGCATGGCAACCCCAACAGCCTGGAAAACTTTGCCGCAGACTCCCTTGCTCTGGCTTCTGATAGCAAGCCGCCTGCCGTTTTCTTCGATGGTGACGGTCTGTAAAGACTTCAGGTCTTGCTTTATTTCCGCCCATTCGAAACGGTGGCCGGCTTTAACAAGCCTTTGATCCAGTTCCTTTCGAAGTACCAGCGCCAGAAAACTGCAAAATACGTGACCGCGGATCGTCTGATCCTTCTGATGAAATATGGGACGGGTATCCAGCAGTGATTTGACGTCTCGAAAAACCCTTTCGACACGCCACAACTCCTTGTACTTTAGTGCCACCTTTTCGGGCGAAAGATCCGTGTTTGTCTGCAGTACCCATTTGCCGTCAAAACGCGCTTCATACGTCACTCGTTTTTCATCGATACGGGCACTGTCCTTCTCGACCTTCAAATACTTCCGGAACCCCTTGTTGCCAACAAGGCTTTTGGGTCCCTTTTTGAGTTTTTCAGTGAGCGCCTTGACGATGGCTTCGCGGTCAGCGGCATCTTTTCGCTGCTGGCGAGGGTTCTGGCAAATGATGTATCGACAACCATCTATTTGAACCTGTTTGACTTTGAGCGGCTCCCGCTTTTTCGGATCGCTGCTTTCAGTGCGAACCTCTTTGTAACGACCGGGATGGGACAAAACGCGATCTCGAATCTTTTTCACTTTTCGCATGCGGGCTCCCAGGATGTATGGGGTCCGGTTTGTTGGAGACTCGAGTTGTTCCACCGTATCCGCACTGATCATGCCGCGATCGGCAACAATGCAGACCCGATTGATGGCGAACCGTTTTTTCAGCCTTTCAACAACGGGCAAAAGTGCAGTAACATCAGCCGTATTTCCTGGCCACATCTCGCAGCAGATTGGCTGGCCTTTATCATCGATGACCGCCCCAACGATCATT
>ADZZ01000191.1 GCA_000179315.1 delta proteobacterium NaphS2
GCAAATAGTCATCCTATGGGCGACATCCGGATTAAGGTCCAGCTCCGCGGCGATTTGCCTGTTGGATAGGTTTAGTCCCATGAGGTATAACATGACGATCCATACTCTGATGGGATGGTGTTTTCTTGCCAGAATGGTACCCGTAAAATCGTTGAAACGGCAACCGCAGTTATTGCATTTATAGTTCCGACAAAGCGGAGCATTACGTTTGTGACCGTTCTTTTTGACCCGGTTTGAGGTACATTTTGGACAACAAATACCACATGGCCACTTCTTTTCTCTGAAGAATTCGTAGCACTTAGCGGGGTCGATGAGTTCAAGGATTCCAATCTCCGGATTTGTAGACGATTTTGTGGTCATGGCTATCTGCATATTTAAGTGGACAGAAAGCCATCTTATTTATACCAAATCTGAAGAAATTCCCAGCGAAAATGACTTTTTCAATCAAATTATTTACAGCACGGGAAATCGTCGTATGAGCCAAAATCTTTATGCAGACCCTCGAACAGTGGATCAGCACTAAGATACTTTCGAGAAGCTAACCTTCCCTTTTTCTGTTGGCTTTGATGTTTCATGACATTTATGGGAGTGAATCATGAACCATCGTTCGCCAAATGTCCAGGTTTTCCTGAAATTTATTTGCAGTTTTGACGCTTTTTTTTGAAAAAGAACTCCATAATGCGCTTTTTCAAGAACTTTCAATGCCAAGGCTTTACGAAAAGCGAATTTCAAGTTACACTGATATTGGGCCTTTCAACAGCAACCGGGAATTGCTGACCTTTCTGCATTTTCTGTCTCGCCGTTTCAAATGTGATCAATGTGGCAAGGTTTTCACCGAGGAATTACCCTTCGTGGATTCGCATCGTCGGCAATCCAGGGCCTTTGAGATGCATGTGTATCAATCCTGCCTCACAGGCACGCGAAAAGCCGTTGCTCTGAAACAGGGATTGAGCCAATCCACAGTGAAAGAGATCTTCACTCGCTTGGCAGCATTGAAAAAGAGCGGTACTGTCTGCAACACGATCAGGGTGCTGGGAATCGATGAAATTTCGCTCAAAAAGCGCCACAAGCAATTTGTCCTCGTAATTTCGGATATATCCAGAAAATGCATCCTCGCTGTGCTGCCGGACAGGGAAAAGCAGACACTGGAAAAATGGATCGACTCGCTGACGCCCCAAACCCACGAATCAATCCGCTTTGTTTCCATCGACATGTGGGCGCCCTACTATCAGGCTGCGCGTAACAAGCTTCCACGCGCCAAAGTGGTGGTTGACCGATTCCATGTGATGAAACAACTCAACACGCGATTGACCCATCTGCGGACAACATATCAAAAGCAATGCGACCCCGAAATCCAAAAAATGCTCAAAGGCAGCCGCTGGATTGTCGTACGCAACCGATCGGAATTATCGAAAAAGCAATCCGAGCATCTGGATCAAATTCTGGACGTGTGTCCACAGCTTCGTACGTTGTATCTGCTTAAAGAGGAGTTTCGAACGACTTTCGAGAAGATCAAGTGCAGGGAAAGAGCAGCACGTTTCCTCAATGCATGGTGTCTGAAAGCCGAACGTACCGGTGACAAATTTCTTGCGAAGTTCATCAAAACCTTTCGAAATTGGAAAGAGGAGATCCTCAACTATTTTATCGAACGAATTACTAACGGATTTGTGGAAGGCACCAACAATGCCTTGAGAGCAACCATTCGCACGGCATACGGCTACAGGAATTTCGACAATTTCAGGCTACGGATTCTCGCAGAATTCGGAGCCTTTCACACTAATCCACGATGAGCCATAATTTGCAGACTAAGGACACTCGATGGTCAGCAAAAAAGAGCCGTCGGTTTCTTGCTGTACCATAAGGCCAAACATGTGGATGGTGTCGCTCAAAGGACGTCCGAAAAGGAGATCCATTTCCGAAGGATCAATTGCGAGTTTTTCTTTAGTGAGGCGCCTGATTTCCCGGTCATACTGAAGGATGTCAAGAATCTTTTGAACGGCGCTTTCTCCCTGGTCTGAGATCTGTTTGACGTGGCTCGAAATAATTTGATAGCTGCATTTCTCTTCGTGAGCGAAGATCAGTCGCAGTAGATTGGGGTCTTTTACGATATCCGCTCTTTGGGCTTTCGGACCGGAGAAAATCCGGTTAAATTCAGTATGATCCCAACAGCTGAACGCTTGGCACTGGCTGGGACGATTCGCGTAAATGGTGCAGGCTTTTTCATCTTCATCGTAAAGGATGCACCCCTTTCCGGTTTCCCGGTCCCTCAGCTTTATGATCTCCTGATGGGTAAATTCCAACCGGTCATGAATATTATCCCGGACCAGCTCGCCCTTTCGAATGGTATAGAGGCTGGTGCCATCAATTACGTGATTAAAAAAAAGGGGCAAATCGGCTTTTTGCAAAGAAGGGCCTGTGGCGGCACAGCATTCTCCACAGCGGATGCAATGGGTTCTTTTTGTCTCGATGTCCGTTTCCGATGCCATTATCCGCGCCCTATTTAAGTCCGGCAACAGCCTGGGCAACGTTGTAGCAGAAGTCACCAATTTTCTCAAAGGACGTGAGCATATCCACCAAAATGAGGCCCGGATCCACCGTGCAGAGGGCGCTTTGAAGGCGCATGATGTAATTGCTTCTCATTTCTTCCCGCATGCGGTCGATATCGTCTTCAAGCTGCTGGGCGTGAAGCATGATGTCCTTGTCTTCCTTGCTGATGGCCGAAACGATCAGATTCAGAAAATCGCCCACCTTCCGGGCAATCAAATTGTAATCGTGATTGCCTCCTTCGGAAAGATGGAGGTCTTGCTCCATCAACTCTTCCAGGAGTTCAGCAATATTTTCCACGCCATCACCTGCCCGTTCCAGGTTGTTGGCCATGCGCATCAGCGATGCGATTTCTTTAGATTCCTCCGGGCTGACAGATTTTTGCATTACGGCTGTCAAAAATTGGGTAATCTCTTTCTGCAAGGAGTCTATAATATCTTCCCGCTTCCGCCATTTGGAGAGTTCTTCCTGCTTTCGATTTTCAAGAGAATAGACAACGTCATTGTACATGAGCTGCACCGCTTCCCCCATCCGTACAATTTCGGCTCGGGCCTGTGCAATGGCAACGGATGGCGTATCAATATAGCGGTTATCGATATATTTAATGTGGCGGAGCGCATCCAGGTCCATTTCTTTCTCTTTGTGGGGCGTCAGCCAAATGGCCACTTTGACCAGATAGGGAAGGACCATAAGGAAAAAAAGTGCGTTTACCACGTTGAATCCGGTATGGGCATTGGCAATATAGCGGCCGATATTCGGTCTTTGACCGTCCACCAATAGGTCCGGGGGACCGATATCCATCATGTAAGATGTCATCCATGCCACCAGTTTGAGAAAGTATGGAAAAAAAATGACAATGTTGATGACGCCGATCAGATTGAACAGGGTATGGGCCCGCGCTGTCCGATGGGCGTTGATGCTTGCCCCGATACTGGCCAGTTCCGCCGTAATGGTGGTGCCGATATTATCGCCTAAAATCAAGGCAACGCTTGCCTCAAAATCGAGCAACCCCTGGCTGGCCAGGGCCATGGTGATGCCCACGGTTGCACTTGAGCTCTGCAAAATCATGGTGAGTATCGAACCCACCAGAATACACAACAGGATCCCGCCCACATTGTCTGCATTGAATTTTGTAAACAGGGAAATAAAGGTGGGATGGCTCTTAAGCGGTGCAAATCCGGATTTCATGGTGGCAAGGCCGAAAAACACCAGACCAAAACCGAGAAGAATATCCCCCACATAAACCCACTTTTTTCGCCCGATGAAAAATTTCAAAAGAACGCCCAGCGCAATGGCGGGAAGGGAATAAGACGTAATCTTAAAGGCAATCAACTGGGCCGTTACGGTGGTCCCAACATTGGCGCCCAGAATAACGCCGATGGCCTGAACGAAACTCATGAGCCCCGCATCCACGAAACTCACCAGCATCACCGTGGTGGCACTGGAACTTTGCACGATACTGGTGACAATGGCCCCCACGCCGCATCCCACAAGGCGATTGTTGGAGACCATGCTCAATATCTGCCGCATCTTGTTTCCGGCCACTTTCTGCAGCCCCTCGGACATGATTTTCATGCCGAACAAAAAGAGGCCGAGACCACCAAGGGATTGAAATATAATCATTTTCATGGGTCAAAAATCCAGCAATTGCATTTCATCAAACAAACTTGGAAGTTGTATTTAGAAAAAAAGGCCATCCTCACGTGTTTTGAGAATGGCCTTTTGTAACAAGTACGACCCCGTGGGTCAATATGATTTGGATTGAGTCGGGTAGAAGGGGGAAATTTCTCTCCCCCAACCCCCACAGATCCGGACGTGCGCGATTAACGCATCCGGCTCTTCATGACAGGGTCTCGCTACGTGATCAAGAGCGTGCAAGTTTCGGTGCTGGAAACGGATACATTTTACGAAGACGGGTAAAACGTTCCCAAGTCATTCGTGACCGCTGAGAACGACGGTTCAACCATTTCCGCCAAATGCTACGGACTTCATGGTAAAACCGACTGACCGCCGAGGAATTACCGCGAATGTAGTAGTACTGGGCATGTCCTCGTAACTTAAGAGACAATAAACGGTGCTGCTCGGATACCGGCCAATGCCGATGCGTCCGGCACCACTGCCCAATACGTTTCAGCGCCCGCGAAAATCGATCTTTGGCCGTCTTCTGCTTCACCACCCAGTTCCCTTTACGGGATCTGGCCCAGTAATGGGTAAATCCCAAAAAATCAAAAGAGCCAGACCCCCTGTTACCGGGACCTGGCCGGGTAAACCTGATCAGCCCCGTCTTTTCAGGGTGAAGGGTCAAACCAAATCGGCCAAACCTCTTGGGTAGGACTTCCATCACTCTGTCCGCATCCACCTTGCTGCAGAATACCATCACAGCATCATCAGCGTACCTTTTCAGATACGCTTCCTCATGGAGACGCGGCCTTACCTCCTGAACGAACCATTTATCCAACACCTCATGAAGATAGATGTTCATCAAAATTGGCGAAACGACCCCTCCTTGAGGGGTTCCGGTCTCAGGATGGCTTATGGTTCCCGCTTCCAGTACACCCGCCTTCAGCCATTTATCAATGGCCTTTCGTATCACGCCGTCACGTACCCGTTTGTCCAGAAAGGTTCTGAGATGACCATGATCCAAGACGTCGAAACATTTCTTGATATCCAGCTCAAGCACATGTCCGCCACCCAAACTCATGGCGTCTTTCCTCAACTCCTCAAGGGCATCATGTGCCGATCGACCGGGGCGAAAACCATATGAGCAGTCAAGAAAATCCTGCTCATACACTGCGTTCAGAACCATGGACACCGCCCGCTGAAGAACTTTGTCCTCAAATGTCGGTATCCCAATCGGCCTCGTTCGCTTTCCATCCCCTTTTGGCACATACGTTCTTCTGACCGGCGGTGCCTTGTAATCACCGGATTTGAAACGGTTCAAAAGGTCTCGAAGATTTTCTTCAAGATTTTCACTATACGCCTTTGCCGTTTGTCCATCCACCCCTACAGCCCCGTCTTTCCGCGTCAGCCGATATGCCTCCCTGAGTAAGTCAATGTCAATGTGGTGTGCCAGTGTGGTCCATACCATCTCCGGCACTTCCCTGGACAACTTCGCTATCCTTTGAAGTCTCGTTGAGACGCTTTCAGGTCTCGATGTCCCTTGCATCTTTCCCTCCAAAGGTTCCTCTACCATGGTGCCCCCTTCCCTCTACAGGGTCCCTCGGGCCGGTTCCCCTGCTTCATCGGTAATACTGGACACTCCGACTCCCTGACATCCATCTCCTTAGGCTTCGTTGCCTTCACCTTCAGATACCGCATCGGTGCATGATTGTTTTGCTCCCAAACTGGGTCATACACTTCCCACTTCGGGCCGGGGCTTGATATCCGGGATTCCCTTCCCGATCATATCCAGCGGAGATGACAGGGCCTCCCAGGTTCCTGGAGGACCCCCTACCCGCATGCCCTGCTCTTTGACCCCGGCGGAACCCTGCCACCCCTTGCTGACAAGTGAACAGGATGTTGCCTTCCGCTGGTTGAACGGCGTCGGCTTCCGCTACAAAAACTTTCGAGGCTCTATCACACGGCCTACAGGTTCCCTGTGTACGCTTCGCAGCCCGGGTTACCCCGGCACCACGCAACACTCGGTTCCGGCTGCCAGCACGCTTGGCCGGGTAGGATTGGATACCTACAGGGTCCCAACAAAGAGTTTCAACATATGATGCTATGTCTCCCCTCCTTCCAGGCTTGGCCTGGCGCACTCAACCCACTTTAAGAATCAGCGCACCACCCGTATCTCCGGCTGCACATCCTGCCCATAGAAAATAGCCGCCGCCTTTCATGGCAATTTCCTCAATACCTTCGATAATAATCCGGCCGGCGGTGGGGCCCTGGGGATGGCCGTAAATGAGAGATGATCCATAATTATTAAAACTGAGATCATCCGTACCGGCGGCTTCAATACCGAATTGCTGGGCAAAGTACAGATCGTTGACCACGAAGGGGTTGTGGGTCTTGATTACTTTGATATCCTTAATGGCAAGCCCTGCGTTCTTGAGGGCCATCTGGGCTGCGGGCACCGGGGCCGCCGCCATATGACCCGGTTCCGTCCGGCTGTATCCGTAGGAGACGACCTGGACGGGAAGGGAAGGATCCGCGCTCAGCTCTTTCGCTTTTTCTTCCGTGGTGACAATCATGGAGCAGTTGCCGTCCGCCGGAAAAGTCTGGGCGCCAAAGGAAAGCACGCCGCCCGGAACCACCGGTCTCAGTTTTGCAAGCCCTTCTTTGGTGGTGGGCATGGGGCCTTCATCCAGCTCCACCAGTTTGGTCTTCTTTTTGCTCACTTTTACTTCGGCGGGGAACATGTACCGTTTCTGGAAGGCCCGGTCATCGGCCAGCGCGTCCATGTACTGTTCATATCTTCTTAAAACCAATTCATCGCACTGCTCTTTGGTGAAACCACCTTTTTTGGCGACATTTTCAGCTGTCTCCACCATTTTCAATCCCACATTGGGATCGCTGTTGAAGTTGTCCATGAGCCAGTTTTCGGAAAGGACTTCGCCGCCGGGGCCCATTGGGTTCGGCCAGATGGTGTGGGGACCGTTGGAGCAGCGGTCTGTCATTAGGGCGCAGCAGTTCTGATACAGCCCCGCCTCCACGCCCATGGCAGCGTTGAAAATACAGGTGGTGCTCGTGGTACAGGCCTGGCTGATGGTGACACCGGGCATATGCCCGGCGCCCATGATGGCCGCGGCCCAGGTGCTGGCGTAGAATTGATGGATCTGGCTGATGGTGACGCCGAAAACCAGATAATCAAACATGCCCGCATCCCAGCCTTTTTCGGCCAGCCACCGTTTTTCCGTATTGCCGGCCAAGACGATGGCGTTTTCGTTGGCCATGCTTCCTTGCCAACGGGTAAAAGGGGTTGAATAATATCCGCCAAACGGAATAAATGCTTTTGTCAACATACGTTTTTCCTCCAGTGATTTTTGATTTACATAAATTTGGGGGTTTCAACCGACAGCCAGTTGCTTGAAATTAAGAATCACTCCATTTACCGTATTTTTCCCTGAGAATACGGTGTAAAATTTTTCCCGTGGGGGTTCTGGGCATCTCGTCATCTTTAATAAAATCGATGCTCTTGGGCCGTTTGAACCCGGCAATTTTGCCGCGGGAAAAATCCATGATCGCCTTGGCTGTCTCTTCGGTTTCTTCATACCCGTCATTTAAAACCACCACCGCTTTGATGGCTTCTCCCCATTTTTCATCAGGAATTCCTATGACGGCAATATCCTTGACGGCTTCGTGGGCGCCGACGGTGCTTTCCACTTCCGAGGGATAAACATTTTCACCTCCGGTGATGATCATGTTGGCCTTACGATCCACCAACGTATAATAACCGTCTTCATCCCGTACAACCATGTCCCCGGCGGACGACCATTCTCCGAAAAAGGCTTCTTTGGTTTTCTCCGGTTCTTTCAGATATTCTTTGAAAAGCATGGGGGTCCGGTAGAAGAGTTCACCCACCTGACCGTCCGGCACTTCGTTCCGATCTTCATCCAGAATTTTGATGCGGTCCGTGCCGAAGATTTCCTTGCCGATGGACCCCAGCTTTTTAAACTGATCCTCGGGCCTGAGAAGCGTTACCAGGCCGCCCTCCGAACTGCCGTAGGCCTCCCACAATTCAGCGTTTTTAAAGTATTCCATGATGGCCAGTTTGAGATCTTTTCTGGCGGGCGCCGAAGAAATGAGCAACTGGCGAATAGACGATACGTCAAAGCTGTTTTTCACTTCATCGGGCAGCGCCAGCATCATGATGTAGTGGGTGGGAACCAGGGAAGTGAAGGTGATTTTATATTCTTCGATGGTGCCAAGCAAGTCTTCCGGATCAAAGCTGACCATATTGTAGACAAAGACCGGAGCGGAGACCAGCGTGTATGGAAAGGAATAGTAGATGGAATTCACATGACACATGGGCATGACCAGCATCACTTTGTCCGTGGGCCGGACGCCCATGTTGATATCGTTTAAATAATATTGGCTCACATTGGATTCATGGGTTCTCATCACCCCCTTGGGCCTGCCGGTGGTTCCGGATGTGTACATGATGCACCATATATCGGCGCTATCCACCATGATGTCCGGCTCTTCCGGCGATGCACCGGCCAGGAATTCCTCATAACCGATGTAGCCGTCCGGCACGGGACCGTCTCCCATGTAGATATACCCGTTTTCAGGAATGGGCAGCTTTTCCCGAATGCTGTCGACGAGTTCCACAAAAGGCGCCTCTACGACAATGGCTTTGCATTCAGAATGGTTGACGATATATTCAATGTCCGGTCCAGCCAATCGAAACATGATGGGAACAACCATTTGACCGCCCTTGGCACAGCCGGCATAGACGTCCATCCATTCACCGCGGTTATAGGCGATGATGGCAAAGGCATCCTTGTGACCGACACCAATGCCGTGAAGCCCGTTGGCAAATCGGCAAGATCTTTCATTCCATTCCTTGAAAGTGAACTCTTGGCTCTTATCCTGCCACCCCAGCTTATCGGGATAATTGATGGCGTTCATTTTCAAAATGGTACCCGCGTGCATCCATTTGCTGATATTCATGATCATCCCTCCCCGTGATTGTGGATTTTGGAATGGCAGGATGGGCAGCATCGCCAAAATCCATCTTTACTATTTGCCGGTTTGTAAACCTTTCGTTAACGTTCCATGGCGAAAAGCGCCGCCCCGACGGCACCTGCCAGCTGAGGGTATTCCGGTACCAGGATCTTTTTCTCGGTGGTTTCTTCCACCATCTGTACCAGGTATGGGTTATGGGCTACCACGCCGCCTGTCATGGCCACTTGATCGGTCAGCGAATCCATTTCAAGAATCCGCTTCATGACCGAGTAAAAGAGTCCCTTGACGATGTCGGGCACCTTTTTTCCCTGGCGGATTTTTTCAAGAACCTCCGTCCCTGAAAAAACGGTACAATAGCTGCCCAATTCCACCATATCCGTGGATTGACGGGCCAGTGCGTCCATCTTTTCCAGCGGAATGTCCAGACGCATGGCCATTTCCTCCAGAAACGCCCCGGTCCCGGCAGCGCATTTTCGGTTCATCTTAAAATTGAGGCGCCGGCCTTTCTCGTCAATTTTGATGATTTTGTTATCCTGACCCCCAATGTCGATAATGGTCATGGCGACCGGAAAATAATGGTAACATCCTTTGGCGTGACAGCCGATTTCAGTCTTGGTCTCACTGCTGAAGGATACATTTCTTCTGCCGTATCCGGTGGAGACACAATTGGCAATATCTTTGCGATCGGCACCTGCCATCATCAAGGCATCTTCCAATCCCATGTTTGCGGTTTTGCGAAAATCAGTCCCGGATTTCATAACCGAATATCCGATGAGTTGCCGGTCGCGGAGCAGCACGACCTTGGTCCTGGAGGCACCGATATCGACGCCCGCATACAGTTGATCTCCCATTTAATCCTGCCCCCTGCCTCCTGACAATTGCACTCTGTCCCCTACTCATCCAACTGCTCGATAAAAGCCTCGATATTGGTCTTGGCCTGTTCTTCGGAGTAACACCTGAGATCGCACAAATCTCCATTAATGGTGAGCACCGGTATTCCCAGCTTCCGGCTTAACCGCTCCGGCATGCCGTATCGGTTATTGGAATTGTTGGGGCAGGTCTTGGCGTCGTGAAACAAAATGCCGTCAAATTTGTATTTTTCGAAACAATCGGTGATGTACTGCTCCTTATAGGGCTCGTCCCGGACAATAAAAAGCTCAGTGTAAGCCCTGCCCATGCTCTCGAAAGGGGCTTCCGGATCCAGCTGATCAAATATCCAGCTGTTGCAGTAAGTGGATGCCACCACGCAGGTCTTAAGGGATGCGAATTGATCCGACAGGGGCCGCAATTTGCCCCAGATGGGCATGCCTTCCCAGTAGAGCCGGTGCCTCTCGCCTTCCACGGCGGCGACGCCGTCTTTGATCCGCTGCCGCAATTCCGGCAGCAGAAGTTCATAATAGTCCACCGCCTCCTTGGCGCCGCGTGCCACCACCGCCGGACCCATGTGGATGGTTGCGTCAAAAAAGGTCCAGGGTGAAGGGATGGCGCTGGCCGATTCCAAACAGGCCCGCCAGAGTTCCGAGGTTCGCCTGGAATAACCGAGGGCCTTTTTGAATCGGTCCATGTCCAGTTTTTCTCCGGTGATGGCTTCGAGCTCCGGGACGAGCCCTTCGATCTGACTGGCGATGTCCTGAATCTGAACGGAACCGATGGCGCCGATATCCCGATGGGTGTGAACCCCGATCACCGGTACATCCAGCTCCCTGGCATACCACGAAAACCAGTCCTGAACATCCCGGCACTGATTGGTGTTGAACACCAGCACATCAGGTTTGGGAACCGATTCAATGTTGTATGCCATGGTAAGTGGACTTTTTTTCTGCAGGTAGCTGCCCACATCACATGTGAGATAAGAGCAGATATCGGGCGAGTACCCTAACGCATTGGCGTAAGGGATCAGATCGGTGGCCATGCGCGTAGCCCCCAGCATGGCACCGTGATTCTCCGGAAAATAAACCAGAAATCCCATTCCCCTGAGAAGTTCCGCCGGCCCCACACTGGTACACCATGCGATTTTTCTGGAACCGGTTTTGGAAGCCTCATCCAGTTCATAAAAATGGTCGGCCATGAGTTTCTTGCATGCTTTGGCCGCAGCGATTTTTTTAAATGACGGTTTGTCTTGTTCTGTCATTTGTTCCTCTACTTACGCGTCCAATGACTTGGCCACCATTTCGGTGATATCCATCACTTTCATCTTGCCACGTTCTTTTTTGGGAATGGCCTTGACGCCTTTTTTCAAGTTGTCTTTGCAGGCAGCGCAGCCGGAGACAATGATTTCCGCTCCAACCGCCATGGCATCCCGAATCCGCTCCGCAGCGATGGCCACGGCCAACTCCGGGTCCTTGGCCTGAATGCCGCCGCCGGCTCCGCAGCAGCGCGCTTGAAGACGGTTGCGGCCCATTTCCACATATTCCAGGCCTGGAACATGATGTAAAATATTACGCGGTTCTTCAAAAATCTTGAATGCCCGGCCCAAATCACAGGGATCATGATAGGTCACCTTCTTCCCCAGATCGCCTTTCAGTTTGATGCGACCGTCCGTTATCAATTTTTCCAGATAATGGACTGAATGATATATGTCGAGACCCAGGTCGCCGATTTCCGGGTACAGCTTGGTAAATGTCTTGTAACAGCCCGCACAGGGCGTCACCAGTTCTTTGGCGCCTGTGGCTTTGATCTTTTCGATCAGCTTTTCGCCATTGGCCTTGAATCCTTCGCGATCCCCCATCAAAAACAGCGGAAATCCGCAGCAGCCTTCGTCGGTCGCCAGCGTCGTGTAATCCACCCCCGCCGCATCCAATGGTTGAATCAGGCTGGGCACCATTTTCATGTCCAGGTAGCTGGGCACGCATCCCATGAACAGCAGGGTTTCCGCTTGGGGTTTCAGTTGCGCATCCCGGACCAGCTGCTTAAGATCCGAAGGATAGATGTCAATCCGGTCTTCCCTGGCACTGGCATACACGTTTCCGGTCGTCTGAATGTTGTTCCGTACTGCCAGGACCGATTCAGGCGTCAGGCCGTCCTTGTAAAGTTTTTCCCGAACACCTTTAACGATTTCGTCCACTTTCACCTGGGCCGGGCAGAAATAGGTGCAGGACTGGCACGTGGCACAGGTATAAAAGGATTCAATGAACTCTTTAGAAGGCTCAACGGTCCCGTTTAAAAAATTGAAGGCCAGCACGTTCCGGCCTCTGGCGTTTTTGCTTTCACGATGCGTGATGCTGAAAGTGGGGCATCCCAGTCGGCAGAAACCGCAGCAGATACAGGCCAGCAGTTCATTGTCAATACGTTCCCCGAAGGAATTGACGCCTTCGGGATGATCGATGAGCGGCTGAAAGGCGAAAAAATCGTAAATATCGTACTTCTTTTTTTGGAGGCCCATTTTCCCCGGGTTCAAAATATTGTTCGGGTCCAGGGCTTTCTTGATGGAACGCATGACATCCAGGGCTGGTCCCAGCTGTTTTTCAATGTAGGGGGCCCGGGCCAGGCCTGTACCGTGTTCCGCTGTGATGGTGCCTCCCATTTCAAGGGCCAGATCGGCCAGCTCGTCTGCAGCCGGCCTCAATCGGTCCCATTCGTCTTTGCTTCGCATGTCGGTGACCATGGTAGTGTGCACGTTACCATCACCAATATGGCCAAAGGTGGTCATTAGCAGATCATACTTATTGGATATTTCCTGTGCCCGTTTGATGACTTCCGGAATTTTGGTGGGGGGGATGCCCAGATCTTCGGAAATGGCCACGAGGCGGTTTCCCGGTTTGATGCGACTGAGCGTCGGCACCAGTTTTCCGCGGGCCTCCATGATTTCTCCCGCTTTTGCCGGATCATCGGACCAAGTAAAATCCTTGACGTTATGGTTTTGGCAGATTTCGTTGATTCGTTCCATGTCTGTCTTGACCGCTTCCCTTGAACCGTCGCTCTCGATAATCAGCATGGCCTCGATGCCGGTAATATCCCGTTCAATGGCCTTTTCCACCACTTTGAGGCTGTACTTGTCGAGAATTTCACAGGCGGTCAGCTGAATGCCCGACCCGATGATAGCGGTGACCGCTGCACCGGCCGCAAACAGGTCGTCGAAAACCGCCAGGGCCAAGGCGTTGCAGTCGGGCAGGATCTGGATCTTCACGGTGATTTCCGTGATGACCCCCAGGGTTCCTTCCGCACTGGTAAAAACCCTGTTGAGATCATAGCCGAAAGAGCTCTTGGGTGTCTTGAATCCCGTCTCAATGACCGTACCATCGGCCAGAACCACTTTCAGGTCTTTGACGTAATCCCTGGCGGTACCATATTTGACCGCCCGGTGGCCGCTGGCGTTGGTGGACATCATGCCTCCGATGGTGGCGATGGCCTCGCTGCCCGGGTTGGGGGGGAACATGAGGTTCTGTTTACCCAGTTCCGTATTCAACTGCACGCAGATGACGCCCGGTTCCACCCTGGCATAGAAGTTGTCCTTGTCGATTTCAAGAATCTTGTTCATGCGGTGGAGATCCAGTAGGATGCCCCCTTCCACGGGTAAGGATGCACCGGTGGTGGCGGTTCCCGAACCCTGCACGGTCACCGGCACCTTGTTTTCATTGGCCAGCCGCATGATGGCGGAAACCTGTTCCGTGGTATAGGCAAAAACGACCGCATCAGGGATTCCTTCATGTACGGAAAGGTCTCGAGAATTACTCAGACATTCGACGCGATCGTCAAAAACGTTTTCCCGGCCGACAATTTCGATCAGTTCTGCTATGATATCCATGGTATGACCTCCTGAAAGTGCTTCTCCCGGACCTGCGGTCGTTATTGATTCCCGAACTCAAGGCGGAAAGACTTCGATGGCTATGATTTAGCTACAATGTAACTGAATACCAACGGTTCAATTGATTGTCAAGATAAAAACAAGGACCCGGATCTCAAGGGGTTTTCCCGAAAAGTCCTCTGATTTCCAGACGGTCGAACCATCCGAAGGATCTCCGGATCTGTCCCAGCCAACTGGAAGTGTAGATATAATTGACCATGATCCCGCAGGATTCTTGCAGGCCCTTTTGGGAAGGGTTGGCCAGAAAATGTACGTTTTTTTCAGATACGGCGGCGCCGTTTGCCAGGTGGAAACCCGCAACGGGATCCAGGGGTTTACCCCGGGGCGTTTTTTCTTCGGCAATATAATGGTAGGCGACTTTGCAAAGGGGGTTTTTCAGGTCTTTTTTCATCTCTTCGTCCTGAATCCAGGATGGGTCATTCAAAATGGCGAGGAGTGCGGTGCAGAATTCCGCCGAACCTGTCTTGCTATTCTCGACCCGTTTCATTATCTTCGCGACGGCCCTTTTGGAAAAATACCCCATGAAGTCATCCTGATTAAGGGAAATCCGTTCATCTCCTTGGAGCAGGGGCTTCAAATACCGTTTCCAAAACCCCGGGATCGGACTCAGCGTAATAAAATCTTTAAGTTTCTTGTTTTCATCTTCGAGATAAGCCACCACTTTTCCAATGAGCATTGTTCCCATGCCCAACCCCACCAGACCATTCTGGGTATTGTTGATGGAATAGAAAACCGCCGTATCGGTTCGAGCATCACCCGCCCGATTTTTGGGGACCGCCATGATCTCCGCCATGCTGTGGGGGATCCCGCGTGTCAAGGCCACCTCGATAAAAATGATCGGTTCATAGGGCATCAGGCGGTGGTAAAGCGCAAAACAGCGTCGATCCTTTCCCAGACGCTGACCCATCTCTTCAATGCTGGCCATGGGATGGACCAGGTCCCGGTCCTTGATGAGCGCAATCTGTCTGTATGCGGAATTGAGCGTAATTTCCTCCAGATAAAGAAAACCCTCCTGAAACCACATTTCAAACAGAAAGCCAAGGTCGGCATCCAACGCCTCCAGATCTCGGCCGCCGCGCCGTATGATGGAAAGAAGATCTCCTCTAAAATCCAGAAGGAATTTGAGCCCGCCGGGGGACAGGGCGATTTTTTTGAAAACGTCAAGCCGCGGTGAATAGGCCCGGTCCCTTAACTGTGGCATTAATTGCGGCCATGCAGGATCGTTGGGCATGCAGGCAACCAGTTTTTGCAATAGGGGCTGCAAATCCGCCTGAAGGACCTCCATTCGCGAGAAAAGAGCACGGAACAGTTCCTCTTTTTCTTCCTTTTCCATGGCGTCATAAAGGTTTTTTATTTTTTCAAACAAACCATCCACGCTGCCGTCTTTCTGCAAAATGGACTGGAATGTTTCTATCGCCGATTCAAAGGCTTTGAGATCTTGCATGATGAAATCCTTAAATATAAAATAATTTTATTGAGTTATCAGAAATTAGCCCGGATTTTCAAAAATGCCTGTTCTTAAATATATCATTAATATATCATTTCCGGATCTTCCATCGCAAGTGCGATGCCTTTCCTTAAAAACGGGTGAGGCACTCATTTTTTAAAGCGACGCCAACAACCGTTGCTTTACAATTTTTGCTCCGGGTGTTAAATATGCTTGTGATTAAGTCCTTAATCCGTAACTGAAAACGTGTTATGGAAAACACTGCCTTGAGGCCCATGCCATGATAAGGCTTTTCTTCTTTTTTTGTCTGCTTCTTTCCTGCTTTCATCCGTCGACGGATGCATGGGCCCAGACCCGGAAAGACAAGCTGGTGGTATGTCTGGGGAAAGCCAAACCAAGAAGCCTGGATCCTGCTGTGAGCAACAGCCGTCAGGTATTGACGCTCTATCACAATTGGGGGGATACGCTGCTTTACAGAGATCCGGTGACCGAAAAAATCATTCCCGGCCTGGCGAAGTCCTACCGGATTTTGGAGAATGGTGATATGGAACTGACCCTTCGAAAAGGGGTAAAATTTCATAACGGGGAACCCTTTAATGGGACGGCCGTCAAATTTTCTCTGAATCTTCTTAAAAAGCCGGATTCGAGAGTGTCCCGGTACCTTTCGAATATAAAAGATGTTGTTTTGCTGGATGATCAGAAAATTCGCATTGAAGTGGCGAAACCCATTCCAACCCTTTCTGAGCTCATTGCCAATGTACTGTTTATCTACCCGCCGGGATATTATCGCAAGGCAGGCAAGAAAGATTTCGGCCGGCATCCCGTGGGAACCGGCCCATATCGGATGGTTTCAAACAGGGATTTTCTGGAGATGGGCTTTGAAAGAAATCCCGAATACTTTGGCGGACCCAAAAAAACAGCACAAATCCCGAAACTAAAAGTGCGGATCATCAAAGAAACGATTTTGCAGATGGAAGCCTTAATTTTCGGAGAAGTGGACCTTATTCGTTCAGGCTGTGTCAATCCCGAACAGGTCCCTTTTTTGAAGCAGGCCGGGGTGAAAATAGAAAGCACCGATATCCTGCGGGTCTATTTCCTGGTGATGGATGCGCTGGGCCGTAGCGGCCCGAACCCTTTCATGAAAAAGAAAGTGCGCCAGGCGGTGAACCACGCCATCAACCGGGAAAAAATTGTTCGGAATGCTTTCAACGGTTATGCACATTTAGAGGGCAGTGTATTGAGTTCCCTGCATTTCGGTTATGATGACAATGTAGCGCGTTATTCCTATGATCCTGCCAAGGCCAGGAAGCTACTGACCGAAGCCGGATACCCGGATGGTTTCGAAGTCGATTATTATGCCATCAACAACGAAAGCGCGGCGGAAAATATTTTGGAAAATCTTCATGTCGTGGGAATCCGGGCAAAGCCCATATGGATGATGGGGAAATGGGATCAGTTCTATAAAAAATTCATGAACGGCGAAATCCCGTTGGCCTTTATGACCTGGGGCAGCTATTCTATTTTCGACGGCAGCGCGCTGCTGAACCATTTCTTTATGGCGGATTCCCCTGCCTGTTATGGCACAACCCCTGAAATCAACCGCCTCCTGAAAAAGGCCATGTTTTCCGCAAAGCCGGAAGTCAGGAAAAAACTCTTCTCAAAGGTGCAGAAGCGTATTTCGGATGAGGCCTTTTGGGTGCCTATCTGTGCCGTAGAAGTTATTTGCGCAATGGATAAGGATCTTCTTTTTCAACCGGCTGCGGATGAAATCGACCGGTATTACCTGGCCGTCTGGCCTTAGTGAATACTCTTTCAGGTGCCGTGAATAAAGCTCAGCGAAATATTGTCAAATTTTCTTTATGCCTCATTTTGATCCTGCCCTGGATTATTGTGTCGCGGGCCTCTTCCGGCCACGATCCGCAAAATGTTCCACAAAATAAAATCACAGCTCTTTATCTGTATAACTTTCTCCTTTTTGTGGATTGGCCGGAAAAAGTCTTTTCGAATTCAAAGATCATGAGAGTGGTTATTTGTGGTGATCCGCCGCTTAATGAAGCCATGAAACCCATGTCGGGAAAAAAGATCAAAGGAAAAGCCTTATCGATTGTTTATAAGGCCCGGCCGGATGAGATCCGTGATGCTTCTCACGTTGTATTCGTGGGCAATGGTGATTTAGAGGGCGTGAGAGAACTTCTCGGAAAATTGAGCGGCAAACCCGTTCTGACCATCAGTGATAATGCAGCATTTATTGATCTGGGGGGAATGGTTCTTTTCAATGTCCCTGACGTTCTACCCGAAAACAATGAAGAACGGAAAAGATTTGCCATCAACCTCCAGGCTGTGCGGAAATCCGGTCTTGAAATCCGGTCCAGACTGCTGAGGATATCCCATATCATTGATAACCCCAGGCCGACCGAAAAGTCGCGCAAGTGTTATTGATAGCCATGATGCGTTTTAAAGACAGACCCATCAAACAGAAATTTCTATTGATTATTATGGTTGTCAATACGATCACCCTGCTGATCGTCTTCGCAGCCTTTACGGTTTATGATCGGTGGGAAATTCGCCGGGCGATGAGTACCCAGTCATCCACCATTGCGGACATCCTGGCGTACAATTGCACGGCCGCCCTGCTGTTTAACGATCAGGCGGATGCCGGGGAGACCCTTGATTTTCTCAACACGAAACCCTCCAGCATTGTTGCCGCATGGATTTTAACGGCTGAAGGGGTTCCCCTGGCCCATTATGTTCAAGAGGGGTATGATCTTCCAAATGCGCAACCGGCGGTTCAAAAAAGCGGTGCTTTTTTTAAGGATGGGTTTCTCCATCTCTACAGGGACGTACGCCCTGAAGACAAATCCATCGGAACCGTTTATCTGCAATCGGACGTGAAACAGATGAACGAACTCGCAAGTGACCATCTATTCATCGCGGCATTGGGGATTATATTTTCACTGATTCTTTCGTTTCTCATATCCATCATGCTTCAAAAAACCATTGCAGCGCCCATTGTCGAGCTGGCGTCTCTATCCAGAGCGGTTTCAAAAGGAAAAAAATATAATGTGAGGGCGCCCAAACACGGCGATGATGAAATCGGTTCCCTGGTGGATGCCTTCAACGAAATGCTGCGTCAGATCGAACAACAAAATGTTTCCCTGGTGCAGGCCAGTGAAAGCGCCGAAGAATCGACCCGTGAAGCGCTTCGCCTGGCCGAGCGTGTCACCCAGGCCAATGTAAAACTGGAAAATGAAATCAGCATTCGAAAAGCTGCGGAGAAATCTCTCCAGAAGCATCGAGAAGACCTGGAGTCAAAGATTCTGGAGAGAACATCGGAACTGCGCGAAACCAATGAGCGACTCAGAAAAGAGGTGGATGAGCGGTTGAAGGCGGAAAAAAGGATTCAGGATTCCCTGGATGAAAAAGTGCTGCTGCTGGGCGAAATTCATCACCGTGTGAAAAACAACCTGCAGGTGATTTCCAGCCTGATGGATCTGACGCGCAGAAGGACACTGAATGAAGAGGCGAAGATGGTACTGGCCGATGCCCGGTCCAAAATTTACGCCATGAGTCTGGTGCACTCTCAGCTGTACCGCAGTGAGTCTTTTACCCGAATCGACATGGCCGCCCACGTCCGGAGGCTGCTGGGATCCATGGGACAGGTTTATACCAACAGCTATAGAAGGATTCGTCCCAGGATTGAGGTTTCCAAAATCTATTTGTCCGTAACACAGGCGATTCCCTGTGCGCTGGTGTTGAACGAATTGCTGTCAAATGTTTACAAACACGCTTATCCTGAAAACGCCTCAGGGGAATGTCTCATCTATATGGCGGAAACTGAAGAAAAACGGGTTCATTTTCGGGTAAAGGATAATGGGGTTGGAATTCCTGAAGATCTCGACATTGAAGGGACGGAGACACTCGGATTGAAACTGATTCGCAACCTGGTTCGAAAACAGCTCAAAGGGGAAGTTCGATTCAAACGCGATAAGGGTACGGATATCAGGGCTGAATTTCCAATTGACCACGATGACTTATTGATCCACGGCGGACCGGAACTTACACCTGACGGCCGCTTTCCACGTAATCCGGAGACCCCTGAAGATAACTGAATTTGAAGGATGGAGCGCAGGCAAATGAAAGACCATGATATTTTGTTGAAAGACCACTTTCGGGACAAGCCGGAGTGCGTCATCGATTTTCCATCCTGGCTGCTTTCCGCCCAGAAGGTCTCGGAATATCGTCAAATGCACCGCCTGGCCATTGTGGAGATGGCGGGCCGGGACAGTGTGGCGGCCGCCATAGTGGCTGTTCAGACGGAAGGATTTACCGATCTGCTGCCCGTTTACACCTATACCGGAACGGAGTATGGTTCCTGGGCCAGTGTCGGAAATGCCGTTCATCGTCTGCGCCAAAGGCTGCCAGGGATCCGGATCCATGATCTGCTTTTGTTGGGATCACCCCGTTTTTGGCAAGCCCTTAATGGTCGTTTAATAACCGAATTAATCAAGCGATATGGGTTTTATACCCCGTGTGCCGGTTGCCATCTTTACCTTCACGCCGCGCGAATTCCCCTGGCAATTTCCCTGAGGGCGCCCATTGTCGCCGGGGAAAGAGAACGTCATGACGGGGCTGTCAAGGTGAATCAGACCGCTACGGCCCTGGACGGATATCGGGATCTTGCCCGCCGCTTCGAAGTCTCTTTACTTTTTCCTTTGCGATATATTGACGATGGCGGAGAGGTCGAAACGATTCTGGGTCTGGATTGGAAACAGGATGATGAGCAGTTGGGCTGTGTGCTTTCGGGGAACTACCGGGATTCACAAAACCGCGTCCATTTGACCGAGGAAGAAATGAAGCCTTATTTGTGGGAATTTGCATTGCCCGTTGCTTTCAAAACCATGGAAGCATATCAACGGAAACGCGTGCCGAACCACTTGAAAATAGCACTTGATGTATTTCAATCAATGGCAACCCAACAGGTGTTGTCAAAATAAAAGGAATGTTTTTATGAAGCCAAAGCTGGCAGCGGGCAATATTTTCGACGACATTTCCCGCATCCGTGATTTCGTTCTTAGCAATGGTTTTCAGGGCATTGACTGGTCTTTTGATCTTGAGCGCCTGCCCGGAACGCCTCTCGATGAATCGAGATGGGCAAAAAACCAGGCGCTTCTGGCACCTCTGGAAGTACGCTACCACTGCCCCTTTTTTCAAATCGATCTGGGCCATGATGATCCGGATCAAGCAAAAATGGCCGATGGGATTTTTCGCCGCATTATTCGCATGGTTTCCCGGGCCGGCGGAAAATTTTTGTCCATTCATATCGGTCTTGGCCATGATTCCACGGAACCCCTTTCCTGGGAAACGACCATCGCCAACCTGGGAAGTCTGGTTCGTTTCGGGGCGGACCACCAGGTGAAGGTCTGTCTGGAAAACCTGGCCTGGGGATGGACCAGCAAACCGAATCTCTTTGAAAAACTGATTCGATTGAGTGGCGCCGGTCTCACCTTTGACATCGGCCACGCGCAGGTATGCGAATCGGTTCAAAGCCAGCAGTACGCTGTCGAAGATTTTCTAACGCCGCATTCGCGACGTGTTTTTAACGCCCACGTTTACCACGTGGAAATTCCGGGCAAAGGCCACATACCCCCTGAACGGATTGAGGATATCGAGGACCGTCTGGCCCTTCTCTCCCGGGTGGGGTGCCAATGGTGGGCCATTGAACTCAAAGAACCCGATGCCCTGCTGCGCACCAAAAAGATGATTGATGCATATGTGGCGCGTTTGGGCGAAAACGCCGCCGCCAAAGAGGTCCTCTAGATGGCGGGTGCGTCTCCAAAAATCATTTTGGTTTTGTTGGACGGCCTAGGTGATCGGTCCTACCCCATTCTGAACCATCGAACGCCGCTTCAGGCTGCCCATACGCCCAATCTGGATCGTCTGGCAGCCATGGGCGGCAACGGTTTGTTCCATGCTTCCAAAATAGGGGAGTGTCTCCCCAGCGAAATGGCCCACTATCTTTTGTTCGGTTACGGCCCAAAAGAGTTCCCGGGGCGGGGGCTCTTGGAAGCGGCAGGGTTTGGCGTTCCTTTTGAAGGCCAGGATGTGCTATCCCTGGCGCATCTTTGCAGCGTGAATATTGAGGAGAACGCGCCGGTTCTGGCGCTGCCTCGAAAAGAGATCCCGTGGGGAGAAAAAGCGCTCAAGGCCCTTTACGGTTCAGTGGAATCCTTTGAATCACAAGGGATCCGCTTCATTCTTTATCGCACGGGTCATAATGATGCAATTCTGGTGATGTCGGGCGATGTTTCTCCCTATGTGTCGGATTCGGATCCCATCAAAGCCGGGCTGCCCATGGCCCGGGTGATGCCCATACTTGGAAATCCGGAACCGATGCGGGCCGAAAAAACGGCGGCGGCCCTGAACGCTTATCTCAACCATTGCCACCAAGTATTGACCACCCATCCCCTCAATCGCCATCATGTAAAGAAGCGGGTGCCCCCGGCCAATTTTCTGGCCACTCAGCGCGCCGGCCGACGAATAATGCAAGTCCCTTTTGAAGAACGATGGGGCCTGAAAGGAATGTTGATTGCATCGGGAGCCGTGTATGGCGGACTGGCCGGGGAAATTGGATTAGAATTTGGGAAGGTGACTGATTGTGCAAACGCAGGGGATGATTTGCGGGATCGCATTGAAATTGCCCTTGATGACACATCAAGGGATTTTTTTCATGTGCACACCAAAAAACCGGATCAGGCGGCCCACAAGGGGGACCCAATACTCAAACGGGATGTCATCACCGAACTGGACCGCGGATTGGATAAATTGGTGGCGGCCCTTGAAACCAGAGGTGATCTGCTGGTGGCCGTCACCGCCGATCACTCAACACCCAGCGATTCCACCCTGATTCATTCGGGAGAACCTGTTCCCGTGACGCTGGCAGGTTCCAATGTGAGGCGCGATAATGTCACCGCCTTTGACGAAATTCACGCGGCCCAGGGCTGTATAGGCGCCCTGCGGGGGGACGAACTGATGCGGCTTTTGCTCAACTATGCAGACCGCGCCGTGTTAAAGGGGCACCGTCTGGGACATGAAGAAAAAGTCTATTTCCCAACCCGCTATGAACCGTTTAACCGGGCCGGTCCATCCGATTCAAGTCCTCTACAACATAAAAAGTCATAATCCAACCGTGGCGGCGCCATACGCAAAACTATAGGTTTTTCCATACGGGAATGATTGCATTATCGGAAATTCCAGTTTGAAAAAGGGTCATGCTGGGGTTAGCTTATAACGCTATGATCGATGGAAGGTCTTTAACCCACAAATATTAGGGAAAATCTGTGACAAACAAACAGCCAATCCGTCTTACGGAAACCGTGAAGGGGTCCGGTTGAGCATCCAAACTGCCGCCAGGGGACCTGGATCGGGCGCTTTGTGGCATGACGTTTCCAACGGATGAGAACGTGATTGTCGGACTGGACCGTGCGGATGATGCCGGTGTTTATCGGATAAACGATGAGCTGGCCCTGATTCAGACGGTGGATTTTTTTACCCCCATCGTTGATGATCCCTACTGGTTCGGGCAGATTGCGGCTGCCAATGCGTTAAGCGATGTTTATGCCATGGGCGGCACGCCCAAAACGGCCATGAATCTTGTGGGATTTCCACTTGGGGAAATGGATATTTCAATTCTCAGGGCGATTATTCAGGGAGGACTCGATAAAATATCCGAGGCCGATGTGGTTCTGGTGGGCGGTCACAGCGTCGAGGACCCGGAATTGAAATACGGATTGAGTGTTACAGGCTTTATTCATCCGGAACGTGTTTTGGCCAAAAAGAATCTGGAGAAAGGTGACCTGTTGATTTTGACCAAACCTCTGGGAACGGGAATTGTAAACACGGCAATTAAAGGTGGGCTTGCTTCACCGGACGTCATTGAACGGGTAACGCATCTCATGGCCCGGTTGAACCGTGAGCCGGCGGAGATCATGAACCGTTACCGCGTACACGCCTGCACCGACATTACGGGGTTTGGTCTTCTGGGACACCTGGCCGAAATGGTGCTGGATTCGGGATGCGGCATTCGCCTTGAAAGCGGAAAGATTCCCTTTATAGCCGAAGCCAGGGAATACGCACAGATGGGGCTTGTTCCCGCAGGCGCTTATCGAAACCGGGAGTTCAGGGGTTCCATGACATTATTTCAACCCTCGGTAGAGCGGTTTTTTCAGGACCTTCTTTTTGATCCCCAGACATCAGGAGGGCTGCTCATCAGTGTTTCTGAAGAGGATGCCGCCGATCTGCTGGATGCCTTGAACGCAGGTGGTGTTCCGGATGCGGTGATTATCGGGGATGTGATCGCCCATAAGGGGGAAAAGATTTTTGTGGAATAGCCGTAGTAGGGGCAGGCCCCGGCACCTGCCTGTCAAAGGACGGAAAACAGAGGATGAAAGGCGGAGGATATCGATGATATCACGGGCCGGAAAATTAGATTTTGCAAGGAGAAACCAATGAGCACGGAAATTGATTGCCGCGGTCTGGCCTGTCCCGCCCCGGTCTTGAAAACAAAAGAACTGATCGAGCAGGAACAGCCGAAACACATGGTGGTTATTGTGGACAACGTGGCCGCCAAAGAGAACGTGACCCGCTTTATGGAGCACCAGGGGTTTGTGGTTTCCACCACCAAGGATGGAGAAGACTTCCATGTGCAGGGCCAGGCCGGAGACGGCGTCGCACCAGCGCATGCGCCGGCAGCAAAAGAACCGGAAGCGTCAGCGAAGAAAATAATGGTCATGGTGTGCACTGACCGCATGGGTTACGGCGACGATGATTTGGGGCTTAAGCTCATGGTCAGTTTCTTGAAGACCCTCAAAGAAATGGGCGATGAACTGTGGCGGCTGGTTTTTGTGAATAACGGTGTGAAAATGACCATCAGCGATTCGGACGTATTGCCCGTGTTGAAAGAACTGGAAGAAAGCGGCGTTTATATCCTGGTTTGCGGCACCTGTCTCACCCATTTCAATCTTCTTGAAAAAAAGGTGGTGGGAGAGACCACAAATATGTTAGATATTGTAACGGCCATGCAGCTGGCCGACAAAGTGATCAACATCTGATTTATACTTTCACCGGCGGAAGGAAACGACCATGGGAAAAAGCTTTGGTCCAAACAAGCCGCAGAAAACGAAAAGCAAAGCCCATGGGGTCGCTGAATTTCTGGAGCGTTCCCGTAAGAACCAGTCACAGAGAGAAAAAAGCTACCGTGAGCAGTCCCTCAGGATTCATCCTTGGGTATGCGCCCGTTGCGGCAGAGAGTTTACGAACCGGAACGTTCACGAACTGACGGTTCACCACAAAGACCACGATCACGAAAACAACCCTTCCGACGGCAGCAACTGGGAAAATCTCTGTCTCTACTGCCATGACAATGAGCACCGCCGTTACCTGGACTATTCTGAAGGCGCCGACGTCCAGGTGGGCGATGAAAAAAGTGACGCTTTCACCCATAATCCCTTTGAAAAACTGAAAGGATTGTTGGAAAAAAAATAGACCGCAAGACCCTCGAAATCGGTTTCAAGCGCTTTCCACCTGTCAGGTGCATCTCTTTATCAGACTTTCATCATTGATTATCTTCACTGTCTTTTGTATATTTCAGTCCCAAATCAATACCATTAGGGGGTAGCAAGCATGGGCAATAAAGGAGGAGGACTTGCATGGCTGTGGATAGTGCTGGCAATTGGTGCGGCTGCCGCCGCCGTGTGGTATGGCTGGTACAGATATTCGCAACCGGAAACCGCTGAGGAACAGGTGACGGTGGAGGTATCTGTCCCCGAAAAAACGAGCCCCGGTGAAACCGAGAAAAATGATCTCTTAAAGGATGCCGGCGGAAAAGCGGGTAATGTCCTGAGTCCTGGAGAAAAACTTCAAGGCGAGAAAGAGGCCGCCGAACGGAAAGCGGATTCATCTTCCGGTGAAAAGGATGCCCCCTCAAGACTGAAACCCACAGGGGAGATGGTGACATATCAGTTTAAATCCCACGAACCGAAAACCGAAGCAGTAAAAACCAAAACGTTACCGGAAGGCTCACCGGAGAAGACGTCCCCCGAAATGGCTGCAGATGATCGCCAAGCGCGCTATTGCCATATGATTGAGCAGTATGTACAGGACTATTTTCAATATCTGGATACAAAAAAGTACATTCAAAATCTAAAGCTGGGACAATCGTCCTATGCCCGGTTTAAACAAGTGATGGAACGGCTGGCGGCCAAACCGCCCATACCGGCCGGCGAGGGCGTTGATCCGGCCATCATGGTCAAAAATATCTATTTTTTCTGCCGAGCACTGGATAGAAAAAATTTGAATCTGGTCAAAGAGGTGGTCGTTCACGACCGGGATACACTGGAAGACAACATGGGCCTGTTTTACCAGTGGTTGATGCTGGGTAAGGGCTGTCCCAACCGTGAAAACCTAAGGCCTTCTTTTGATGTGCTCTACCGATATGCGGGATTTTTTCTGAACACCACCGGAGGCCGGGCGTATATGTTCAGACGGGGATTGAAGGTTCGGCTTTTGGTCTCCTATTATGCGGTTCAGATTATATATCAGGCGGACAAAGCCGGCAGAAACAACTACGGCATCAATGTCTTGCCATATGTCAAGATGCTCATGGAGGAAATGGGCAACTATTCCGATCTGATCTATAAAGAAAACTATCTGAAAACGCTGAATATGATCAGTGCCTATTATTCGGGAAGACGATAAATTAATAGAAGGAAAAAGACGGGGCGCAAAGGGTGGCGGTCGAGGATGACACCATACGCGAGTACCGTGTCAGAATGGAAGTCATTTTTGTTCTTGAAACATAAACGGACGATCCAAAGGAAATAATTATGGAAAAAGATAAACGCCGGGAAACTGTTCCCGATGCAGAACAGGATTTCCTGGCAGAAATCAGTAGCAACCAGTTCGGTGGACGAACCGAGGAACAGGATTTTTATGACAGCATCAGCCCATCCTCTCCAAAAGAAGACATTCAGGTCAACGTGGGGGAAAGGGTCAAACGGGTACGAAAGGACCGGGATCTGACCTTGCAGGACATTTCCCGGAGGACGGATCTGGATGTGGCGTTTCTGGAACAGATCGAAAACGGCAGTGTAGCCCCCCCCCTGGGTACGGTGATCAAGCTGGCCAAAGCCCTTGACCTTAAAATGGGCTATTTTATTTCGGGGGATGAGGATAGACCCTAC
>ADZZ01000190.1 GCA_000179315.1 delta proteobacterium NaphS2
ATGACGCGTTGAGGGCACTCAGCAAAGAGGTTGAGGGATGCCGGGTTCACTATATTGTGGACGCAGATATCAAAGGGTTCTTTGATAATGTTGATCACGATTGGATGATTAAATTTCTCGGCCACCGAATAGCAGATAAACGAGTGTTGCGCTACGTCAAGCGGTTTCTCAAAGCAGGTATAATGGAGGAAGGCAAAGAGATTGCCAGTGACAAAGGAACGCCTCAGGGCGGGATTATTTCACCAGTACTTGCCAATATCTATCTGCATTACAGTCTGGACATCTGGTTCACGCGAGTGTTTCAGCAGGGCTGTCATGGCCAAAGTCGGATAATCCGTTACGCCGATGACTTTGTTGTATGTTTCGAGCGTGAGGCAGATGCGATACGGTTTCGAAAGGAACTGGATCTGCGACTTTCCAAGTTTGGCCTTGAGATATCGCCTGAAAAGACGAAGACCATCGAATTTGGTCCATATGCACAATCCAAGGCCGATAGCCGCGGTGGCAAGGCGTCTACCTTTGATTTTCTTGGATTCACGCACTACTGCAGCCGGTCCAGGAACGGCAGGAAATTCCGGATGAAACGGATCACTTCTCGCAAGAAGTTTACCGCCAAAATTCGGATGTTTAGGGATTGGCTGAAAGCCAACCGGACCCTGCCGACCGATGAGCTAATGGGTAAGGTAGGCTCGAAATTGCAGGGACACTTTGCCTACTACGGAGTCACGGACAATTCAAAAGGTCTCAACCGGTTTTCCTATGAGGTTCATCGTCTGTTGTTCAAATGGCTGAACAGGCGAGGTAAACGAGGGTGTATGAACTGGGAGAAGTTTAACCTACTTCTTAAAAAGTTTCCTCTGCCGCAACCCCGTATTACGGTAAACCTTTTCGCTTAATCGTGAAGCGTACTCATGAGGAGCCGTGTGCGTAAATAGCGCAAGCACGGTTCTGGGAGGGGCCGGGGCCAACTGCTACCAATCTCATGTGGTCTTATGATACGTAGTAGCCGCGTGCGGCGAGGGCGTAGTCTGAGGCATATTGCGTTAAGGTTTCTGAAGAAACCGGTCTACTCGACAAAGAGCGGTCAGAAAAAAGCCTTGAGAGAAACCATCAAGTATTTTGAAAATCACCGCCAATGGATGCGCTATGATGAGTACCTGGCCTCTGGATATCCGATAGGAAGCGGCGTCGTAGAGTCCACTTGCGGACACACCGTTAAAAAGCGAATGGAAGGAACAGGTCGCAGGTGGTCAATTAAAGGTGCCGAATCCACGCTGCTTTTGCGGTCCGTCTATACCAGCAATGATTGGGATGTTTACTGGGAGAACCATCGTCAGCAGGAGCAAAAGCGGCAATACGGCAAAATCCTACCGCTTTTGGCATGCTCCGACGATTTTTTCAAGAATAAAGCGGCATAGAATCCCGACGAAAAAAGGTTACACTCAATTCAAATTGAACAGCTTCGCCATTTTCTTGCGCCTCTTCCACTTTTCTGAACAGGAAAGGATGATCCCCCTTCTTCACACCCAGAATGTAATGAAGATTGTATTTTTCCGCCTCCCTTATGTGTGGCGCATTCGAACTTAGGGCATCTTCGGTAATGATAACGGGCAGGTGTGGATGGTCCTTTCTAAGACTGTCGAAGAAACGTTTTGCGGCATTACGCTCACAATCGTTCTTGCTTTGGCCGTCTTGTTTGATTATGAACTCCGGGGCTAACGGAATGACCTCTTTGAGATCGGGATGAACAATTGCCGCCCCCAGCATCTGTTGGTAATAGGTGATTTCGCCGGTCTTTTTGTTTACCTAAAGTTTCACCGTTTTTGAACCTTTTCCAATTTTTCCAGCCAGTTCCGCGCATTTTTTTTATTATGCGCAGAGAATTTTGGCACGAAAAATGAAAATTTTTTCAATTTTTATGCCAATAAATTCAACTAGTTATTTAACTTTTTACCCTTGAAATTCGCTCCATCTCGTGATAGGATTCGATAACAACTTATTGATATTCCATCGGAAAGGAGCTTGGCAACATGTTTATTCTAAACGATATCTTAAAGCCTCTACAAAATGCTTTTTCTTCCACCAATCTCGGCAGGGAACGAGCACACTGGTTCTCTTATGCCATCCTGGCTTTCATCATCCCTTTCACTTCATCTATCTCTTCAAACGTGTTGCGTTGCCTCAATACCTGTTGG
>ADZZ01000189.1 GCA_000179315.1 delta proteobacterium NaphS2
CACAAAGACCGGCTGGTGCCGCTGCCTGAAAATACTCTGCGCGTGCTGAGAAATTTCTGGCAGGTTCACAAACATCCCCATTTCCTTTTTCCAAGCCGGAAAAGAGGTCTGAATAATGCCCACCTGGTTCAGCAGCCACTGGACAGAGGCGGCATCCAGACCGCCATGAAAGCCGTTGTCAGACAACTCGGCATAAAAAAAAATTTCATGCCATTCCCTGCGGCACAGCTATGCAACGCATATGCTGGAAGCAGGCGTTGATCTCATTGAATTACAACAGATCCTGGGCCATGTCAGTGTCCTGACCACCACCAGATACACCCATCTGACTTCCAATACCGGAAACAATGCCAGCCAGGCCGTCAATACGCTGGCCAACACCTTTGATATAACATGGGGAGGGGTCAAATGATTCTGCTCTCCTCGATTATCAATGAATTCAGGGACCGCTTTTTGGACCGATACGAGAATTCCGTCCTGCCAAGCCATACAAAGGCTCTGCAGACCATGGCACAATGCAGACAAGAATATGGCCCGCACATGCTGGCGAAATGTACGGATCACAACTGCGGAAAACAGGTCTATATTCCACATTCCTGTGGTCACAGGAACTGTCCCCATTGCCAGAACCATGAAAACCGGCAGTGGATCGAGAATCAGTTGAGCAAGCGCTTACCGGCTCAATACTATCTGATCACCTTCACCCTCCCCAAACAGCTCAGGGATCTTGCCTGGAAAAATCAGGCAACAATCTATTCCCTCATGTTTGCCTGCGTCCAGGATCTCCTGAAAACATTTACCCAAAAAGACAAAAAACTCGGTGGAGCAGCCGGCTTTACCACCATACTCCATACCCATTCAAGAGCACTCGACTATCATCCCCACATTCATGTTGTCATGCCGGGGGCAAGCATCAATACAAAAACAGCATTATGGCGGGTCAAATCTTCCGGGTATCTTTTCAGCCACAAGGCTCTGGCGCAAGTCTTCAGAGCAAAGTCCTCCAGGCCA
>ADZZ01000188.1 GCA_000179315.1 delta proteobacterium NaphS2
CAGAGGTCCACTCAGGGGGGTCAATTTTAGGTTGTCGTTTTGGCCTTTAGGGGGTCAGTTTTAGGTTAGCGAAACCAACCTTGTTTGTTAATGTTGAGCCCAAACAAGGTATTGAGGCAACGCAACACGTTTGAAGAGATAGATGAAGTGAAAGGGATGATGAAAGCCAGGATGGCATAAGAGAACCAGTGTGCTCGTTCCCTGCCGAGATTGGTGGAAGAAAAAGCATTTTGTAGAGGCTTTAAGATATCGTTTAGAATAAACATGTTGCCAAGCTCCTTTCCGATGGAATATCAATAAGTTGTTATCGAATCCTATCACGAGATGGAGCGAATTTCA
>ADZZ01000187.1 GCA_000179315.1 delta proteobacterium NaphS2
AACATGATGAGGATCTGCTCAACATATCCATGGCATTTTTTCCGTTTCGGATTCATGGTTCATAACCTCAAAATTTAATTTTTTTTGGGTCGATTTTTTTGACGGCTACATTGTCGCCGGGCTTGAAGTTCGACCGACGCTCTGATGGAATTTCAACGTGAAGGCGGTCACCGGAAAATTTAGTGATCTCTTTGATGAGGAGGTTTGATTCCTTCTTTTTCGGCATTGGCGTGATTTTTTTCTTCATGTCCACAATGGTGGACAAGCATATATTTATATTTTTCGGTGCTGGAAAATATATGTTGGACGGGGAAAGGGAGGGCACAAAAAAAGACCGTCAAAAGACGGCCTTTTTTGGGGTAAATTTCATGCTGAAAAAACCCTACATTTTTGTTTTTTCGGAGCAGAATTTTGAGGGGGTCGAAATCCTGATTCTTTAATGATTTCAGGTAGTTAGATGGCGGAAGTGCATGGGAATCGAACCCACCTAACGAGGTTTTAGCCCGTTACACCGGATTTGAAGTCCGGGAGCCCCACCAGTGAGCTTTCCACTTCCACAAACGTATCAATTGCATCTTAGCGGTGTACCTGCTTTTTGTCAATCCATAGACCCCGGGTTTCTTCAAAGATGGAAACCAAAAATCCTCCAGATTAGGAAAGATGTTCAATAATAATGTTCAGAATCCTCCGAACCGGTTCGGCGGCACCCCACAGGAGTTGGTCCCCGACGGTAAAAGCCGTCAGATACTCAGGGCCCATGGTCAGTTTGCGAAGTCTTCCCACCGGAATATCAAGGGTTCCGTTGACGGCTGCGGGGGTCAGCTTATTGACGGTTAGCGTCCTGTCATTGGGAATCACGGTGACCCAGTCATTTCCCCCTGCAATGATATCCTCTATTTCGTTCAAGGGAATGTCTTTGTTGAGTTTGATGGTCAGTCCCTGGCTGTGGCAGCGCATGGCGCCGACCCGCACGCAGAGTCCGTCGATGGGAATGGGCGTTTTCGATCCAAGAATTTTATTGGTTTCTACGGAGCCTTTCCATTCCTCCTTTGTCTGTCCCGATTCCATGGGCACATCGATCCACGGCAAGAGGCTGCCGGCAAGGGGTGCCATAAAATTCTCCGTGGGAAAACCGGTGCTTCGCATGGCGGCGGTGGTCATTTCATCAACCACAATGGCTGAAGAATTCGGATCGTCCACCAGGTCTTTGGCGACCATTCCCAGAACCCCCATCTGGGCAATGAGCTCCTTCATGTTTTTTGCGCCCGCACCGGAAGCGGCCTGATAGGTCATGGCGGAGATCCATTGGATGTGGTTTCCCGCGAAAAGACCGCCAAGGGCCATGAGCATGAGGCTGACCGTGCAGTTGCCACCCACGAATATTTTTACGCCGGAGGCCAGTCCTTCGTCGATAACGGAACGGTTCACCGGATCGAGGACGATGATGCTGTTCTCATCGAG
>ADZZ01000186.1 GCA_000179315.1 delta proteobacterium NaphS2
GGCGTAGTACACATAGACACCGTCTCTTTTCTCCCTTTGAATGCCTTTCGTGTTTCGGAAATGGTGCAAAAACGACCGAGGATCAAGACGTACAATGGCTCCAATCTCTTTTCCCGTTAAACCGAAGGAAGAATCCGATACCAGTTGAATGATTGTATTTTTCAGATTGCCGTATTGAGAGAAATAAATTTCCCTGTAATGCCACAATCCGTTATCGTCAAATCGAGGGACCGAAGGCATCGTATAATAACGTCCATTCTGATTATAGCTTGTATAGGTCCCCCATTGCTTCAGTTTCAACCGAGCTGTCGGAACGGAACAACTTAGAAATGATACCAGGGTGTCCAGGGTGAAAATTTTCTTTTCTTCCAGTGAGTTCAGAATCCTGGCGAGCTCTCCTTCTGTAATTTTGCCCATGTTGCCTCCAGATATTAAGTATATGTTTTGTGGGTCATTATAACATATACTTAATAATACTGGAAGCGGAAAATACCCCCTTTTACTTGAAAATCAAGGGCTTTTATTGCAACATCAACTGTTTTCAATAACATATACTTGATAAATACAAAACATTGTGACATTATTTGCAAATGATATCAGGCTGTTGGCTACATCCAACCGTCATTTGCGCTCAATGGATAATATGTTATAAATTTTGAAGATTTGGCACAAACCCTCTTATACCCCTAGTGATTGGCCCAACGGTTGAGCTGTGCCGCCCGGCTTTTTGGGTCGGCACCAGCGATGGGTTAGCCGTCCATAATTCTGTTAACATTACGGAATTACTTAGCATATGGTCTAGCTTCTTACCTCATGGATGAGGTCTTATTCCCTTTGTAGATTTTTTCCCTGCTTTTCGCGTTCCGTAAAATGTCATAGGAAAAACAGCTCTGCACAACGCTCCTTTGAAAATAATCTTTTTCCTTATTCGCCGGTTGATTAATTTGTTTGGGCGTATTAATATGTACCGAAAAGCAGTACATCCAGGAGGTGCCCTATGGAAACTGTTAGCGTAAACCAGTTTCGCTCAAAGATGAAGAATTTTGTCGAACAGGCGGCCAATGCACACGTGCCACTTAAAGTAACCCGCCGTAGTGGGGGCGATTTTATTGTAATGAGTGCGGAAGATTGGGAGCGTGATCAGGAAACCCTTTACATTCTCCAAAATTCCAGCCTGATGAAGCAAATTTCCGAATCTGCTTGCACGCATGTAGAACGTTCCGGTTACACACCAACGGATGGAGAAATAAATGAGATCCTTGGTGTTTGAAGGTAGCACGTGGGCTACTTACGAAAAACTCAGAAGGAAAGACAAGCGTTTGCATAAAGCTCTTTGTTCAATCCTGAAAGAGATGCTTCGGGGGGACCCGGCAATTGGCACGGGAAAACCCGAAGCCCTTGGCCATAACCTTTCCGGTTTTTGGTCACGCAGGTTGAGCCACAAAGACCGCGTCATTTATAAATTCGATGACAACTACATTTACATTTTTGCAATTGGTGGACATTACGATCAATTTTGAGCCCGTCGTGGTAGGAATGCCGGTTACCCGACACCCCCCACACAGTCCCGGACGTGCGGTTTTCCCGCATCCGGTTCCTCGGTTGTACTCGTTTCCGCGTCAGCTTATCCCAACGCAACCTGATGTAGGCGTTTTTTCTCAGTAGGTTTTGGTTTTGGTATTCCCATGTACTCAAGCAAGCGCTTGAACTGCTCCCAGGTATAGCTTTTCCGTTGGCTCCTGCGATTTAGCCATTCCTTTGCATAGCTGATAACTTCGTAATAAAATGACCACACCGAACGGGAGTTTCCCCGCACATAAAAATAGTTGTAGTGGCCGACCAGCTTGCTTTTCAGGCTATCGAAAAATTGTTTCTTCGGCAGATGCCTGGATTTCTTCAGCCATTCTTTCATGCGACCCAGTGCTGTCCTTTGCGTGGAAGGCGCTGTTCGCCGTTGCGCACGGATGATACCATTGCGGTCTCTGTACCAGTAAAACTCAAACCCGAGAAACGTAAATGTTCTGTCACGCTTTTTGCTCGGGTGAAATCGACTGAATCGTATGACCTTGGTCTTGCTTGGTTCAGCAATTCCCGACCGCGTCGCTACTGAGTCTATTTCTTAACATTTCTACAAAATAGATGCCGCTGTCAAAGAGCCTTGCTGAAAATTAGCTGAAATTCCTCGTTTGGCCGGTCAATTTTTGATGAAACAAGGGGCAAAAAAAAGACCTAAAACCAATCCCATATGATTTACCGCACAGATGTCCCTTACCGGCAAATACCAATTTTTCTGGAATTGACGCTTTTTTTCATTGGTATAGTGCATTGAGCGCAAATGACGGTTGGATGTAGCCAACAGCCTGATATCATTTGCAAATAATGTCACAATGTTTTGTATTTATCAAGTATATGTTATTGAAAACAGTTGATGTTGCAATAAAAGCCCTTGATTTTCAAGTAAAAGGGGGTATTTTCCGCTTCCAGTATTATTAAGTATATGTTATAATGACCCACAAAACATATACTTAATATCTGGAGGCAACATGGGCAAAATCACAGAAGGAGAGCTCGCCAGGATTCTGAACTCACTGGAAGAAAAGAAAATTTTCACCCTGGACACCCTGGTATCATTTCTAAGTTGTTCCGTTCCGACAGCTCGGTTGAAACTGAAGCAATGGGGGACCTATACAAGCTATAATCAGAATGGACGTTATTATACGATGCCTTCGGTCCCTCGATTTGACGATAACGGATTGTGGCATTACAGTGAAATTTATTTCTCTCAATACGGCCCTGATGGCCACCCAAAATCCCCCACTTGTGGCCACCTCAAAATCCCCCACCCAGCCAGTCTGATTTTCCAGTAGAGATTGCTGAAAAAGGCGACAGAACGTAACTACTCCCATTTGTGAAATCCACGAATGGGGGAAGGAAGGATGAACGTTTTGAAGCCGAATTTGAAAGCAACAGTCATAACATTACTGGAAAAGGGACTCAGTCAACGCGAGATCAACCGGAAGACCGGGATCAACCGAAAAACCATCCGGAGATATGCTCAGCTGCATCATCGGGCAATTTTTGAAGAAACTGAGTCTTCAATCTACCCCACTTTAGAAGGGGTGGACACCGGGTCTTCGGTTCTTCCTGTTCAAAATCCCCCACCCCGGCCACCGGCTTTGGAGAACCCTCCGAAGAATGGTTCGGCCTGCGAACCGCATCGAAAGTGGATTGAAGAACAACTGAGGCTGGGTCGAAACGCCATGGCCATCTACCAGGACCTGGTGGAACTGTTCGCATTCACGCATCAATACAACAGCGTAAAGCGGTTCGTTCGAAGACTCAAAAAAAAGGACCCGCGTCAGTTTGACCGACTTGAATTTCTTCCCGGAGAAGAGGCCCAGGTTGACTATGGAACAGGAGCGCCGACGCTTCATGACAGCGGAAAACATCGCCGGCCTCGCTTGTTTGTCATGGTGTTGAAATATTCCGGGCGGGCCTTCCGGAAAGTGGTGTGGAAATCGAGCAAGGAAACATGGTGCAGGCTGCATGAGGAAGCATTCCGGTATTTTGGCGGATGCCCGGGATATGTAGCCTTGGATAACCTTAAGGAAGGCGTGATCAAGCCTGATATTTATGATCCCGAGCTTAATACGTTATATGCCGCGATGTTGTCTCATTACGACGTTGCGGCAGACCCGGCAAGGGTGAAGGATCCGAACCGAAAAGGGACGGTGGAAAACGGGGTTAAGTACACACAGAATACCGCCCTGAAGGGCCGGAAATTCGATTGTATTGACGTTCAGAATGATTGGCTCATGCATTGGGAAAAGCGCTGGGCGGCGCCTCGCATTCATGGCCGGGCCAAAAGACAGGTTGAAGAAATGTTCCAGGAGGAAAAACCCTGCCTTCTGCCTTTGCCCTTGTCGCCGTTTGTGTATTTTCGACAGGAAATCCGGACGGTTTACGATGACGGCACCATCCAGTTGGACAATTGTTACTACGCCGCCAATCCGGCGCCCCTTTACAGTCAGGTGGTGGTAAGGGTCTATGACAAAGAGATCGAAATCCTGGACCCTCAACGGATGGAAGTGATTCGCCGCCATCCAAAGGGTCGTATGCCGGGGTCCCTTTTGATGGAACCGCGGGACCGAATTTTTAATCCCTCCCGGCAAACGGACAGGTTGCTGGCACGGGCCGAAGCCATTGGACCCCATACATTCTCATTGTGTGAAACGTGGTTTACCGAAGAAGGCCGAAGCGGCCAGCGCCGGATGTATGGCCTGATCAATCTGGTCCGGCACTACCCGGCAAGGTATGTGGAAAAAGCCGCCGAACTGGCAAAGGCAAACGGATTGAAAAGCTCCAAGGCATTGCGGCGTATGGTGGAGCGCATGGCAGACGATGAAAAAAAGACGGAACAACTCACCCAGAACCATCCCCTGATTCGGCCGGGAGAAGACTATGCGGCTTTCTGGAATCAACATGCTGCTGGAGGATCATCCCGACCGATTGTTACCGAATCTCGGGTAAAACTGTCTCAGGTTTGGGAACAGGCCAGCTGGCTGGAGGTGATAAGGGTTTTTGACCTTGAGGTGGATCCTAAAAGGAGCCGCCGGGACGATGAAATATGGATCAAATCGCCCTTTACCCATGAAGAGAAGGCCTCAATGCATGTCAGTTTGTCGGAGAACATTTTCAAGGACTTCAGTAGCGGCAAAGGGGGTGGCATCATGCAGTTCTGCCGGGAGATGCTGCTCCAAAAAGGCCGGGAAATGACCATGTCCGAGGTGGCCCGGTGGATGGTTAAAGAAGGGATTGCGACGGCAAATCATCCGAAAAGTTTGGTCAAACAGAAAGAGAAAGCCGCAAACGCAGGTACAAATCCAGCCATTAAAATCGATTTGCGTCGTTATTTGCGAACCGATCATCCTGAGTTATGCAGGCGGGGCATATCGGCCACCACCTGTCGATACCTGGGGTGTGGGTTTCTCCCCCGGCGGTCATGGGCGAAGACAGGTTCACCGCTTAACTCGCGGCTGGTGTTTCAGGTCCGTGGTGTAAGAGAAAATGGCCAGGGTCTTCAACCGGTGATTCTCACCCATACGGGACGAGCACTGAGTATGGAACAAGAAGAGCTCAATGGAAAATACTGGAGTTATCCGTTTAAGAAAGCCTGGGAGATCTACAACCAGGATAACATCCTGCTGGATGAAGCGGCACTGGGTCAAACAAATATGTTCGGCTTGATCCTGACAGAAGGATTTTTCGACGTAGCAAAGCTTGTGGAGGCCGGTTGCCGCAATGCCGTGGCGCTAATGGGAAATGCCATCTCCTTGGGGCAGATCGAGCGGTTGGTGTGGATCCGTTCCCGGGTTCGGTTTCCTCGCATCCTGTTGTTTTTGGACCGTGATCCGGCGGGGAAAACTGGGGCTTTGCAGGTACGGGAAAGGCTCTTTCACCACGGTTTTCCCGTCACTGTATTTGACTGGGAACAGTTGGTGTCTTTCAATGGTGAGAAACCCAAGCCCATTCCGGAATCCATAAAGGACCCGGCGGACATGTCGGTGGAACAGATTCAAACACTACGCAGGCACGGGATATTTTGAAAACAGGATGAAGGAGGAAACATGAACATGTCACTGGCTGAAATGGAAAAGCATCTCAAAACCCTCCGGCTCCATGGTATGATCGCCACCCTGGAGACCCGAATCGTCCAGGCCAATCAGGGCGCTTCTTTTACTGAGGTCTTTGCCTGTCTGATCCAGGACGAACTGGATTACCGAAAAAGTCGCCTTACACAAACGCGCCTCAAGGCATCCGGTCTCACGGAGCAACCCACCCTGACCGAGTTTGATTGGGGCTTCAATCCGAAACTGCCCAAGATGGACATCTATGAACTGGTGAGCGGAAAATTTATCCGGGAGGGACACGATGCGCTTTTAATCGGATCCCCAGGGACAGGGAAAAGTATGATCGCCAAAACGGTTGCTAACGCCGCCATCCTTGCGGGATACAAAGTGGTGTACCGGGAAGCCCACACCTTTTTCGAGGATCTTTTTGAAGCCACTCAACTTAAACGGAGGAAAAAGATCAGCAAACTTTTTTCCGAAACCGATCTGCTGATCATCGATGACTTGTTTTTGCGCAAGAAAATGCCGGAACAAGCCGCTGATGATTTGCTGGAAATCATTCTGAATCGGTATTCCGCAAAAAAAAGTACGCTCCTTACATCAAATCGACTCGTTGAAGACTGGGGTAAGCTTCTCAGGGACAATACAGCATCTTCGGCCATACTCGACCGCCTGCTTCATCACGGGCATCTCCTGAAGTTCGAGGGAAAAAGCTACCGCCTCAAAGAAGCAGCATCGAGGATATCGCAAAGTAAACAAAAAAAGCAGGATGAAAAAGGAAAGAATATGGACCTTTCTAAAGAAGATTTGTAAACTGAAACCGTCCTGTCGCCGGGGGATTTTGACCCGGCCACAAGTGGGGGATTTTCAGGTGGCCATCCAGGATACGGCAATCTGAAAAATACAATCATTCAACTGGTATCTTACATTTCGCACGATTAGAGCGTAGTTTTCCGAATTATGTTGAGTTCAAATTTTGACCTAATTCCGAGTTTTTGAAAAGCCACCATCGGTCTTGGATAGCAGCGTATACAGACGGCGGAACACCTAATAATTTCGACACAAATTCGTGCAACTGGGTGACACCCTTTGTAACTGTTTGAATGATTTTGTCTTGCTTTTCAACCATGCTGAGATGAACATTTTTAAAAAAGTAGTTGAGATTGTTCCATGTTGGTTTTTTGGTATTCATGCCGTTGGGTAAAATGGGCAGTTTTTCAACCCCTTGCTCAGCCATATTCTTTCGAATATTACGTTCCATAAGGCTGACAATCATTAGTGCGATGAAATAGAGAAAGGTCATCGCCTCGATTCGCTCCGTCTTTTTGAGAAAAACGGGAGCGACCTTTAAAATGGACTTGGCCGTGTACATTCTTTTTTCCAGATACGGTTGATTTTTATAGGCTTTAAGGACTTCTGCCGCTTCCATTTCAGCGTTTGTAATGAGAGGGAAAATGCCATCGCGGGCAGCCAGATTGTTTATGGCCTTGTGATCCAATTCCCACTCGAGGCAGTAGGATATATTTTCTTCTTCTTTGTATTGTGTGTTCGGTCCCGGCTTTCCAGGACCTATCTGGCGCTGAACAATTTGTTTGTCCTCGATGAGCTGAATTTGGAAAAGATCAAATGTACCTTTGGTTGCCTTCTTGATTGCCTTTTCAATCTGTTCCTTTGTCTTGAGGTTGTATTGATTGAGCCGGGAAGAAAGTTCAGTGAGTTGGAGATCGGCTTTGGCGATCCTGTTGTCTCGGCGGCTTTTA
>ADZZ01000185.1 GCA_000179315.1 delta proteobacterium NaphS2
CGTCGATTCTACACCTTTATGGCTTCCAACAAAATACCATGGCATAACCTATGGGCCGCCTTATGGCACCTCATTCCTGACCCCTTGTCCGATGGGCGACTTATGATCGCATTAGATGATTTCATCAATCCAAAGACAGGTCGCAACATCTTCGGATGTTCTCATATCTTCGATCATGCCGCAAAGGACAATCAATCCAAATATCCATGGGCACAGAATGTGGTTCTTATTGGTCTGTTAAAGGTCATCAAAGGACGATGGGCTTGTCTCCCCCTTTCACAGCGATTTTATTTGCCCCAAAAGGCCATAAATGCCAAATCGGACAATATGAGGGTTGCCGGAAAGGTCGTTTCTTTCCAAACCAAACTCCAACAAGCTGTCGAGATGGTAATTCAGGTAGCTCAACACTTTGCCGGCGTTGACATAATAATCGTTTGTGACAGCTGGTTCGGAAATAACGGCCTGTTCAAACCCCTCCGCACTAAACTCGGAAATTTTGTTCATTTGCTTTCAAGATTACGTTCCAATACCGTACTGTACTCCATCCCCAAGATCGGTTCTTCCAAAAAGCCGGGAAGACCCAAAAAATATGGCAGCAGGTTGGGTTCGTGCGCTGAAATGGCGGCGGCATTCATGGCGTACGCTTCAACCTATCACGTCTTCCTGTACGGAAAATACCGTGAAGTCAACGCATACTCCCAAATCGTTATGCTCAAAACACTCAAGTGCCCTGTCCGGGTTGTCTGGGTCTTTCGAAAAACACAGTGGATCGCAATCTTCTCCACGGACTTGAAGCTGTCGGTTGAGCAAATTATCGAGTATTATGGGGCCAGGTGGAAAATCGAGTCGGGTTTCAAGGAGATCAAGCAAGACATTGGAAGCAGCAAAGCCAAACCCGCATGCACAGGCAGTGATCAATCACATCAATTTTCATAATGGCCGCACATCATTTGGATCTATGGTTCACGGCTCGAAA
>ADZZ01000184.1 GCA_000179315.1 delta proteobacterium NaphS2
CCCCCGAGGAAGCGCCGTTCAACTCCGATTCATGGTTCGGCAGAGTGCTTTGTAGACATCAAACCAGAATGAACTCCTTGACACCTTTGGTATATCCTGCTTTGGCAGAATTATCCAAAAGCCGTCCAGACAAACAGGCCAGTCGAACGCCATTGCCTGATAACACGGGCTGATTCAAATGCCTGGGCCGCTTTAAAATCAGTTCAAGATAATGCTCAGGGAGAAGACTCCATTTGTTGTTCCCAAAAAGTCGCCCATGTGATGCGATTTTTTGCTTCCGTAAAATATCTCCACCTCATCCACATATAAAACCACACGGACTTTACAATAGGCATACGCTGTTGGGACCGAATATCGATTCTTATCCACCATGACCGTGGAGTATTTATCCACCTTGCAGCCTGCGGTTTCAAGGTTGCTGAACTGGATGTCCGGCAGGGACAACAGATCCCCCTTTTCCTTCTCATACAGTTCATTGACCGTGTGCTCCCTGCCGTCAATTTGATGACCGCCATAGGAAAGACAATCTTTGAGAAGTCTTTGGTTCAGTTCTTCCAGGGAATCGGACTTTGGAACAGGAACCATGTAGTTGCGTCGTGCATATCCCACCAAACCCTCGACACCGCCTTTTTCATGACCTTGACCCCGATTGCAGAACCGGGGCTCAAAATTGTAGTACCCCCGGAACTTGTCATACGACTCCTGGAGAACACGATTTTTCCCACGCAGTATCTTTTGGACCGCGGTTGTTAGGTTGTCATAGATTAGGACAGGAAAAACACCGCCAAAAAATGAGAACCCTTTTATATGACCGTCAAAAAAGGCCTGTTGCCGCTCGCAGGGATAACACCGAACCAAATGCTTTCCGGAAAATTTGGATCGCATGCAAAAGAGTTTCAGCCGTGTTTCGACACCCCCTAAAATGGCAATGCAGTTTCCCCAGTCCACCTCGGCTTCGACGCCGGTCTGTGGATCTGATGGTATAAATACCTCACGACCACTAACGCCCAATCTCAATTTTGCCTCGCGAACATATCGCCGGACAGTTGTCTCAGATCCTTGAAAAGCATGCTCCTGTTTGAGACGATTAAAAA
>ADZZ01000183.1 GCA_000179315.1 delta proteobacterium NaphS2
CTGATTTATTAAAAAAGGTAAGGCCCGAAGTTGCCGCTTCGGGCCTCTTTTTTTGGGAAAAACAGAAGCAGACCGTCTTCCCCGGACAATATAAAGCATACCCATCATAGGTCTGCTTTTGATCCTTTTCAAGATCAAAGGCGTCATGCCCTTAAGGCTTCTAAAAAAAAATCCAGTGTAAAAGTTGTGGATTCATTTTCCATGTGTGCCGGAGCTGTTTCAGAGGCCAGGCGTACTGTAGCGATCAATGTCGTGAACAAGCCCGCACGGAACAGCGACGACAAGCACAACGCCGTTACCGGCAAACAGAAAAAGGCCGCAAAGCYCATCGGAGGGCGGAACGTCGGCGAAGAATAAAAAAAAGTAAAAAAACCGTGGATGATCAGGGTTCAACACCCCCGTCATCCGGTGATAAGGTGCCCTCCAGGTGGTCCGGCGTGGGTCCGAGATGCCGTTTTTGCGGCTCATGGGGTGTTATTGTGAAAGATTTTCCCCGCCGAGGCTACGGCAATCATCCACAAACTGTTCCGGAGGTGTTCACATGATGGTTAAAAAGCCTCTTTTTCCAAAACGAATACGCAAAATCGCCGGCGGTTTTGCCTTTATTGAACATCGCTTTTTGCGAAAGGGTTTTTGGGAGAGCCTGAGTCATATTGAACTGCTGCTCTACATTTTTCTGGTGGTGGTATCTGACAAAAACGGGCTGTCTTATTACGGCTACGACAAAATCTGCCGGATTCTAAGGGTGGATGCAGATCAATATATCAATGCCCGTAATCGCTTGCTGGACAAGGACCTGATTGGATTTGACGGCCGTGTGTTTCAGTGCTTTCCCTTCCGGATCGTCCAGTGATCGTGAAACCTGTGAAGGAGTCCGGAACGGGGGATGGTTCAGTCTTGGAGAAACCGTACAGGAAATCATTCGGAG
>ADZZ01000182.1 GCA_000179315.1 delta proteobacterium NaphS2
TATTTGGTCCTTTCCGCAGGCACGAAGCGCTCGAACACGCAAGTACCCATCAACCAGAATCAGTTTGTCTTTCTCTGTAACAACCAGGGCCGGAACGATTTGCCCGTAAGTTTCGATGGAATCCCGCAATTGCTTTAAAGCCTGGTGGTTCATGATCCGGCAATGAGCGTAGCGCAATTCCAGCAGATGAATATCAACTGTTCGGGTTGATCCCACGTCCTTTCTCCCGAATGATTTCCTGTACGGTTTCTCCAAGACTGAACCATCCCCCGTTCCGGACTTCCTTCACAGGTTTCACGATCACTGGACGATCCGGAAGGGAAAGCACCTGAAACACACGGCCGTCAAATCCAATCAGGTCCTTGTCCAGCAAGCGATTACGGGCATTGATATATTGATCTGCATCCACCCTTAGAATCCGGCAGATTTTGTCGTAGCCGTAATAAGACAGCCCGTTTTTGTCAGATACCACCACCAGAAAAATGTAGAGCAGCAGTTCAATATGACTCAGGCTCTCCCAAAAACCCTTTCGCAAAAAGCGATGTTCAATAAAGGCAAAACCGCCGGCGATTTTGCGTATTCGTTTTGGAAAAAGAGGCTTTTTAACCATCATGTGAACACCTCCGGAACAGTTTGTGGATGATTGCCGTAGCCTCGGCGGGGAAAATCTTTCACAATAACACCCCATGAGCCGCAAAAACGGCATCTCGGACCCACGCCGGACCACCTGGAGGGCACCTTATCACCGGATGACGGGGGTGTTGAACCCTGATCATCCACGGTTTTTTTACTTTTTTTATTCTTCGCCGACGTTCCGCCCTCCGATGRGCTTTGCGGCCTTTTTCTGTTTGCCGGTAACGGCGTTGTGCTTGTCGTCGCTGTTCCGTGCGGGCTTGTTCACGACATTGATCGCTACAGTACGCCTGGCCTCTGAAACAGCTCGGCACACA
>ADZZ01000181.1 GCA_000179315.1 delta proteobacterium NaphS2
TGAAAGTATTAAGTACTGCCCTGAAAAGATTGTCGATGGATACATCGCCCGCGGCATTGTTTCCAAAGCCCCCGGTCATCCGTTTCATCCCATCAAGGAACGTATGTTCCTGCGGAAAGCGGCTTCTGGTGCAGAAAACCCGGCAAAAGAAGGTGTGGACAATGACCGGCCCCATGTTTGCCCATGAAACAGTTCGAAAATGCCCGGGGTGCGGTGCTGTTTTAGGCTCTGATACATTACGCCAGGTAGTACCCGTCCGATCAAACGTGGCATACGATGTACTGGTTTTCGTTGGACGATCCATGTATGAGCGGTACAAGACCACCGAGGAGATACGCGCCGAACTGGCCCTTCGAAACGTTCACTTGTGTCCTTCGGAAATCGATTACCTGGGGCGTAAGTTCATTTTGTATCTGGCCCATGCCCACCGGCAGGCAATCCCACGGATTCGAAAGAGCATGACGCTTAAAGGCGGCTATATCCTCCATCTAGACGCGACACACGCGGGTGATGCTCCGGCTTTGATGACGGGTATTGACAGTCTCAGCAGAATCGTACTGGCCAATGTGAAAATCCCGTCGGAAAACTCCGATCACATCATCCCTTTTTTGAAAGACATCAAGTGTTGTCAGCCACAATAAATAGCAAAGAACCGGCTCAAAATATCTGATTATTCCACCGGTGGTTTATTGGAACCGGTATTGTAAAGTGAGACTACCCCTTCTCGGCAAGTGCAAGTTTTTCAGCCTTTTGTCGGAAGGATTGAACGGATTCCTTCCCAAACCCTCCAGCCTTTTCGGCAAATGCAACTGCTTTTCGATAGTACTCAGCAGCGTCCCAGTTTTTTCCCTGAGCTTCATAGAGTTCAGCATAACGATGAAGGCCATCGATCTCCTCAGGATATTGTCGCAAGAGCTTTCGGCACACCGCCTCGGCTTCATCAAACTTCTTGTCTTGAATCAAGTCCGGCACCTGATTTGATAAATTGTCCAAATCCGTATAAATAAAGCTTACATTTCGCACGATTAGAGCGTAGTTTTCCGAATTATGTTGAGTTCAAATTTTGACCTAATTCCGAGTTTTTGAAAAGCCACCATCGGTCTTGGATAGCAGCGTATACAGACGGCGGAACACCTAATAATTTCAACACAAATTCGTGCAACTGGGTGACACCCTTTGTAACTGTTTGAATGATTTTGTCTTGCTTTTCAACCATGCTGAGATGAACATTTTTAAAAAAGTAGTTGAGATTGTTCCATGTTGGTTTTTTGGTATTCATGCCGTTGGGTAAAATGGGCAGTTTTTCAACCCCTTGCTCAGCCATATTCTTTCGAATATTACGTTCCATAAGGCTGACAATCATTAGTGCGATGAAATAGAGAAAGGTCATCGCCTCGATTCGCTCCGTCTTTTTGAGAAAAACGGGAGCGACCTTTAAAATGGACTTGGCCGTGTACATTCTTTTTTCCAGATACGGTTGATTTTTATAGGCTTTAAGGACTTCTGCCGCTTCCATTTCAGCGTTTGTAATGAGAGGGAAAATGCCATCACGGGCAGCCAGATTGTTTATGGCCTTGTGATCCAATTCCCACTCGAGGCAGTAGGATATATTTTCTTCTTCTTTGTATTGTGTGTTCGGTCCCGGCTTTCCAGGACCTATCTGGCGCTGAACAATTTGTTTGTCCTCGATGAGCTGAATTTGGAAAAGATCAAATGTACCTTTRGTTGCCTTCTTGATTGCCTTTTCAATCTGTTCCTTTGTCTTGAGGTTGTATTGATTGAGCCGGGAAGAAAGTTCAGTGAGTTGGAGATCGGCTTTGGCGATCCTGTTGTCTCGGCGGCTTTTATCCTGTTTTTCTTTGGCACTGCTGTGAACCCAAATGATACGATATCCATTTTTGGAAGGCTCGCCTTCGTATGTTTTGTATAGGATGGTTTCTGCTTTTTTTCGGCTGTTTGGCGTTTCATAGGCATATTGCCATTCGATGGAGTTTGTTTTTAGAAATTCGTGGAACTGTTTGACTTCAGATCGGTTTTTGGGAACGATCGTAATAAATATTCCACCGTGTTCATGGATATGGTCCAGATTTTTCTGTGAACATAGTTTGCAGTCGGCAATATAAATAAAATCCGACTCTCCCAGGAATTCCCGGAGGGCATTCCAATTGGGGACATGGGTTGTATCGTCAGTGCGGTTTCCATCAAACAATTCAAATGATAAGGGGACATTTCCATCAGCCGTGATATTCAGACCAAAAACGATTTGTTTGCAGTCAGGCCGATGGTCCTTGTTAAAACCGTATTTCAGTTTAACGGCTCCGGGGTGTTGATTTTCATATTCGCCGGTGAAAGTAACCGATGTGCTGTCATTATGGATCTGTCTTGTTTCAAGCAGATATACTCCAATGGCATTTGCGCTCAATTCACACATAAAGGAATTTCGGTCTGCCTTGAAAAGACAGTCAAGCTTTTTGGCAATTTGATCGTCATTGTACATTGAAGCGTTGAGCCCATATTCACTTAGTCCATCCATGTAATCAGCGGCCCATTGTTCAACTTTATAAAGGGGTTGTGATGCACATATGATATTGGCTACCACAACCGAAAGAATTTGAGCAGGATCAACTGGCGATTGTTCCGGCTTCTTGACGTATTTCGAAAAAAGCCCATAGATCCCGAGCTGATCAATGTAGTACTTTACCATGGGAAGAACATCGACCCTTTTCGTAATGACATTCAATTGCTCCATAAACGGCCCCAAAAAATAGAGTTTTGAGCGTATTATGGATTATTAGGAAACAAATGTCCAGAAAAATCGACAACATATTGGTTTTATTGACGATTTTATAATTCAGAAAACTCGTACAGCAGGTGCGGAATGTGCGATAAAGGTCCCTCCAATAGGTAATTTGGAGGCGTTGAGACAACATTTTTTATATTTTTTGCCGCTGCCGCATGGGCAGGGCTCATTACGTCCGATTTTTTTCATATGCAGCTTCGATACCCTATAGATTTAACCATAGAAGAATACAATGAGCAAAAGGCCTGGGAACATGCGGAGCTTGATCATTGTCCCTTTCATCCCGAGGGAGGATGCGACCTGGCCAGGCATGGCACCTATCCCAGGAAATTTCCAGAATACTGTCTGGTACCTCGATGGTACTGCCCGAGTGCGCACAAGACCATCAGCCTGCTGCCTGATTTTCTTGCATCTCGCTTTCCGGGAACTTTAGACGAAATCGAGCAGGCCGTCAATACAGCCGGATCATGCAAAAGCCAGGAAGAAGCGGCTTTTGTTTTGAGACCGGAGATATCTCTTCCATCAGGGCTTCGCTGGCTGAGGCGGAGGATCCAATATGTAAAGGAGGCACTGACAATTCTGGCCGGACTTCTTGTGACCGAATGTGCTCCGGATCTTGAATCATTCCGCAATAAATTCCGCACAAACAGGGTGCTGATCAAATTGCGTGAAATGGGTCGGGAATATCTGCCATCCATGCCGCCTATTGTCGGATTCGGCCCCCGTTCCGGCAAGCGGTATTGCCACCTTGGGTTTTCCAACAATTGATGGGGACTGTTTATGCCCGTTTGATGGGGTAAAAGGCTTCCGTTCGCCAATTTTTTTATAAGAATGGAGGTTTTAGATGGCAGAAAACGAACTACAAGAGCAGGTGGCGCTATTTCGCTACGGGATTATCGCGGATTTTGTTCATTTGCCGCCCGGATCAAGAGGGCTTTACGCTCAGATCAGGAAGAAAGCAGGGCAGGAATATGTTATTCCCGGCTCCAGACGCACCCGTGTGGCTGAAGAGACGATCCGTTCATGGTTGAAAAAATACCGCAAGGGCGGTTTTGACGCCCTACTGCCCAAAGAGCGCACGGACAAGGGGGAAACGAGAAAGCTGCCCCTTGAGATTTCGGATTTACTTCTTGAGGCCAAAGAAAAAGAACCGGAACTAACCGTTCCGCTGTTAATCAAGAAAGTCAGAGCATCCGGCAACATTCCCGATGATGTTCGGATGCCCAGATCCACCGTGTATAAACTGCTGGCACGCCACGGGTTAACCCGAAAGATTACATCACCTGATAGAGACCATCGTCGCTTCGCCTACCTCAATGCCGGGGATTTGTTCATGAGTGATGTCATGTACGGTCCGGCGGTCAGGAAAAATGACGGCAGGAAACGAAAAACCTATCTCATCGCTTTTATTGATGATGCGACCCGGGTGATCCCCTATGCCGCGCCCATTCGGAAAATACCGCTGCTTCATGGAGGTGTTGAAACAAGCCGTTTTAAGGCGAGGTATCCCCATGCGGCTTTTTGTGGATAACGGATCAGCTTTCCGGTCACAGCATTTATCCCTGGTCTGCGCAAAACTCGGCATAACCCTGATTCACGCCAGACCCTACCATGCAGCGGCCAAGGGAAAAATCGAGAGATGGTTCAGAACGGTACGATTGCAGTTTCTCCCGATGCTTTCGGAAAAACATATGTTGAATCTGAAAGCGATCAACAGAGCACTTTGGACCTATATCGAAACAGAGTACCACCGTTCGCCCCATCGGAGTCTCTGCGAAACGCCCCTTGATCGCTGGGCCAGAGTGGGTGAGAAGGTCCGATATCCCGAACCGGGCGATGACCTGGACGACCTTTTCCTTTTTGAATCAAAACGCAAAGTGCAGAAAGACCGTACCGTAAGTCTGAACGGTATGGCCTATGAAATTGACGCTTCCCTGGTGGGAGAGACCGTAACACTCCGCTACAACCCTTCCGAGCAGGGCAAAGAGATAAAGGTCTGTCACAACGGCCGTTTCGTCCAAAAGGCGAAACTGGTGGACACCTACGCCAATTGCTTTGTGAAACGTGATCGCCCGTCTAAAACCATTGAAGCACTTGATCCTGAAAAGGCCGTCGATCATAAGCGGGAAAGCAGACCCAAACAACCTGTTAACTTCAGCAGGATCTCCGAAGCCGAAAAGGGGGATGGCTATGTATAAAAAGGTCTATGGGCTGACCCACTACCCTTTTGAAAAAGATCTGGAACCGGACAAACTGTTTGGTTCAAAAGCTGCTGATGAGCTTGAAGCCCGGCTCCATTATCTGTTGAAGCTGCGCGGTATCGGGCTTGTCACCGGAGAAGTGGGCAGCGGGAAAACCAGTATCTGCCGAAAGATGGCCGCTTCTCTGAATACGGGTCTGTACCGGGTGTTTTACGTTCCTCTGACCACCGGCAATGTAACGGATATCTACAAATCCATTGCCTGGGAAATGGGGCTAACCACGGAACGGAGCCTGGCAGCCCTTTATCGTTCCATCCATATGGAGGTCAACCGACTCTGTCTGGAATCCAAAATCAGGCCAGTGCTGATTATTGATGAAGCGCAATACTTGAGAAACGAGGTCCTCGAAAACCTCAGGCTGCTGACAAACTATGAGATGGACTCACAAAATCGTCTCTGCATGATATTTGTTGGCCAGGCCGAGTTGAGGCGACGGCTTTCACTGTCCGTCCATGAGCCTTTGGCTCAAAGGCTTGTGGTGCGTTATCACATATCCGGTCTTGCAAAAGAGGAGTTGCTCCCTTATCTGAAACACCGGCTTGAGTTGGCCGGAACCCAGATGGATCTTTTTGAACAGCCGGCTCTTGAAGCGCTTTTTCAGGCGACAAACGGTCTGCCACGCAAAATCAATCTGCTGGCACACCTCTCATTGAATGTGGCGGCACTGCAGAATGCCCAGCTTGTATCGGCTGAACATATTCTTACCGCAGTGGAGGAAACGGGATAGTGCTAAACCTGCATAATCAGATTCGGTGAAACAGAGGCGAGCTCTGCTGAGGAGCAACTCGCCAAGGGATAGCTGGATAGGCGACGACGAAATATCGTCATCGGGAGGGGAGTCTTCGGGCTCCCCTTTTTTATGTGATATTTCCGAGGAGCCTTCATGCCTAAAAAAACCTCGGGGTTTGGGGCAGAGCCCAAGGGTTTTCTCGAAACAGCACCCCGATCAGAAGATAGGCAGTCCGTCACGCATCGCCTTGCAACGATAAATCAAT
>ADZZ01000180.1 GCA_000179315.1 delta proteobacterium NaphS2
GCGGCATGGCAACCCCAACAGCCTGGAAAACTTTGCCGCAGACTCCCTTGCTCTGGCTCTGATAGCAAGCCGCCTGCCGTTTCTTCGATGGTGACGGTCTGTAAAGACTTCAGGTCTTGCTTTATTTCCGCCCATTCGAAACGGTGGCCGGCTTTAACAAGCCTTTGATCCAGTTCCTTTCGAAGTACCAGCGCCAGAAAACTGCAAAATACGTGACCGCGGATCGTCTGATCCTTCTGATGAAATATGGGACGGGTATCCAGCAGTGATTTGACGTCTCGAAAAACCCTTTCGACACGCCACAACTCCTTGTACTTTAGTGCCACCTTTTCGGGCGAAAGATCCGTGTTTGTCTGCAGTACCCATTTGCCGTCAAAACGCGCTTCATACGTCACTCGTTTTTCATCGATACGGGCACTGTCCTTCTCGACCTTCAAATACTTCCGGAACCCCTTGTTGCCAACAAGGCTTTTGGGTCCCTTTTTGAGTTTTTCAGTGAGCGCCTTGACGATGGCTTCGCGGTCAGCGGCATCTTTTCGCTGCTGGCGAGGGTTCTGGCAAATGATGTATCGACAACCATCTATTTGAACCTGTTTGACTTTGAGCGGCTCCCGCTTTTTCGGATCGCTGCTTTCAGTGCGAACCTCTTTGTAACGACCGGGATGGGACAAAACGCGATCTCGAATCTTTTTCACTTTTCGCATGCGGGCTCCCAGGATGTATGGGGTCCGGTTTGTTGGAGACTCGAGTTGTTCCACCGTATCCGCACTGATCATGCCGCGATCGGCAACAATGCAGACCCGATTGATGGCGAACCGTTTTTTCAGCCTTTCAACGACGGGCAAAAGTGCAGTAACATCAGCCGTATTTCCTGGCCACATCTCGCAGCAGATTGGCTGGCCTTTATCATCGATGACCGCCCCAACGATCATTTGAACCCGGTCGGGCCGGTGGTCTTTGCTGAAACCGAATTGGCCGATACTCTCTCCACCGTGCCCTTCAAAGTAGATGGAGGTGGTGTCGAAAAATACCAGGTCCAGATCCGAAAACAGATCTCGGCGATGGGAAAAGATCAGTTCCTCCACAAGGTCCTTGTTGCATCTGGGCGAAAAACCGGTACTTTCGTTCTGCACATCGAGCGCTTCACCCAGGAAACCCATGGCCCGATAGAGATGGTGAAGTCCAAACCTTCGATGCCTTTGATGATGTAATCCCGACACCAGCGATGACAGAAA
>ADZZ01000179.1 GCA_000179315.1 delta proteobacterium NaphS2
ACAGAACTGTCCCCATGCCAGAACCATGAAACCGGCAGTGGATCGAGAATCAGTTGAGCAAGCGCTTACCGGCTCAATACTATCTGATCACCTTCACCCTCCCCAAACAGCTCAGGGATCTTGCCTGGAAAAATCAGGCAACAATCTATTCCCTCATGTTTGCCTGCGTCCAGGATCTCCTGAAAACATTTACCCAAAAAGACAAAAAACTCGGTGGAGCAGCCGGCTTTACCACCATACTCCATACCCATTCAAGAGCACTCGACTATCATCCYCACATTCATGTTGTCATGCCGGGGGCAAGCATCAATACAAAAACAGCATTATGGCGGGTCAAATCTTCCGGGTATCTTTTCAGCCACAAGGCTCTGGCGCAAGTCTTCAGAGCAAAGATCCTCCAGGCCATTGTTGACCACGGGCTGAGCGTGCCAGAAGATTGCCCGAAACAGTGGGTCGTTGACTGCAAAGACGTCGGCAACGGCGACAAGGCAATCATTTATCTTGGCAGATATCTCTACCGGGGCGTCATCCGGGAACAGGATATTCTGCAATGCGAAAACGGCATGGTCACCTTCAGGTATCTCCATGCCAAAACCGGGCAATACAGAAGCAGGACCGTCACCGGGGAATATTTCCTCTATCTGCTCATGCTCCATGTGCTGCCCAAGGGCTTTCGAAGGGCCAGGTGTTACGGTTTTCTCCATCCATGCAGCAAAAAGCTCATCTGTTTTTTGCAGATGGTGCTCCGGGTTAATCCGCTCAATATGTTTGCCAAGAAATTGAAAGAACGGCCAACAATTACCTGCCCGGTATGCGGAGCGGCCATGAAAATTGTCCTGACAAAAATAGCAAAACCGCCGGCGAAGCAGGTCCACCTGCCTTACATGAGCGAACACGGAGAAATCGTTATGTAACCCAGAGCCAACATCACCGGTTTATGAAAAAGCCCGGTTTCCCCGGTAATGGACACCTATGCGCAAAAAAACTGCATATTCCGCTTCTGAAAGCCTTGTTCTTCAGGCAAATCTATTTCAAAGAGCATATGGGCAGAAGCAGAAAATCCCTGTCTCACTTCTGTCCTGATCAAGCTGCCTCTTTCAAAAAAGCTGTTTTCTATATATAGTAACCGGGCTTGTCCAACAAACGGTTCAGATTGTGGTTCGCTCCGCTCTCACAATCTAACCTTATTCGTTCGGCTTGATCCTGACAGAAGGATTTTTCGACGTAGCAAAGCTTGTGGAGGCCGGTTGCCGCAATGCCGTGGCGCTAATGGGAAATGCCATCTCCTTGGGGCAGATCGAGCGGTTGGTGTGGATCCGTTCCCGGGTTCGGTTTCCTCGCATCCTGTTGTTTTTGGACCGTGATCCGGCGGGGAAAACTGGGGCTTTGCAGGTACGGGAAAGGCTCTTTCACCACGGTTTTCCCGTCACTGTATTTGACTGGGAACAGTTGGTGTCTTTCAATGGTGAGAAACCCAAGCCCATTCCGGAATCCATAAAGGACCCGGCGGACATGTCGGTGGAACAGATTCAAACACTACGCAGGCACGGGATATTTTGAAAACAGGATGAAGGAGGAAACATGAACATGTCACTGGCTGAAATGGAAAAGCATCTCAAAACCCTCCGGCTCCATGGTATGATCGCCACCCTGGAGACCCGAATCGTCCAGGCCAATCAGGGCGCTTCTTTTACTGAGGTCTTTGCCTGTCTGATCCAGGACGAACTGGATTACCGAAGAAGTCGCCTTACACAAACGCGCCTCAAGGCATCCGGTCTCACGGAGCAACCCACCCTGACCGAGTTTGATTGGGGCTTCAATCCGAAACTGCCCAAGATGGACATCTATGAACTGGTGAGCGGAAAATTTATCCGGGAGGGACACGATGCGCTTTTAATCGGATCCCCAGGGACAGGGAAAAGTATGATCGCCAAAACGGTTGCTAACGCCGCCATCCTTGCGGGATACAAAGTGGTGTACCGGGAAGCCCACACCTTTTTCGAGGATCTTTTTGAAGCCACTCAACTTAAACGGAGGAAAAAGATCAGCAAACTTTTTTCCGAAACCGATCTGCTGATCATCGATGACTTGTTTTTGCGCAAGAAAATGCCGGAACAAGCCGCTGATGATTTGCTGGAAATCATTCTGAATCGGTATTCCGCAAAAAAAAGTACGCTCCTTACGTCAAATCGACTCGTTGAAGACTGGGGTAAGCTTCTCAGGGACAATACAGCATCTTCGGCCATACTCGACCGCCTGCTTCATCACGGGCATCTCCTGAAGTTCGAGGGAAAAAGCTACCGCCTCAAAGAAGCAGCATCGAGGATATCGCAAAGTAAGAGTCTGTCCGTTAATAACTTGAACATTTAGGGCGAATAGAATAGTTCCATTCGCCATGAAAATCGGCCTTAAACAAATTGACGTTCTCAAGTTCGGTGTCAGTTACTTTGATCCCCTTTGGATAACTGTTGGAGTCAATCTCAGCCTGAATCTTAAGGCCTTGTCGAGTGGTTGTGTTGGCTATCAGGCTTCAACGCTAATCTTAACCGAACCAGCCTTGCTAATGAAAACTGAACCATTGGGGCTTTGAACTTAAACCTCAATTGGAGTTGTGTGGTCTGCCGAGACTTAGATCCCTTGAGCGAAACTGGTTCACGGATGGGTTTCTGTTGTGGGAGACAGTTTTGAACGGGATCAAGACACGCGAAAATATTGAACGAAAAAAAGACAGCGGAAGAGAGATTCAGTTTACTTTCGTGGAGTTATGTGGAAAATCTGCATTTGGTTCCATTTTCGGGTATGATTTTGGGGAGTTAATATAGACCCACTGAGCGATGGGGGGTCTGATTTATTAAAAAAGGTAAGGCCCGAAGTTGCCGCTTCGGGCCTCTTTTTTTGGGAAAAACAGAAGCAGACCGTCTTCCCCGGACAATATAAAGCATACCCATCATAGGTCTGCTTTTGATCCTTTTCAAGATCAAAGGCGTCATGCCCTTAAGGCTTCTAAAAAAAAATCCAGTGTAAAAGTTGTGGATTCATTTTCCATGTGTGCCGGAGCTGTTTCAGAGGCCAGGCGTACTGTAGCGATCAATGTCGTGAACAAGCCCGCACGGAACAGCGACGACAAGCACAACGCCGTTACCGGCAAACAGAAAAAGGCCGCAAAGCTCATCGGAGGGCGGAACGTCGGCGAAGAATAAAAAAAAGTAAAAAAACCGTGGATGATCAGGGTTCAACACCCCCGTCATCCGGTGATAAGGTGCCCTCCAGGTGGTCCGGCGTGGGTCCGAGATGCCGTTTTTGCGGCTCATGGGGTGTTATTGTGAAAGATTTTCCCCGCCGAGGCTACGGCAATCATCCACAAACTGTTCCGGAGGTGTTCACATGATGGTTAAAAAGCCTCTTTTTCCAAAACGAATACGCAAAATCGCCAGCGGTTTTGCCTTTATTGAACATCGCTTTTTGCGAAAGGGTTTTTGGGAGAGCCTGAGTCATATTGAACTGCTGCTCTACATTTTTCTGGTGGTGGTATCTGACAAAAACGGGCTGTCTTATTACGGCTACGACAAAATCTGCCGGATTCTAAGGGTGGATGCAGATCAATATATCAATGCCCGTAATCGCTTGCTGGACAAGGACCTGATTGGATTTGACGGCCGTGTGTTTCAGGTGCTTTCCCTTCCGGATCGTCCAGTGATCGTGAAACCTGTGAAGGAAGTCCGGAACGGGGGATGGTTCAGTCTTGGAGAAACCGTACAGGAAATCATTCGGGAGAAAGGACGTGGGATCAACCCGAACAGTTGATATTCATCTGCTGGAATTGCGCTACGCTCATTGCCGGATCATGAACCACCAGGCTTTAAAGCAATTGCGGGATTCCATCGAAACTTACGGGCAAATCGTTCCGGCCCTGGTTGTTACAGAGAAAGACAAACTGATTCTGGTTGATGGGTACTTGCGTGTTCGAGCGCTTCGTGCCTGCGGAAAGGACCAAATATGTGTCCATTTATCAGAAGAAAACGAACAAAATGCCATGTTTTCGCTTTTGGCCAAAACCAATGAACGGCAATGGGAAGCCATTGAGCAGTCGGTTTTGCTTCAGGAATTACATCGGCGGTTCGGGTGCAGCCTCTCCCATATCGCAGCCCGGATAGGACGCGACAAAAGTTTTGTGAAACGACGGCTTGATCTGGTTGAGGCCCTGCCTGAAAATATTTTGAAAGCCGTGATTTCAGGAACGCTTTCAACCTGGAGTGCCAGCCGTGTCATGGCGCCGTTGGCGCGCGCCAACATTAAAGACGCACAAAAACTGATGGCCCACCTGGAAAATGAACCTTTATCCACGAGGGAACTGGCCCATTTTTACGAACATTACCAAAAAAGCAACCGGTCTGTTCGAGACCGCATGCTGGAAAATCCCTTTCTTTTCATAAAGGTTCAAAATGAAAGAATCCAATCCGAACAGGCCAAGGAGATTCATGACGGACCGGAAGGCAAATGGTTCAAGGATATTAAAATGGTATATGCTGTGCTCGGACGTCTGCTGAAAACCGTTTCCCATGTCCATTATCCAAAAAGCGATCCATTTAAGAAACAAACCCTGAAAGCCTGGGTGAACAAAGTCGAAAATCAGGCGGCAAAACTCAAAAAAGAGATAGAGCCATGATCAGACAATCCAAAAAAGATGCCATTTTGGAACTGAAAAATACCGGTATGAGTTTGCGCAAAATCGCCCGAACGCTCAAGGTCAGCCGAAATACCATCACGAAGATCTTAAAGGATCCGGATGAAGCAGCACCCCACAGAGAATCCCGGCATGAAGAACATGTCCCTTTAATCCGCGATCTTTTCAAGGAATGCAAAGGAAATGCCGTGCGAGTGGCGGAGGAACTGGAAAGCCGCCATCAGATCACGATTCCTTATCAAAGTCTGACCTGGATCATGAGAAAACACGAGATCCGGAAGCGAAAAAAAAGACGCGCGGGACAATACCATTTTAAACCCGGTCAGGAGATGCAGCATGATACGTCACCCCATCAGGTTACCATTGATGGGAAAAAAGTATCGGCCCAGTGCGCTTCCCTGACACTGGCCTTTTCCCGAAAGCTTTTTATTCAGTATTACCCGCGTTTCACCCGGTTTGAGTGCAAGGTTTTTCTGTCAAAAGCCTTCGATTTTATGGATGGGGTGTGTTCCCGGTGCATCGTTGACAATACCAGTGTTATTGTGGCCGGCGGCACCGGACCTGACGCATTGATTGCACCTGAGATGAAATACTTCGCTGATATGTATCAAACCGGGTTTGTGGCCCATGCCGTAGGCGATGCCAATCGAAGTGCCCGCGTGGAAAGGCCTTTTCATTTTGTGGAAAATAACTTTCTTCCTGGAAGAACCTTTGTCAGCTGGCATGATTTGAACCGGCAGGCCATCGACTGGTGCCGGAACACCAGCGACAAAACGTTCAAACGGGCTTTGGGAATGATACCGGATGAGGCCTATATCATTGAAAAACCGCATCTCATTGATTTACCCCCATACCGGCCGCCGGTCTATGTGGCAAAACACCGGGTCGTCGATATCGAGGGATATGTGCATTTGGACACCAACCGTTATTCCGTCCCTGAAGCACTGATTGGAAAATCCCTGGAAGTTCAGAAACACTGGCGCAAGGTCATCGTTTATGACAAAAGCCGGAACGTGGCGGAACATGACCGTATTCTGGATAAACGTGATACGCGAACAACTGTGCCGGGACATCATGTTCCGATTCGAAGAAAAAAGGATGCCCGGGTCCCTTCAAAAGAAGAACAGCTGTTGGTGGGAAATGATGCCGTTCTGGATGCGTATGTGGCCGAACTGAAGAAAAGAAGCCATGGTCGTGGCGTGGTCAAGTTACGCCGTCTGCTGCATCTGCAACGGACTTATCCCGGTGAGCCTTTTCTCAAAGCCGTAAGACAGGCCCTTAAGTATCGACTTTTTGATCTGTCCCGTCTGGAAAACATCATCCTCGATTATACCGCGGGTGACTTTTTTGATCTGTCATGAAAAAGAAAATTGAGCAATTACTCATTGACTTGAAGTTTAAAGGCATGGTGAAGACCTTCGATGAGCAGTTGGCTTTGGCCGAAAAGAACGGGCTTTCCGTTTACGAGGTCATATACAACCTCCTGGCTGAGGAATTACGTTTCCGGCAGGAGCGGAGCATGACTTATCGGCTTCAGATTGCACGGCTCCCATGGGACTGGACCCTCAACTCCTTTCCGTTTGATCTTCAGCCCGGAGTCCGGAAAAGCCGGATGATGACTTTGTCCGGCCTTGATTTCATCAATCGAAGAGAAAACATCGTATTTCACGGAAAGACCGGCGTAGGGAAAACAGGCCTGGCCGTCGGCATACTCCGTCAAGCCATTATTGCCGGGTACCGGGGGCGTTTTTATAATGTTCAGGATTTGTTGGATCAACTCTATGCCTCTCTCGCCGATCGATCCACCCCCAAACTACTCAATGCCCTGTGCCGATATGATCTGCTGTTGCTCGATGAACTGGGATACCTGACCCTGAAAAAGGAGCAAATGAACGCCTTTTTCAAACTCATGAAAGAGCGATATGAAGCCGGGCGGCCCACCATTATTACGACCAATCTCCAGCCTGAACAATGGTATTCCCTCCTTGAACCAAAGGACATGGTCGATGCTCTGCTGGATCGCCTCAACCATCGGTGCATCAATGTTCATATCGATGGGCCTTCTCTCAGAAAAACAGATGCCGGCTAATCCATTTTTCTAAGCCGATCTAAACCCTCTCAAACCTCATGATGCCACATGGCTTTCAATTATCTGTAAACCTATAAGAAAAAAACCCTTTTCAAGACCTCTTCTCAAAAAACACCGCCTCTCACATTCCAGTTTATTCTGCAGAAGCAACAGAACAACGCGCAATCACCGGTTCCGTTACGATTAGCAAAACTGGTTCTGTTTTCGTTAGCGGCCAAGAAAAGCCGGGAAGACCCAAAAAATATGGCAGCAGGTTGGGTTCGTGCGCTGAAATGGCGGCGGCATTCATGGCGTACGCTTCAACCTATCACGTCTTCCTGTACGGAAAATACCGTGAAGTCAACGCATACTCCCAAATCGTTATGCTCAAAACACTCAAGTGCCCTGTCCGGGTTGTCTGGGTCTTTCGAAAAACACAGTGGATCGCAATCTTCTCCACGGACTTGAAGCTGTCGGTTGAGCAAATTATCGAGTATTATGGGGCCAGGTGGAAAATCGAGTCGGGTTTCAAGGAGATCAAGCAAGACATTGGAAGCAGCAAAAGCCAAACCCGCAATGCACAGGCAGTGATCAATCACATCAATTTTTCCATAATGGCCGCAACAATCATTTGGATCTATGGTTCACGGCTCGAAAACATTCCCGAACGCAGGCACAAGGTCAAGGGTCGCAACAGTTTCGCCTTTTCCGACCTGAGACATATCATCGCTAAGTCCGCATTGAGCGATGATTTTCATGCCGTTTGCAACCAAGACAACAAACTGCCCCGAAAATCTTTCCTGGAGGCGTTGCTGCGCATGGTCGGCTGATCAAGCCGGGGGCATTTTCTGTGAAACTTCAGTTTTTTAATAAACCTTTAGTAATCCAAGACGACCTAAAACATTCAGAGGCAGAAAAAAGGTTTTATGCTCTTGGGAGAACCGACTCAAAAAGAAACATCTTCATTGCATTTACTGTTAGAAAAAAGCGTATTCGTGTCATCTCAGCCAGAGATATGAGTCGAAAAGAAAGGGAGGTATATAATAATGAGTAAACAGATACCAAAATTTAAGAACGAAGACGAAGAAAGAGAGTTTTGGGCAACTCATGACTCTACTGACTACATTAACTGGAACAAAGCTGAAAAAATCACGTTTTCAAACCTCAAACCTTCAGTTAAAAAGATCTCTCTACGTCTTCCAGAAACTATGCTTGAGGAGCTCAAACTTCTAGCAAACAAAAGAGATGTTCCATATCAATCTCTTTTAAAAATATTCCTTGCTGAGCGTATAGAAAAAGAACTTGGCACTCACTAAGAAAGGACAACTATCATTAAAAAAATCTGGCACAACCAAACGTTTCAGTGGTGTATGGGACATCCTTATAAAATTGATGTGCACTCCACCTTTTGTCGCTGTCGACATATTTCAGAGAGAATAACGCCCCCGGCAACGGATATGTTGAGGGAGTCCGTGTTTCCGGGAGAGGGAATTGATACCAGTCCATGGCACTGTTTTCTGGCGGATGGGCTGAGCCCTTTTCGCTCGTTTCCAAGCACCAAAACCAGGGGCCGCCGCCAGTCAAAATCGTAAATACTTTCTTCTGCTTCCCCTGCGGCCCCCATGATCCAGAGTTCGTTTCGGGACAACTCGTTGAGGGCCCGGCTCAGGTTTGTGACCCGGGCCACCGGCAGTTTCGTGTGAGCGCCCGATGAGCGTTTAAGTACCGTCGGGGTGATGCCTGCGGACCGGTCCTTCGGAATGATGAGACCGTGAGCACCGAAAAAGGCCGCGGTTCTCATAAGCGCCCCCAGGTTCCCGGAATCGGTGATGTGGTCCGCCACCAGCAAAAGTGCCGAGGGCCCTGCCTCCAGTGCGCTTTTGAGCAACAGATGAAAGTTCGAATAATCAAAGGCATCGGCGATTCCCACAATTCCCTGATGGGCCATATCTTTTAAAATATCGGATAGATAATGCCTTTGTTTAAAGTGGACTGGGATGTTTTTTGAGGTGGCGAGCTTGATGATTTCTTGGGTTCTGGCAGACGATTTCCCCTCGGCAATCCAGATTTCCCGAAAAGTGCCGTCTTTGCTTTGAAGGGTGTCTCTTACCGCCTGAAAGCCGGGCACCATATCCTTATGGTGCGGCCTTGCAGGATTTGGCGGTACTTTTCCATCGGACCGTCCGGAGACTTTCTTTTTGTAGAATGATCCGGTCATCACTCCTCCAGAAAAGCCAGTTCCTGCTGTTCCAGTTCTTTAATGCGGTCACGATATACGGCGGCTTCTTCAAAGGCCAGCTTTTTGGCCGCATCGTGCATTTTTCCTTTCAATTCCTCAACGATTTCTTCCAGCTGGTCTGGAGAAACCCAGGGTGCTTCCGCTTCAGCTGCCATGGGGACGGTCACATAATCCGCTTCATAGGGAGATCCCAGAATAACGTCGATGTTCTTTTTTACGGTCTCGGGTGTCAGGTCGTGTTCCCGGTTGTAGGCCAGTTGAAGCAGTCGGCGCCGGTTGCTTTCATCCATGGCCCGTCGCATGGAGCCGGTGACATGGTCGCCATAGAGAATCACGCGTCCATTCACGTTTCTGGAAGCCCTGCCGCAGGTCTGGATAAGGGACCGTTCCGACCGCAAGAATCCTTCTTTGTCCGCATCCAGAATGGCCACCAGGGATACCTCCGGAATATCGAGCCCTTCCCGAAGCAGGTTGATGCCCACCAGCACATCAAAAACACCCATGCGCAGGTCCCGAATGATTTCCATCCGTTCCAAGGTCTTAATATCCGAGTGCATATAACGGACGCGAATGTCCAGTTCCGCGTAGTATTCGGTGAGGTCTTCGGCCATGCGTTTGGTGAGGGTGGTTACCAGCACCCGTTCATTGCGCGCCACCCGATCCCGGATCCGTGCCAGCAAATCGTCCACCTGATTCCCGGCCGGACGCACCTCTATTTCCGGGTCCACCAGTCCCGTGGGCCGGATAATCTGTTCCACGATGGATTCGGTGCGGTCCAGTTCCCAGGGGCCGGGTGTTGCTGACACATAAACCGCCTGATTGACGCGGCTTTCGAATTCTTCGAATCGCAGAGGCCGGTTGTCCAGGGCTGAAGGGAGCCTGAATCCGTACTGTACGAGGGTTTCCTTGCGGGACCGGTCGCCCCGGTACATGCCGTTAAGCTGGGGAATGGTGATGTGACTTTCATCAATGATCAACAGATAATCCTCCGGAAAATAGTCCAGAAGGGTAGGGGGCGGTTCACCGGCTTGTCGGCCCGTCAGGTGCAGGGAATAATTCTCAATGCCGTGGCAGTATCCCAATTCCGACATCATTTCAAGGTCAAACCGGGTGCGTTCTTCCAGGCGTTGGGCCTCAAGAAGCTTGTTTTCTTCATGGAGGTGCGCCAACCGATCGGTCAATTCCGATTTGATCTGCTCCACGGCGCGGTCGCGAATATCGGTGGTGGTCACATAATGGGTGGCCGGATAAACGGCAATGCGGCTGAGTGCGGCAACGGTTTTTCCGGTCAGTGGGTCGATTTCCTGAATGGCTTCCACTTCATCGCCGAAAAAATGGACCCGCACAGCCCGGTCCTCTTCGTGCACGGGATAGATGTCCAGAACATCCCCCCTTACGCGAAAGCGGCCCCGGTAGAAATCCATGTCGCCCCGTTCATACTGAATTTCCACCAGCTTTTTTACGGCGTCTTCCCTGGGAAGGGTGCTTCCCGTTTCAAGATAGAGGAGCATGTCGTAATAGGTTTCAGGAGAACCGAGACCGTATATGCAGGAAACGCTCGCCACAATGATCACGTCATCCCGGTCCAGCAGGGCCCTTGTGGCGGCGTGGCGCATTTTATCGATCTGATCGTTGATATGGGAGTCTTTTTGAATATAGGTGTCCGACTGGGGAATGTAGGCTTCCGGCTGGTAGTAATCGTAATAGCTGACAAAATAATGAACGGCATTTTCCGGGAAGAGACCGTGGAGTTCGCCGTAAAGCTGGGCGGCCAGAGTTTTGTTGGGAGCGATGACCAGCGTTGTTCTTCCGGTGCGGGCAATGGTGTGGGCCATGGTAAAGGTTTTGCCGGATCCGGTCACGCCCAGAAGCACCTGGTGTCTCATCCCTTTGGTAATCCCTTCCGCCAGGGCATCAATGGCCTGGGGTTGATCACCGCGGGGGGAGAACTCGCTTTGAAGCTTAAACATCCAGTCTCCAGGTGGTGCCCTGGGGACCGTCCTCCAGAACAACGCCCATTTCCTTCAACTGGTCGCGAATGGTATCGGAAAGGGCCCAGTCCTTTGCGACGCGGGCCTGAGACCGCTTTTTCACCAGGGCTTCAATTTCATCGGTGTTCACGTCCTTTGAGGGTGAGGCAAGCTGTTCAAAAAATTCGGCGGGATTTTGTTGAAACAGCCCAAGGATCTCACCGGCCCGAAGCAGCTGATCCCGTTGGCTTTTCAAACTGGAAAGTGCTTTTTCGGAAACGGCCCCGTTGCCGTCCGGGTCCATGAGGCGGTTCATTTCCCGCACCTTATCAAAGACCAGCCCCAGGGCGCCGGCGGTATTCAGGTCGTCGTCCATCATCTCACAGAACTTTTCATAAAATTCGCCGGAAGCACCGGAGAGGCTGTCTTCCGACGTTTTTTCTCCGTCGCCGGGCCCAAGGAGATCATTGAGCCGCTGCAGCATTCTGTAAATACGTACCAGGCCCGATTGAAGGTTTGCCACGTCTTTCGCGGAGAAATCCAAGGGGCTTCGGTAATGTTTTGAGAGGAGGAAAAGCCTCAGCACTTCGGGATGGTACTTTTTGAGGGCATCCCGTATGGTCAGAAAATTTCCCAGGGATTTGGACATCTTTTCGGATTCAACGGTGACAAAGCCGTTATGCACCCAGTAGCGGGCAAATTCACCGTCATTGGCGCACATGGACTGGGCCCGTTCATTTTCATGATGCGGGAACAGGAGGTCCCGTCCGCCGCCGTGAATGTCAAAGGTGGGTCCCAGATGCCGGTTGCTCATGACCGAACACTCCAGGTGCCAGCCCGGACGGCCAGGTCCCCAGGGGCTGGGCCATTGGGGTTCACCCGGTTTGGCGCTCTTCCAGAGCACAAAGTCCATGGGATGCCTTTTCCGGTCATCCACGGCAACACGGCTGCCCGCACGCATGTCTTCGAGGTTTCTTCCGGAAAGGCTGCCGTATCCCGGGTAAGAATCCACCGAAAAATAGACATCACCGCCTTCCGTGTAGGCGTAACCCCGATCCATGAGGGTTTGGGTCATTTCGATCATGTCCTCCACATAATCGGTGGCACGGGGCTCCACATCGGCTTTCAAAACGCCAAGCTTTCCCATGTCCTCATAAAAGGCATCAATGAATTCCCGGGCCAGTTCTTTGGGCGCCTTTTTGAGCAGTTTGGCCCGTTCAATAATTTTATCGTCAATATCCGTAAAATTTCTGACATAGGTCACGTCATAGCCTCTGGCACGGAAATAGCGGGCTAAAACGTCAAATACGATGGTGGAGCGGGCGTGTCCGATGTGGCAGAGATCATACACGGTGACCCCGCAGACATAAAGACCGACCTTGCCGTCGTTCAGCGGCTTAAAAACTTCCTTTTTTCGAATTGATGAATTATACAGTTTGAGTGGCACTATAGCTTTCTCCGTCTTTCTTAATGAGGCTCACCACGGCAAAGGCTTCCATGCCTTCCCGTTTTCCGCAGAATCCCAATCCTTCGCTGGTCGTGGCTTTAATATTGATTCGGTTTACATCCGTTTTGAGAGACTCTGCCAGGTTCCTTTTCATTTCAGGCAAAAAGGGCGCGATTTTGGGTGCCTGGGCCACCAGGGTACAGTCCAGGTTGTTCAAGGCATACCCTTCCCGTTCCACCAGACCCGTTACGGTTTCCAGCATGGAACGGCTTGATATGTCTTTATAAGCCGGATCCGTATCCGGAAAATGCCGTCCGATATCCCCCAGTCCCAGTGCGCCCACCAGCGCGTCCATAATGGCATGAATCAGCACGTCCGCGTCGGAATGGCCTTTCAGGCCTTTTGAATGGGTGATTTCCACACCGCCGAGGATAAGCTTCCGGGCCTCCACCAGCGCGTGCACGTCATATCCGAAACCGATTCTGAACAAGATATCCTCTTAAATTGGCTTTGGTTACAGCCGTCAGCTGTTGCGTCAGGCGCTGTCAATGACACGTGCTGCAATTGCCGCTGCTGCATCCCGCACAACCGGAAGATCCGCTTGAAGGCGCGCCGTAGCCGGCTCCAGCATCTGATGATCCGCCGGTCGTATGCCTGCAGGCGGACATCAACCGTTTGATGTTTTTGCCTTCACATTTGGGGCAGGGTACTGTTTCATCGCTTCTAAAAACAAGGGCTTCAAATTCCTCGTCGCAGTTCGCACATTTATATTCATAGATGGGCATTTTTTTATCCTTTTTTCTTTTTTTCTTCAATTCCTTCGATCAACGCCGCCGCCAGGAGTGGAAACATAATTTCGTGGTGTCCCACCAGGCTGAATCCTTTTCCGCCGTCCTGGGTGGGTCGGTGAACCACGTTGGTCATGGGGCGGTATTGGCGAATGAAATCCATGTTGATGGTCGTGATGTCTTTGACCTCATGTCCCAGGTTGCGCACTACACTGAGTGCCTTCAGGAATACTTCCGGCAGAATAACCGCCGAACCCAGGTTAATGAGGACCCCTTTGTCCATTTCGGAAACAAGACGGCAGAAAATTCGAAAATCGCGGTGGGAGGTAGCGCCGATATGGGCGCCGTTCGCCAGGGGATGAAAATGAATAATGTCCGTTCCAACGGCCACGTGGACCGTAACCGGAATATCCAGTTCGCGGGCGCGCGCCAGCAGGCTGTAGCGATCAAATGAAAATGCCTCTTTGAGGAGCATGTTTCCCACCGATTCACCCAGTCCCATCCCTTTTCCGGCGCCTTCCGTAATGGCCTGATTCAGGAAACGGCCGGTCTCTTCGGCCATGCCGAAGTTTCCCCGGTTGAGTTCAGCCGCCACATCCTCCGATGTCTTTCCGGCCATGGCCAGTTCGGTATCGTGGATGATACACGCCCCGTTCATGGCCAGCGCACTTATGACGCCCCTTTCCATGAGATCGATGATGACCGGGTTGAGTCCCACTTTTATGGGATGGGCGCCCATGGCCAGGATGATCTTGTGCTGCCCGAAAAAGGCTGCCACAATGCGGTCTCGAACCATCAAAAGGTCTTCGGCCGCAAGAATGTGAGGCAGACTGTTGAGCCATGTGTCCAGGGTCCCACCGACGGACCATGGGTGGGCGAAGTCATGGGTATCCACTTTGCTTTTTCTGTCGGCCAAAGGGTAAGACCGGACGGAATCAAAAGAGAGAGGCTTGGTTTCAGTCATGGGTCGCTACGGTTTTTATGAATTGCTTCAATTTTCTGCGAATTCTTCTGGTTATTCCTCAAGATGCTTTTGAAATAAAATATAATCGACCAGGTGGCAAATCATATGTTCCGCCAAGATATGGGCCTCCTGCACACGAGCCGTCACATTGCAGGCGACCACCATGGGCATATCCACCATTTTATTTAATTCTCCCCCGTCTTTTCCCAGAAGGGCGGCGGTGTACAGTCCTTGTTTCCGGGCCGCCTTGACGGCGGCAACGATGTTTCGTGAATTGCCGCTGGTGCTGATAGTCAAAAGTATATCGCCGTCAATCCCCAGGGCCTTCACTTGTTTGGAAAAAATTTCTTCAAAACTGTAATCATTTCCGATACTGGTAATCACGGATGTATCCGTTGTCAAAGCCATGGCCGGAAGGGGAGGGCGTTCAAGTTCAAACCGGTTTACGAACTCAGCGGCCATGTGTTGCGCATCCGCAGCACTGCCGCCGTTGCCGCAAATGAGGAGCTTTCGGTCCGCCAGAAAGGTCGATGCAATTTTTTCGGAGAATTCGATGAGGCGTACCCCATGCGTTTTAATGAAAGTTTCAATAACGGATCGCGAGTCAGATAGAATTTTTTGAACCATATTTTCCATTGATCATGCCTCTTTTATGGACCTGCCGGTTTCCGGATTAAATTGGGCGAGATCCCTGACGGCCTGTGCAACGGTTTGGAAGTCGCTTTCCTGGATGGTTCTCACGTCCAGCATCAACCGGTCCTTCTCTACCCTGCAGATGACGGGGGGCGTGTTATATCGAAGGCGTTCTTCCATTTTTTGAGCGGAAAGTCTTGCGGGAACAAGGCTTAAAAGACGGGTTTTCAGCTTTTGCAGGGGCAGGGCACCGCCGCCCACTTTCGAGTCGCCGTCAATCTGTTCGACCGAAAAGTTTTCCGTATCCAGGTCCCCGATGAGCGCATTCAGTCGATCCGCATTCTGCGAAAGCGCTTCATGGGAAGCGCAAATCATTCGCAAGGTGGGAATGTCCTGGATGGCCCGTTGCGGATCCCGGTACATGCGAAGGGTTTCTTCCAGGGCCAGCAGCGTCAGTTTGTCGATTCTGAGCGCACGGTTCAGCTGGTTTTCGCGAACGGCCGTCACCAGATCCTTCTGTCCGAGGATAATGCCCGCCTGGGGGCCGCCCAGCAGCTTGTCGCCGGAGAAGGTGACCACGCCCACCCCTTGCTCCAGTGATTCCTGAACGGTGGGTTCCCGGATCATGCCGTAGTTGGAAAAGTCCAGCAGACAACCGCTGCCCAGGTCTTCCATGACGGGGATGTCGTGTTTTCGGCCCAGATTCACCAAATCCGGCAGTGGGACTTCTTCCGTAAATCCCACGATCTGAAAGTTGCTGGTGTGCACTTTCAGAAGGAGTGCGGTGTCCGGACCGATAGCCTCCTCATAATCTTTCAGATGGGTTTTGTTAGTGGTACCCACTTCCACCATGGTCGCGCCGCTCTTGCGCATGACATCCGGAATGCGAAAAGCACCGCCGATCTCAACCAACTGTCCGCGGGAGACCACCACTTCTTTTCCTTTCGCCAAGGTTTCAAGGGCAATCAGCACTGCGGCCGCATTGTTATTGACCACCATGCCCGCTTCCGCTCCCGTCAATTCCTTGAGCAGGTATTCCACATGGGTGTATCGGCTTCCCCGTCGGCCCTGTTCCAGTGAATATTCCAGGTTGCTGTAACCACCGGCAAGGGGTGTAAATTTTTCCAGGACCCGTTCGGCCAGAAGGGATCGCCCCAGATTGGTGTGAACCACTACCCCGGTGGCGTTGATCACATTCCTGAGGCTGGGCATGGACAGTTGCTCGATTCGAATGATGATATCTTCAACAATAGTATCCGTTCCAAGGGTCTCTTCTGAAACGGCGTTCTTTTGAATGGTCGCCCGAAGCGTTTCCAGAATTTCATGGATGGCCCTTATAACAAGAACCCTGGGTTGGTGGACGAGGGATTCCTCTATGCGCGGATGGGCCAGCAGCACGTCCACAGAGGGTATTTTTCGAAACAGCGCTTGACGTTGGTCTGCCATGGATTTTTGATCCCTTTTTCGAAGTTGGAGGTTCGATGTTGAGTGTTCGACGTTCCTCTCTGAATCATCGCGGGCCTAAATATAGGAAAGTTTTCCATGAGCGTCAAACACTTCTTTTCGAGGACGATTTTTGGTGGTTTCAGCGAAATTTGAAATTTGTGGATAAATTCTCTTGCAAAACAGAAATGCTCCTGTTATATTTTCATACTTATCCTGGTGGATGTAGCTCAGTTGGTAGAGCACTGGGTTGTGGCCTCAGTGGTCGAGGGTTCAAGTCCCTTCATCCACCCCATGAAAATACAAGGAAAGCCGGGTTCTTATACAGTTTCCGGCTTTTTTTATGGGTGGGTGTTTGAGACGTTTTTAACATTTTGGTTAACTTTTTCGAAAAACACCTCCAGTCTGTTAACAGCCTCCCGGGTATCTTCCAGATCAACCGTATCATAGCGGTCAAACATTTCCCTGGTTGAATGTCCGGTAATGGCCATGATGACACCATCAGGTACGTCAGGTACGTCGGCTTTTCTCATGTTGGTGTTGAAGGAATGTCTCAGGTCGTGGAATACAAATCCGTTCTTGGCTTTTTGGCCGTAAGGGATGCCAGAACGTTCACAAGCCCTGTTTAGGGTTTTTTCCAGGGTATCAAGTGGCTTCCCCCGAAAGATCAACACATGGTCATCATAAAGATGCCTTGGAATCTTTTTGAAGGTTTCCATCAAAGGTGCGGCCGGGCATGGTCGCATATTTTAGCGGGTGTGAACCCCGCCCCGGAAGGCTGACCAGCCATCGGGTAGCAAGTCCTTGGATCGACGGGAGCAATCCCCGAGATTAAGCGTAGGACAGCGAGAAGATAGGCCGTAAGCCGTAAGGTTGAAGGGATTGAGCCTCGACAAGAAGGAATATGGATTAAGCCTGGAAAAGAACTTGACGGCTCTGGTCGACAAACTGCACCGGATGTCCTATACCCCGCTGCCAGTGCGCAGGGTATATATTTCCAAACCAGGAAGTAACAAGGAACGACCCCTGGGCATACCCGCCCTTGAAGATAAGCTGGTACAGGCAGGTCTGACGCGGATTCTATCTGCGATCTATGAGCAGGATTTCATAGACGATTCGTATGGGTTTCGTCCGGGTCGGAGTTGCCATGATGCTCTCCGAGCGTTGAGTCAAGAGGTCGAAGGCGGTCGAACCCACTATATTGTGGATGCAGACATCAAAGGGTTCTTTGATAATGTGGATCATGAGTGGCTGATGAAATTTATCGGACACCGAATAGCGGATAAACGAGTGCTGCGTTATGTGAAGCGGTTCCTCATTTCGGGTATCATGGAAGATGGCGCAATGATCGCCAGTGACAAAGGAACACCTCAGGGCGGGTGTGTCACCGATTCTCGCCAACATCTACCTGCATTACAGCCTTGACCTGTGGTTTACTCGGGTGTTTCAAAAGGGCTGCTACGGCCAAAGCCGAATGATCCGTTATGCCGACGACTTCGTCGTATGTTTCGGGCGTGAAGCTGACGCAATACGGTTCCGCCAGGCGCTGAATGAGCGACTTTCCATATTTGGCCTTGAGATATCGCCTGAAAAGACCAAGACCATCGAATTTGGTCCGCTTGCGGAAGCTAAAGCAAAGAGGCGCGGTGGCAAGGCGGCAACCTTCGATTTTCTCGGATTTACCCACTACTGTAGTCGGTCAAGAAACGGCAGGAAGTTCCGGATGAAGCGGATCACTTCAAGCAAAAAGTTCACCGCCAAAATCCGAATGTTTCGGGATTGGCTAAAGGCGAACCGTACCCTGCCGGCCGATCAGCTTATGGAGAAAGTGGCCTCGAAATTGCGGGGGCATTTTGCTTACTACGGTGTGACGGACAACTCAAAAGGCATCAGCCGTTTTGCCAACGAGGTCCGCCGGTTACTGCATAAATGGCTGAACAGGCGATCACAACGCGGGAGCATGAACTGGGAAAAGTTCAATCTATTTTTGAAGAAATACCCATTACCGCGTCCGCGTATTATGGTTAACCTTTTCGCTTCATCGTGAAGAGTGCTCATAAGGAGCCGCGTGCGGCGGGGCGTAGTCTGAGATAGATCACAATATGGCTGCTGAAGAAACCGGTCTACTCGACAGAAGATCGGAGAGTCGAGCAGCTCAATTCTTTCAAATAGGTTGCCGCAACAAATTTCAAAAGCGTCCGGCGAATTGACAATAATGACCAGGAGTGTATGAGCCAGAACCGAAGGACGAGCGGTCAGGAAAATCCGTTCCTCCGTTTCAGGCATGACCACCGTTACATGCAATTGACGGATTCTTCCCCCTGCCATCTCCAGCACCCGGTTCAAGACGTCCAGTGGATCAAATTTTTATACTATGAATAAAATCCTTGATCCCAATCTGTCTTTCCCATAAGTTTGTTCAAAACGGCGTTCAACAGGAAAGCGCATTGACCCGGGAAAAGGATTGGAGAAAGCCGACGGGACTTTAATTTCCGATCAGGATCATATCCGTCAATGGTCGGGCAACTGGTTCGTAGTTGCGGCCAGAGCAGTTGCGGCTGCAATCACATTGGACTCACACAATGTTGGAAGGGAGAAAGACATGAAGCCCGGCAAAAAACTGAACCTGTTTTTCGCGGCCTGCGCCGCCGTGGTCTTGATGAATTCGTCAGCCCCGGCCTGTACGGGCATCACGGTCAAGGCCAAGGACGGGGCCGTGATTCACGCCCGCACCCTGGAGTTCGGCAAGGACCTCCATTCCCGGGTGCTGATGGTCCCCCAGGGGTACGCCCTGACCTCCAGCGCGCCGGGCGGGAAGACCGGCCTTGCGTGGAAAGCCGCCTATGCCGTCCTGGGCCTGGACTTCCTGGGCAAGACGGCCATTGCCGACGGCATGAACGAAAAGGGGCTGGCCGCGGGCCTGTTTTATCTGCCCAGCTTCGCCCAGTACCAGAAGGTCACACCTGCGGACCAGGACAAAAGCCTGGCGCCCTGGGACGTGACCATGTGGGTGTTGACCAGCTTCGCCAGCGTGGACGAGGTACGAGCCGCCCTGCCCATGGCCGATGGGCAACTGGCTGCCAGGCAGGCCTTCCAATTGCTGGATTCCTTTTACATCACCAAAGGCATGGCCCGGAGCATCGAGGAGGGCAAGACCAGCTATGACTATACCCAGTGGATGGACGCCTGCGATCTCAAGAACCTCAGGTTCTACTTTGCCACCTATGACAACCTGGTGCCCAAGATGGTGGATTTCAAAAAACTTAATATGCAGGGCAATAAATTATTACACATGCCTATCACCGGCGGGCCGTTCTATGAGGACGTAACAGACCTGGTCAAATAAATACATGTCCGTAATCTGGGGCCGCCCCACCCCTATCCATGAATGGATCGGAAGAGCATAGGTTCCGTCCCGCGGGATTGTCCCTGCGGGTTTTTTTGCGAGGTCGAAAGGGAGAAATTGAATTTCATTTATGGTTTTTTGAACCTCTTCGGATAAACGGTCGTCGATGAGCAAGGAAATTGTATTTACCCACATTGAAAGGGCCCGCACCCTCTATCGGAGACGGGGTGAGGAGATTCTCTTCATACCTGAGATGCGGAAACGCCTGAAGTCTTATGACGAAGCCATCGAAAACACCCAGAAACGAATGCGTCAGGCAGGCGTGGTGAAGTTCTGCGGGCTCTGCGCCGCAAAGACTGGCAGTTGTTGTTTCAAGGAGGTGGAGACGTGGTATGACCCTGTTTTGTTGCTTATCAATTATCTGATGGGGGTAGACCTTCCCCATTCCAGGGAACTTCGGGATCAATGCCTGTTCCTGGGAAATGAAGGCTGTCGTTTGCGAGCCCGCTACGCCTTCTGTTTGAATTACTTCTGCCCTTCGCTTAAGCTGGAATTGGGCTCTGTTTCATTACATGCAGCCCTTGCAGCTGTTGGGCATGAGCTCGCCGCGGGATGGGAGCTGGAGCGGGCACTCTCTACGCATATTTTCAAAAAATGAAAAGATTTTAGGAGAAAGGGCTTTAGAACCACATCATCCCTTCCGCGCGTGTCTTTTTGATGTCGACCGGTTTGGCGAGGAAGGTCAAATCCTCACGCTCAAATACATCTCATGGGGAAAGCCATGTTCTCGACATGATCATCACATAAATTGACGCGGCGTATGCGGAAATCACATTCCCGAATAAGGTCACGGCCACATCCCCTGAAGCCTCGGAGTGCGGCTATGTCTATAAAAAAATCCGCTTATAACCTGTGTTTTCAGGTAAACAAGGGCCTATCCCATGGCCACAAGCGGCCTGGTTTCAGTCACTTCAAAGGCGACGCCGGCCACGATCATTCTTGCGGCTTCTTCACCTATCCTAAATAAAATTATAGTGTTGAGGCGCTATTGCACAAAAAATTTATAATTTCTCGGATCTATTAAATCTTTCACGATATTCGTGAAAGCGTCGGGAGATTGATATTCCGGATAGCGACGAAACATAGAGAGCATACGGTCGATTTCAGACAGTTCCTTTAAATAGGCCAGTGTTTCGGCTCTGCCTTTTTCGGCCGTAGCCTTTTTGACAAAAGACCGTTTTGAAGGGCTTGTCAGACCGGATTTCAACTTTTTCGCGGCAATTTTATGGCACCTGCAGGAATTGTTTCTGTTGATCAGGCCACAGTGCTTCAGCATAAAATCCTGCATGCTTTTTCTGCCGCGGGAAAGACGTTTGCGAAACGCCTCGGGAGTGATGTCCAAAATGAAGGCGCCTTCTTTGCTTGTAAGGCCGTATAAATCGCCGAGTATAAAGACGATCCGCATTTCCGTCTCTAAACAGGCCAGAACGCTCTACATACAGTCCAGCTTGGCCTCCTCCTTCAAAAGATCCCTCTCCGGCCCGGAAACAGTCAGGGGAAGTGCATTTTCAGGCGCAAGAGAGATCTGTTCCTCCAGAAACGCGAACGTCATCTCCATGGGTTCACGCTTGCGGTTCAGAGTCGTCAAAAGGTGATTACAGGCGATTCGGTACACCCAGGATCGGAAGGGTGGAAGACGAGATATTTTTGACAATCCATCGGGTAAACGCGTCAGGATCCAGCTTGAATTTTCTGCGGTTGCAGGAGAATATCAGAAGGCCGCCGGTGTCCAGCCTCAAAGGCCTTGTGAATGTGCGGGTTTCGCTGGAAATCTTTCGGAAGGGTGGAAGACGAGATATCTTTGACAATCCATCGGGTAAACGCATCAGGATCCAGCTTGAATTTTCTGCGGTTGCAGCAGAAGATCAAAACCCCGTGGGGTGACAAAAGGCGCAGGGTTCGGGTCAGCAACTCTTTATAATCCCGCTGCACATCAAAAGAGGTGTTCATCCGTTTGGAATTGGAAAAGGTTGGGGGATCCAGGTAAATCAGGTCATAGCGCTCTTTACAGGATGCGATCCATTGCAGGCAGTCCGCCTGAACCAACCGGTGATTCGGTCCCTCGCATCGGTTCAAGGCCAGGTGCTTCTTTGCCCAGTTGAGGTAGGTTCTGTTCATGTCCACACTGGTGGTGGCGGCAGCGTCGCCTGCTGCTGCGTAAACCGTTGCCGTTGCGGTATAGCAGAACAGATTCAAGACCCGTTTGCCTGCAGCTTTTTGTCGCAACCGCTCCCGCAGAAGCCGCTGGTCCAGGAACAGGCCGGTGTCCAGGTAGTCGGTCAGGTTTACCAGAAACCTGAGATCGTTTTCCCTGACTTCAAAAAAACGATGCTGTGAATCAAATCTTTCATATTGTGCGTTTTTCCTTTTTCTTTCTCTCACCTTAAAAATGATTTTGTCATGGGGGGTCTGTAATATTTCAGGCAAAACG
>ADZZ01000178.1 GCA_000179315.1 delta proteobacterium NaphS2
AGCAAAACCGACTGCTCAATGGCTTCCCATTGCCGTTCATTGGTTTTGGCCAAAAGCGAAAACATGGCATTTTGTTCGTTTTCTTCTGATAAATGGACACATATTTGGTCCTTTCCGCAGGCACGAAGCGCTCGAACACGCAAGTACCCATCAACCAGAATCAGTTTGTCTTTCTCTGTAACAACCAGGGCCGGAACGATTTGCCCGTAAGTTTCGATGGAATCCCGCAATTGCTTTAAAGCCTGGTGGTTCATGATCCGGCAATGAGCGTAGCGCAATTCCAGCAGATGAATATCAACTGTTCGGGTTGATCCCACGTCCTTTCTCCCGAATGATTTCCTGTACGGTTTCTCCAAGACTGAACCATCCCCCGTTCCGGACTTCCTTCACAGGTTTCACGATCACTGGACGATCCGGAAGGGAAAGCACCTGAAACACACGGCCGTCAAATCCAATCAGGTCCTTGTCCAGCAAGCGATTACGGGCATTGATATATTGATCTGCATCCACCCTTAGAATCCGGCAGATTTTGTCGTAGCCGTAATAAGACAGCCCGTTTTTGTCAGATACCACCACCAGAAAAATGTAGAGCAGCAGTTCAATATGACTCAGGCTCTCCCAAAAACCCTTTCGCAAAAAGCGATGTTCAATAAAGGCAAAACCGCTGGCGATTTTGCGTATTCGTTTTGGAAAAAGAGGCTTTTTAACCATCATGTGAACACCTCCGGAACAGTTTGTGGATGATTGCCGTAGCCTCGGCGGGGAAAATCTTTCACAATAACACCCCATGAGCCGCAAAAACGGCATCTCGGACCCACGCCGGACCACCTGGAGGGCACCTTATCACCGGATGACGGGGGTGTTGAACCCTGATCATCCACGGTTTTTTTACTT
>ADZZ01000177.1 GCA_000179315.1 delta proteobacterium NaphS2
AATCATGGTAATTTTCAAACCGGACAGATCCTGTTTGAAAATTACCATGATTCTTTTTGCTCTGTAAAGAGTTGCAGCCAGAATTTCCATCATGGGGAATCTCGGTTTCATCCGACAAAAAACCCCGATCTTCTTTGAGAAGCGGGGTTTTCAGATGCCTTGGGCCATATTTTCTCTCTTTGTTTGAAGATGAAAAAGGACACTGATGGCAATAGTCATTAAATCACAATAACGTTTTATAACTGCTTCTCTACGTCCTCCCAAATTTCAAGTCAAGGAAAAATTCTCCTTTTTGAGGGTGGCTTATTTTCACTTTCAACATAAAATCCATCAATCTGCAGATCACACGCCCGTTATCAACCAGGATCAACGGTTCATGCGGGAGACGGGTGCGGCTTCCTCCCGAAGATGGTACGCCTCACCACCTTTCATGACATCTCTTCCTTTA
>ADZZ01000176.1 GCA_000179315.1 delta proteobacterium NaphS2
CGACCGGCCGTCTCCAGATCATCAAGGGGAAGACCGAGACCCACGCCCAGTGCGCCCACCCCCAAATCCCAAACCTTGGAAACCTCGGGCAGACGCCCGTCTTGGGAAGGACCCAGCACATAGAGATCCATTTTGAGGTTTCCAAACTGATCCACCTGTTCCGAATGGTAGTTTTGCACGTAAAGTCCGGTTTTCACGTCGTAATACCCGGTGATGTTTTTGAGGGTGTTGAAGATCTTTTTGTGGGGCAGTTTGATCTCCGCCGAAGCCAGGGACCGCCCTTCCATGAAAATCAACACATCCGGCTTTGTTTTACAGAAAGCCTCCGCCACCTGAACCATCAACTGTTTGATCTCCCCCAGATGCGCCGCGCCCTTTCCTCGCCCGAAGCACATATCCGCAAGGGTGAGCGGTCCCGTGAGGGCCGCTATGGAGGCCTGTTCATTCCGGGTCACCTCAAAAACCCGGGATGCCACCTCCAGGGCATGCTTCATGCGGCCGGTCTCTTCAGGCTTTTCATAAAGGCCGTTCACCGGCGGAGACGCCACGGGACGATCCTCCTCCCACACGATTTCACAACCGCACGCCTCGGCCATGAGGGTCACATCGAGCCCCACCACAACACCGTCGAAACGGAACAGCTTGTGGGTCTTGACCAGCGCGTTGGCCCAAAGGGTGGGATCGTTCATGAGCTGCTCCAAGGGCAATCCTTCCACCCGAGAGAGCAATCCTCGGATCATGGGAACGAATACGGGTCTATCCATAGGCTCATTGTTTAAGAAACGGTTAAAAAGATCCCTGCCGGTGGCCATGGCTATAACCCGTGCTTTTTCTTAAGCGCGTCCAGATCCAGCTCAATGTCATGGGTAATGGGATGTCCCGGCGGCAGGTATTCGTTTTCAATGATCACACCGCAGGCCGGGCAATAAAATTCCAGCAGGCGGCAGTAATCCGGATCCGGTGAAAAGCTGAATTGTTTTCCTTGAACCAGGGCGGGATGCACCTCCTCAAAGGGTTTTTCCGCCACCAGGCACCCCTTTTTGTAGTTTTCCCGGGCACCGATGAGGGCGTGCCCGCAGCGGTTGCAACACCACGTCTCCTGATCCAGATCAATTTCCAGATATTCGGTAATTCTAACTTTCATGTCGCGCTTACCTCCTCCAGAACGGCATTGTTAAACTGATCCACGAACATGGACCACCCGTCAGAGACAAGAATGGTGGTCTGCTCCGATTCTACCAGCGCAGGCCCGGACAGCCGGTGGCCATGGCCGAGACACGATCGGTCATACACGGGAACTTCCTGAAGCCCCTTTTCGCGATCCAGGAAAACGGACCGGACACCTTTTTTGGCGCCGGCCACACCCTCCTGTGAAAGGGGCATCTCTTTGACATCAAAATGCGGAACTTCCGCCTGGACCACCAGACTCACCATATTCAAATAAAGATCGTCCGTAACGGCGCCGCCATTTTTCCCCAGAAGACGTTGCGCCTCCCGAGCCACCCCTTGAATCCCTTCAGGCGATCCATGAAAATCGTAGGGTGCGTCCACCTTGACTCCTGCATCTTCACCATTTTTCCGGACAAAAAGCTCCAGGGAAAGACTCACGTCGTCAAGGGTAAACCCTTCACCCCGCATATCCCTTTGCGCTTCTTTTTTAAGACGTTCCAACGCCTTCAGCAGTGTTGAGAAATCGCTCGTCTCGCTGAGGGGCACGTCGGTGCGGGCATAATAGATGTGGCCCACATCCATGCCCGAAGACGAATAGGCGGAAAAGACCGCCGAAAAGGGGGTCATCACGATCTTGCGGATGCCAGCGGTCTTCGCCGTGTCGCAGCAATGGGCCGGACCTGCGCCGCCGTACACCACCAGAAGGGGGGACCCTTGGCTGCCCAGCCGGTTTCGAAGACTCAGAAGTTCTTTTCCCATGTTGTCATCGATGGTCTTCTTAACGGATAAGGCTGCCTCCTCCACCGATATGCCCAGGGGATCGGCAATCTTTTCTTCCAGCACCGCCCGCGCCTTTTCCAAATTCAAAGCCATGGCGCCCCCCAGAAAATATCCCGGATCGAAGACGCCCAGGACCAGATCCGCATCGGTCACCGTGGGTTCGGTGCCGCCCAAATCAAAACAGACCGGGCCCGGAAGTGCCCCCGCGGATTGGGGTCCCACCTGAATCACGCCGTCTTTAACAGATGCAATGGAGCCGCCACCGGCACCCACGGCCTTGATCTCCACCATGGGTACGTTCACGGGAAAGCCTTCCACATCCGGCCGAAGGGTATAACTGACCTGATTTTGCTGAACATACCCCAGATCAAAGGACGTTCCGCCCATGTCCGCTGAAATGATGTCGCCGGATCCATAAACGGATCCGGTGACCTTCGCTCCCATGAGTCCCGCGGCAGGTCCCGAATTATAGGTATTGATAGCCCGGGTCTTGGCCACCCGCGCCACCGCGTGGTTGTTGTGGACGATAAAGAGATTCTTGCCGTACATGCGTCTGCGCAGATCTTCACCGGCCTTGTAGAGCATGTTCACCAGTTTGCCGTGAATATAGGCATTCAGGGCGGCCGCGTTGATCCGTTCACTTTCCCCGGGTCGGCCGGAAATGTCGGCCGACAGAAAAACGGGAACGGACCCCAGAAAGTCCCTGGGATACTCCTGCTTGATGATCCTTCGCACGGCCCGCTCGTTTTCAGGATTGAGATCCGAATTGTGAAGCGCCACCACCAGACACCTGGCCCCGCCATCAATGAGTTCCTGCGCCGCGGCCATCACTCCTTTGGTCTCGGGAGCCCGCAACACCTCTCCCGTTGCGGAGGTCTCCTCCTCAATTCCCATCACCATTTCAGGATCCACCAGGGGCGATTTGCCGTCATGGGTCGCGGTGGGCGCCAGTTTTTCATGACCCGCCGTCACCAACAATCCCAGACGGCTGCCGTCCCGCTGAATGATGGTATTGGTGCCGATGGTGTTGGAAAACCGGATGATCTCCGTATCATACAACAAATCTTCTACCGTCACCCCGAACCGATCGGCGCCCGCCTTGATGCACTCCAGAAAACAGATGGTCAAATCGTGTGGCGACGTGGGGACCTTTACGGGCTCCACACGGTCCCCTGAAACAAAAAATCCGTCCGTGAAGGTCCCGCCAGTGTCAATGTCAATCGTATAGCCCATGACCTTTTCTCCTCCTTGCAGTTTTTAAGCGTGGAAATTACTGAAAAACAGACCCTATCCTTCAATCGGCCCGGCTTTTCCGAAAACGCCGTTCATGATGAATGAAACGATTTCATCTACGACTTCATCAAAGGAGAATCTGCCGTCGGACCGGTACCAGCGAAGCTGCCAGTTGATGACACCGAAAATATTGAAAGCCAAAATTCGAATGCTGCGGTATTGGATCAGACCGGCCTGTTCCAGCTCCTTCAATACCGTCATATAAAATCCATAAATCTCCCGCTGAATATTGCGGTTGATCTTGTCCCCTTCTTCAGAGAGATGTTCCTCATCCAGAAAGAAAATTTTGGTTTCCTGAGTATAGGTGGCCGAGAGTTGGATATGGGTTTCAACCAGTTTTTTGAACTTTTTCTTGGGTGGCAGGTCCAGCCGTACAACCCTTTTCAAATGATCTACAAGGGGTGCGGCGGAGTGCTCCAATATGGCGATGAGAAGGCCTTCTTTGTTGCCGAAATGATGATAGATATTGCTGATACTGATGTTCATCTCATTGGCAATATCCCGGATGGATGTTCCGCGAAAGCCTTTAGCGGAGAAAAGGGAAATGGCCGTTTTGAAAATCCCGTCTTTGGTCGTGTCGATATTTCCCAAAACGCGCCCCTTTCATGAAGTAAATTCTATGGATGGGTTTAGACAACAGATCGATTCACAAATGAACTGGATCGATCGTTCGAGCAACCGTATCGAACGATCGATCTAGAGTCAAGAAAAAAAATGATTTTAACGTATTTCCTTGGGAAATCCGACCTTCATCCTCCTTTTTCCGTATGAATTTTAATGGGTTCCGGTAGGGGATGCCACTGTTTACGTACTGCTCATAAACGTGTGTGCAGAAGCCGGGGAAGTATTTCAGCGCCTTCAGAACAAAGGTCTCAAATTCGTCCGAGCGACACATCTTGTCCATCTGGTTTGGCGGATCCCATCCCAGTCTTCTCCCATCTTAAAGCGCCAGTACGACTGATAAGCCACAACAGGGTGACGCACGAAAGCGAACCTGAAACGCTCCGGATGCGGGCACTCCTTGACCCCACGATGTGGATCGCCATCCACCAGAAAATCCTCGTGGGGAATCCCGGCTTGACGAATCACTTGCGTCACCCAGGTGCCGCCGGTCTTGGGTATGTGGAGGAAACAGGATTTAGATAAAATAAGCATCGCCGATCCTTTGCAGGGTATGAAATTCTATTCCTGGATGCCCTCCAGTTTCCATTGGGATGAACCGGGAGACCTGGAGAAGGCCCAGCGCTCCTCAAACTTCACAGGTTCGGAAGAGCTCCCTTCAAGAACCTGGCCGGTGGCCTCATCCACCGTATAATCCAGGAGATTGGCGCGAAACTGGACGATCACAAAGGGTTCACCGCCCATCTCACCCATATCGACAATGTCCACACTGCGCACCGCAATGTTTTCAAGACGGTTTTCCTGCCCTTTGGCCCTCAAATCGGCGAAATGCTGCTCATATTCACCCAGAAGCTGGGTCCCGAGGTGTTGTTTCATGACGGAGATATCCCTCCGGGTCCAGGCCGCCTGAACCTTGAAAAACACATCCTGGGCAAATTCTTTGAAGTTTTCCGGATCAAACCCCGGATCGTAGTGTCTCACCGTGTCCAGATCGTCCACAGAGGAATTTACGGGTGCCATATCGGGAATACCGGAAGACGCCATATCCGGCGGTCGGTATTGTGAGCTTGAAATACTTTCGTATCCACCGCCTGAGCCACCCCCCCCGTCCGGTGAAGAAAAGAGTGATCGTTTGGATTTGTTTTTTCCTGAAAACTTTTTATAGAGAAAATATATCAACCCTCCGATAATCAAAATCTCAAAGAGACCAATACCGCTTCCGCCGAAGCCACCCATGCCCATGCCGTGGGCCATGCCGCCAAAAAGCATGCTTCCCAGAAATCCGCCCATGAGACCACCGCCGAGTCCCCGCATAAAGCTGGAACCCCTTCTGGTGTTATTCATATTGGAATTGTACCCGGGTGTCGTTCTGGACGGCGTTCCGCTAAAGGAACGACTGCTGCTGAAAGACCTTCCGCCGCCCCTGCTCCTGGCCTCCGAATATTCCACCCAGACCGCCGAAACAAAAACAAACGTCACAAAAAGTATCATCATTGAAACGAATACCTGTCTCTTCGAAAGCATTCGCCATTGTACGGATTTCATTTTACCGCCTTTCCGGATTGTTCCGTCTCGCTATCTAAAAAGTCATTTGCATTGATGGGGTTTCAGTCGTATTCCATTACTTCGATCTCAACCGCGTCCGGTCCTTCCACAAAAAAGACCCGAAGGCCGTTGTTGACCTCCAGGGGACCTCTCGATATTTCAGCGCCCCGCTCTTTCAATTCCTGAATCGCCGCATCCAGATTGTCCACCTTCAGACCGATCTGATAAAGGCCCCAGCCAGGGTCCCCGGGTTTAACGTCAGTATGGACTCCATCCCTTTTGGGGGAAAAAGCAAAACGCTGTCCAGCCATCTCCAACCCTACAACGGGCATTCCCTTGGCATCTCCCCGGCCGACTTCTTTTGCATCAAATATTTTCTTGTAATAAGCAATGGCGCCCTCCAAATCGCTGCACCGCAAATGGATATGATCCAGCAGATATTGCATTTGAACCTCCTCTTGATATTTTACCAGTGGAATGTATGGCTCAAAAGATGGATTGTCAATGGTAATCGGAGTTTCTGAAGTTGACACTTTTGAAGAATTTCTGTTAGGGTGCGGCCTTTCCAAAATAATCGAAGTGGCAAATTATTTTCTCGAAATAAGAAAGGGAACAAATGGGTCTCATCAGCGGCTCGGGAAGCTTTTCCAGGTATCAGGTAAAGGGCAAACCCGCAGATGACTTTTTGGAAGGCCTGGCGGAGAGAATCAGCGTTCATGGGTTTCGAAATCTGACGGAAGAATCCCAAAAAGAACGTTCCGCCGGGTGGGTCAATGTCATGGACATGTTCGACAGCAGGTTTCCGGAGCTCGATTTCCTCAAAGAGCCGTACATTGCCATGAGCATGCGGGTGGACGAACGGAAAATCCCCGCAACAGCCATCAAGCAGTACGCTTTGGAAGTCGAAAAAAAGATCAAAGAAACCGAAAATTTGGAATTTTTGCCAAAAAGAAGGCGTGCGGATATTCGGGAAGCCGTCATGTTGAAACTCTTGAAACGCGCGATTCCAACGTCCCGCGTTTACGACATGGTCTGGAACACCAGCACCGGCAGTGTCGTTTTCGGCTGCACCAACACCAAAGTCTGCGATGAATTCCAGGAACTCTTTCTGAAAACCTTTGATCTCCATCTCTTGGCCATTTGTCCCTACACGCTGGCCAGCCAATTCATTGAAAAAAGAGGGGAAGGGCCCGACATCATTGACGGCCTGAACCCTTCTATTCGAGAGGCGCTCTGATCATGCAATTACTTGAAAAAGTGAGAAAAACGGAATTTCTTGGAAGAGAGTTTCTCGCATGGCTGTGGTACAGATCGGAAACGGAACAAGGCCACTTTCAAATGGGCGACAAAACCGTTGAAATCTGGTTTGACGGCAAAATCGTTCTGGAAGGAGAAAATGAGAGAGGTCTCGAAACCGTTTCCTGCAGCGGCCAGAGCCAGGACATGAAAGAGGCCCGTTTCGCCCTGGCGGAAAACAAAGAAATTGTTCAGGCGACCCTGGTCCTCAGCATGGAAGACAACCAATGGAGCTTTGTCCTGGATGCCCTGTGGATGAATTTCAAGACATTCAAAACCCCCAAAGTCCTGCAGGACAAAAGGGACGACCCGGACGGTCTCTTTTTTGAAAAAATATATCTGATTGAAGCGGCAATATCCACAATGGATGACATTTACGCCGAATTTCTTAAACGACGCCTTTCCCCTGAATGGTCGGATAACGAATTTCCGGCTTTGGTCAAATGGATTCGCGACGGTCAATCATAAATCTCACCGGATGATCATCGTCATTTTGGCTAAGACATGAAGAAACGCCCGGAAAAATCCGTCAGGAAAAGGCCCAAAAGCGAGCTGATACCCGTGGGTGACGTCATTCACTCTCTTATGACGGACGGCACCCTCCCCTACAGACCCGATGATGTTGAAATCTGGCGGGTTTGGAAAGAGGTGGTCGGCGGAACCTATGCTGAAAATTCCCGACCCTCCAAAATCCGAAAAAAACAATTAACCATAACGGTATCCGATTCAATCTGGCTTCAGGAGCTGACCTTTTACAGGGAAACCATCCTTGAAAAAATCAACCTGAAACTGGGCAGAAAGGCGGTTACCAGCATTAAAATCACCGTCGGAAGCCTTTAGATGAAAATTGCAGGTATATTTTAAAAGGGTTGCTTTCAGCCGATGGAAAAATCGCCCTGTCCCAGGAGGGGCGGAAGAATCTGCAAGCCGGGCCGCCCGCCCAGCGTTGCCTCGATCAGTGCAAGTTTTGCGTTTGATACGAGATCCGGGTAATGAATCCTGACCCGTTTCGGTTCCAGGTTCACCCGTCGCATGCAACCGAAAACTTCGGTCAGGCGCGCCGCCGGATAAACCAGCGCAAAACGTCCTTTCTTTGCCAGCAGTGCGGCGCCAGCCCTAAGAAGCGAATCCAGGGAGCCCAGAAGTTCATGACGGGCGATAGCCTTTTGCGGATCGGGGTTGATGCGCCCGCTCTTCATTTTACGATACGGTGGATTACAGATCACGAGATTCGCCGACCCGGATGCAAGGGGGGGGCGGCAGAAGTCGCCTCTAACCACATCCATCATTTTTTCCAACCCGTTGAGCCGTGCATTCCGCCATGCCTGGCGCACCAGTTCAGGCTGAATTTCCAAAGCAAAAACATGCCCCAAGGGCTTTGTCAAAAGCAGGATCAGCGGAATGACGCCGCACCCCGTGCCCAAATCGATCACCACATCCTGCGGTTGAACGGCGGCGAACTGGGACAGCAGAACCGCATCAATGGAAAACCTGTACCCCTTTTTGAACTGAATGAGCTTCAACCGACCTTCCAGAAAAAGATCCAATCCTTCTCCGGGACCCGGTACGATCTCAGGGGACCGATATGATTTCTTTGGGATCAATTTTATTGAACACCAGGCCCGTCAATACCTTGGGATAGAAATAGGTCGATTTTCGAGGCATCACAAGACCGTTTTCGGCCACTTCGGTCACATGCTCGATTCGGGTGGCATTCAGCATGAACATCATCTGATATTCTCCCGATGCCACGCTTTTAAGGGCCTGGGATGTATCGCTCTGATAATGAAAGATCTCATCATCATCCAGCCCTTCCTCGGTAAACCCCAAGCACTTCCTGAAAATCAATCGTGACAACACCACCACATCAAGCTTTTTGAGGGAATCGTGCAGGTCTTCCCCCATTTCATCGCGAACACCCGGTTTCAGTGAAAGCAAGAATCCCTTATGGCTGCCATGGTAAAAAAAGGCAAACGAGGTCCGTTCTTCTCCCATCTCCAGGAGCATATTTTTAAATTTTTTGTAATGGGCGGCCATTTCATCCGGAGAAACAGCAAAAGATCGGATGTCAAAATATCGTTTTGCTTTTTCAAAAAAAGATGCCTCGTTAAACCCGGGCACCCGTTTAAGCATGCGGTGGGCAGGGAGTATGGTAAGGCCTTCGTCTCGCATATTGGACAGATACATCATGACGAATTCGTAGGACTTGTCGGGTGGTTTTCGGCCATGCCTGGCACGCAGAATGTTTCTGTAATTGCGGCTTGTTTCGTAACGGTGGTGCCCGTCAGCGATGAAGATAGCTTTTGACTGCATACTTTCAGCCACCCTTTTAAAAAGTAACCGATCTTCCAAAACCCATAGGCGGTGCCGTGTTCCGTCCATCAATTGAAAATCCATTTGAGGGGTTAGGTCCGCAGATTCACGGCAGGCATTTAAAACAACATTCTCGGCGTCATCATACAGCCCGAAAATCTGGCTGAACTGCGCGCCACAGGCCCTGTAAAGCTTTAAACGATCCTCTTTGTGGGCGGAAAAGGTTCTTTCATGGGGAAGGATGACCCCCGACCCTTCATCCTCAATTCGAACCAGCCCGATAACCCCCCACCGTGTCCTCGTGGGTAATCCGTTGCCCGGATCATAAGTCATGGCCGTCAGATATAAACAGGGGTGGGCAGCCCTTATCAAGTGCCGGGTGGTCTGCCACCTTTGAAAGGTATCCGCGGCGCGTGTGTAACGATTATCCCAATCTGAATCGCCGGTTCTTTTTTCGCCTAAAATCAAACGAATGACATTGTGGGAATCGGCCTGGTAGTATGCCTTCTGTTCTTCCTGGGAAATAACGTCGTAAGGGGGCGCAACGAGCCTTGAAAGGTCCTTTTGCTCAATGTAGTTATAAGTAAGGCCTCTGAAAGGCGCAATGGTTAACATGGATTACTCCTTGACATGGGAAAAAGCAAACAAAATAATCGGCCAAATTTTCACGAAATTTGCCCTGTGTCAAGGTATTTCGAAAAGAGGTGTATATGAAATCGATCAATTCCAAGCCAAGCGAAACGAAAAACGTGGACCTGGTTATTCAGGGAGGCACGGCCGTTACCATGGTACCGGGGCAGGCCCCCGTTCCAAACGCGCGTATCTTGATTAAAAAAGACCGCATTGTCCAAATCGGGCCATCCACTGAAATACCACTGCCCCATGGTTCCGCGTTAGATATCATTGACGCGCAAAACGGTATTATCATGCCGGGGCTGGTGAACGCCCATGCCCACACCGCTATGGCCCTGTTTCGCGGTTTTGCAGACGATCTTCCGCTCAGGACCTGGCTCTTTGATAAGATATTTCCCGCGGAAGCCGATTTCCTTTCACCGGAAACGGTTTACTGGGGGGCGCTTATGGGGTGCATTGAAATGATTACATCAGGAACCACCTGCGTTGCGGATGGCTATTTCTTTCAAGACGCAACGATCCGTGCCGTGGACAAATGCGGCATTCGAGCAGTGGTGGCACAGGGTGTCATTGATTTTCCCGCTCCTGGGATCCCGGACCCGAAAAAAAATATCCGTACCGCACGGGACTTTCTTGAAAAATGGCAGCATTTCTCGGAACGGATCACACCGGGTCTATTTTGCCACAGCCCGGTGACCTGTTCAGAAAAAACCCTCCTTCGATCACAGCAGTTATCGAAAGACTATGACAAACCCCTTCAGATTCATCTTTCTGAAACTTCGGCGGAAGTTGCTGAAATCATAAAGCGCACAGGGAAAAGGCCCACCCATTATCTGGATCAGCTCGACCTGGTGGATAACCAATTGATTGCGGCCCACGGAGTATATCTGGATAAATCGGAAATTCGGTGCCTTCATAAAAAAGGCGCCGGCATCATCCATGTTCCCGAAAGCAATATGAAACTCTCCTCCGGGATCGCCCCGCTGGCGGATATTTTGGCCATGGGCGTCAGAACCGGACTGGGGACGGACGGCTGTGCTTCCAACAACAACCTGGATCTTTTTGGTGAAATGGATACCGCGGCAAAGCTATCAAAAGTCTCCACCGGCAGACCTGATGCGACGAGTGCCACACAGGTGCTTGAAATGGCAACCATCGGAGGGGCGGCGGCGCTGGGACTTGAAAAAGAGACAGGAACCCTTGAAAAGGGAAAAAAAGCGGATATCATCGTCGTCGATACCCGGGCACCGCATCTCTGCCCTCTTTACAACCCGGTTTCCGTCCTGGTCTATGCTGCCTGCGGGGCCGATGTAAAGGATGTGGTGGTAGATGGTACGACGCTCATGAAAGAAAGGAAACTCTGTTTTCTGGATCCAAATGAAATCATGGCCAGGGTTGGGGAAATCAGCGAAAAAATCAGGCGTTAACCTTTCGCGTCTTTTCATGACACGCCTCATGGAGGGCTTTTTCGACGCAAAGCTTTTGGACCTGAAGCCACAAAAACCATTGCCTTATAAATATTTTGCTGCTATCTATTCGGGACAAGAATGCCATATGGACTGAACTTAGTGGTTTGCGGTTGGCATGTTTTGTTGTTCAAAAGCAGCAGCCACGAATCATTGCGCCAGATAAAAAACAATGCAATAATAGGTTGTTATGCACAAAAAGCGAAATACTACTTTAATACTTGCCGTTTGCACCATCCTGTTGGTTTTCGGCTTTATCGGATGGTTTCTGATTGCCATTTTTGAGGGGGAAAAACCCAAAATAAAACTGGGTCCCGTTCCAAATTTTCTAACCAAGACCACCGAAATTCCCCTCGTGGTAACCGATGCGAAGCGGGGGATCAGAACCATCAAAGTCACCCTGAAACAGGGCAGCCGCCAAGTAACACTCATGGAAAAACGGTTTTCCTTTGAAGGGTTTTTCAATGAAGAAGGCGTTCACCGATTCGATACCGCTATTTCCATCGATGCTTCCGAACTGACTCAGGGAAGGGCTGATCTTACGGTATACGCCTGGGACTATTCCCGGAGCAGCGGCGGAGACGGTAACCTGACCATCGCCGAACACAAGATGATGGTCGATACCATTCCCCCCGCACTGAGGCTGGTGACGCAACTCAATTACGTGAATGAAGGGGGCACCGGTCTCATTGTCTATCAAACCACCTCGGATGCAGTTGAAAACGGCCTCTACGTGGGAGAGCGGTTTTTTCCCGGATTTCCCGCTGCCAAGGGCGACAAAGAAGGAATGCATGTGTGCTATTTTGGCATTGCAGTTGACATGCCGAAGAACGTCAGTTTATATCTTTGGGCGAAAGATAAGGCCGGAAACGTCTCAAAAACCATTCTAAACCGAAGTATTCATATCCGCAATAAACGATTTCGAACACGAAAAATCAACATTTCGGACCGATTTCTTGACCAGGTCCTCCCCTATTTCACGCCCGAATTGAAAGACCCAACCGCTCAAAATGTTGCAAAATTCCTTGAAATCAACCAGCGTGTCAGAAAAGAAAACGCTAAATTCTTCCATGATCTGGGTCCCGACACCAGCCCTGACAGATTATGGGAAGGGACCTGGCTCAGGCTCAAGAATGCCGCCACCATGTCAAAATTCGGTGATAAACGCCTTTACTACTATAACGGTAAAATCATCGACGAGCAGATGCACATGGGGGTTGACCTGGCCTCGTTGGCCGGTTCAAAGGTGGGCGCCGCCAACAGTGGTCGCATTATTTTTGCCGATCGCTTGGGAATCTACGGGTTGACCGTTGTTATCGATCACGGTCAGGGTTTGGCTTCCAGCTACAGCCATCTGAGCAAAATCAATGTAAAGAAGGGGCAAAACGTCGCTAAAGGCGACGTTATCGCATTGACGGGACTAACAGGATTGGCGGGAGGAGATCATCTCCACTTCGGCATGATGGTCAGCGGCTTTTTTGTGAACCCCATCGAGTGGTGGGATCCCCACTGGATAACCGATAATATCACCCGGAAGTTGAACACCATCAAGTAGCGGCAGCACCACCTTGAAAAAACACCCTCAATGGTCGGTTGAGGGGGGTTCCATATGGGTCGATGGCGGCCCTGACTCAGCGGTTGGATCAAAACAAAAACATACGGGAGGCATCATGTCTGATGAAAACAACCCGATTGACTCCGAGATGACCGTTCTGGACATCATTTCCCGCCACAGGCGGACCGAGGCGGTTTTTAAAAGCTACGATGATCAGGCCGGTGAATGTATTTGCTGTCACGCCCTATTCGAACCCGTTCGGGATGTGGCAAAGAAATACAACCTGGACCTGGAAAAGCTTCTGGCAGAGCTGGAGGCGGCACAATAACCGAAACTTGAAAACCTTTCCCATTTAAATTTCCAAATATTTTCCCATTTTTCTTGACAACGGGCATTTAAAGACATACCTTGCGGAGTGACTGATCACTCCGCTTGGAAAGTAAGGAAAAATGGCTGGAAAACCGAATAAACGGCGTTTAATTGTGGAGGCGGCTCTTGAACTCATCGCCGAGAACGGGTTTCATGGGGCCCCGACATCCAAAATCGCCGCAGAAGCCGGGGTGGGAGAAGGTTCCATCTATCGCCATTTCAAGGACAAGGAGGACCTGATTCATCATGTGTATGAATACGTGAGGGATCACGTCAGCGAGGCGGTTCTACAGAATCACGATTTTGAAGCGCCCATTCGGGAGCAATACCTTCGGATGGGGTTCAATCTCTTTCATTTTTTGATGGAAAACCCGAAAATACAGGCGTTTAACGAACAGTACTTCAACTCCCCGTTTGGCATTTCACGCAAACGGGAGATGCTGGTGCTCGACCGGAGCAAGATGGACGAAAAAGAGTCCAACGTGGGCGTCGCTTTTCTCGAATCGGCCAGGGAGCAGCAGATTCTCAAGGATCTGCCCATGCCGGTATTAATGTCATTGGCCTTTGCGCCAATCGTGTATTTGGTTCGAGACGTGTCTTTCGGCGTGTTTAATCTGGATTCCCGCACGGTTCAAAAGACCGTTGAAGCATGCTGGGATGCCCTGAAGCGATGACCGGTCCACTGGATTTCGGGTTGTCTTTCGTTGCGGGTCCCATTTTTTTAGCCAAGCGGAGTGAGCGGTCACTCCGAAACAGACAAACCCGGATTGACAATAGTTGAGGATAACCCATGGAACAAACTGGAAATGCTTTTAAACCCATCGGATATGCTTTCGTTTTCGCGGTGTTGCTGACCGTTTTCCTGTTGGCAGGTTGCGATCGATCAAGCCAACCCCCCCGGCCGTCCACCCTTCCGGAAGTGTCCTATGTGACGGTTCAACCCCAAAAGATCATGCTGACCACCGAACTGCCGGGCCGTACGGCCTCCTTCCGTGTCGCGGAAATCCGGCCCCAGGTCAGCGGCCTGATACAGAAACGTCTTTTTACCGAAGGTTCCGATGTGAAGGCGGGCCAGGTGCTTTACCAGATCGATCCGGCACCCTTTCAAGCGGCATTGGACAATGCAACGGCAAATCTTTCCGTCATGCGGAATTCGGCGGACCAGGCACGGGCCGCATTGAAAGCGAGCATCGCCCAGGTCACGCAGCAACAGGCCACCCTGGCCCTTGCCAAGACAAATCGTCGACGATTCGAGGATGCATTCAAGGATAAAGTGGTGTCCACCAGCCAGCGGGACCAGGCCGAAACGGACGCCGATGTTGCCGAAGCCACCATGCGGGCCGCCGAGGCAAAGGTGGAAAGCGACCGGGAGGCGTTGGAGGTTGCCAAGGCTGCCATCCATCAGGCGGAAGCCATGGTGAAAACGGCCCGTATCAATCTGGGATACTGTCGCGTCACGGCGCCGGTCAGCGGGCGCATCGGTAAATCCAACGTGACGGAAGGCGCCATTGTGACCGCCTATCAAGCCGTTCCCCTGGCCACCATCCAGCAATTGGATCCCATTTACGTGGACGCACCCCAGTCCACCACCGAACTGCTGCGGTTGAAAAGGCGCCTGGAGGAGGGAAGGATCAGCCAAAACGGAAGCGAACAGAACAAGGTCAATCTCATCCTGGAGGACGGCACCACCTATCCGCTGGAAGGGATACTGCAATTCAGCGACGTGACCGTGGATCCGACAACGGGGTCCGTAATCGTGCGGGTTGTGGTCCCGAACCCGAAAGGCGTTCTCCTGCCGGGCATGTTTATAAGGGCGGTGATTAAGGAGGGCTTCAATGAACAGGCCATCTTTGTCCCGCAGCAGGGGGTTTCCCGCGATCAAAAGGGAAATCCTTACGCGCTTGTTGTGGATGCAGAGGGGAAAGTCGGGCTGCATATGCTCACACTGGAACGCGCCATGGGCGACCGATGGCTCGTATCGGCGGGGCTCGCTCCCGGTGACCGGGTGATCGTCGAGGGCCTGCAAATGCTGCGGCCGGGGACATCGGTGAAAGCGGTTCCTTTTATTAAAGAAGACGGGGTCACACCTGAAAAGGCAGCCCCTTCGACCGCTGAATCCAAATAACGGAGGCATGTGATGTTATCAAAATTTTTCCTGGACAGACCCGTTTTCGCCTGGGTGATTGCCATCGTCATGATGGCGGCCGGCGGGCTGGCCATCTACAGCCTGCCCGTATCGCAGTATCCTCCCATCGCGCCGCCTTCCATCGCCATCGACGCATTTTTCCCCGGAGCGTCCGCCGAGACCGTTGAGAACACCGTAACCCAGATCATCGAACAGAAGATGACCGGTCTGGATGACATGATTTACCTTACCGGCAACAGTTCTTCATCGGGCGCATCCCGCATCGAACTGACCTTTGCCCCGGGGACCGATCCGGATCTGGCCTGGTCCAAGGTACAGAACAAGCTTCAACTGGCCATGGCCAGCCTGCCGGACATGGTGCAGCGCCAAGGGGTCAAGGTCAGCAAATCCACCCGAAACTACCTGATTCTCGTGGGGCTCATCTCGGAAGACGGCAGCATGGACGGCGTAGACCTGCGGGACTATGCCCAATCCAATCTGGAGAAAATCCTGTCCCGGGTGCCGGGTGTGGGGGAAGTGGAAAATTTCGGCTCCCAGTATGCCATGCGGATCTGGGTCGATCCCGACAAGCTGACCAGTTACAACCTGACCATGGAAGACGTGGTCATGGCGCTCGAGGCCTACAACGTGGAGGTCTCCGCCGGCCAGTTCGGCGGAGCGCCCGCAACGAAAAATCAGCGCCTGAATGCCGCCATCATCGTCCAGCATTTGCTCCAGACGCCGGAGGAGTTCGCCGCCATCCCCGTCCGCACCAATCCCGACGGATCCGTGATCCGGATCAAGGACATCGGTCGCACGGAACTGGGAACCGAACGTTACGACGTCATAAACGATTACAACGGCAAGCCCGCCGCCGCCATGGCCATCCGGCAGGTGGCCGGCGCCAATGCGCTGGATACGGCCAATGCGGTCAAAGAAAAACTGAAGGAGATGAGCCGGTATTTCCCCCCCGGCATGAAGGTGGTATACCCCTACGACACCACCCCCTTTACCGTGGTGGCCATCGAGGAGGTGGTCAAGACTCTGATCGAGGCGGTCCTGCTGGTCTTTGCCATCATGTATCTCTTCATGGGGACCTTTCGGGCAACGCTCATTCCCACCATCGCCGTTCCGGTGGTGCTCCTGGGGACCTTCGGAGTCCTGGGGTTTTTCGGCTTTTCCATCAACATGTTGACCATGTTCGCCATGGTGCTGGCCATCGGACTCCTGGTGGACGACGCCATCGTGGTGGTGGAGAACGTGGAGCGGATCATGAGCGAGGAAGGACTTTCGCCCAGGGAAGCCACGGCCAAATCCATGGACCAGATCACCAGCGCCCTGGTGGGCATCGGCCTTGTGCTCTCGGCGGTTTTCGGTCCCATGGCATTCTTCTCGGGATCCACCGGGGTCATCTACCGCCAGTTTTCCGTAACCGTCATCGCTTCCATGCTCCTTTCGGTTCTCGTGGCCCTGATCCTGACACCGGTGCTCTGTGCCTCCCTTCTCAAACCCACTCCCAAGGGACACGAACCGGCGGACCATGCGGTTTTTTTTCTGCGCCCCTTTTTCAGATGGTTCGACCGTTTCTTTTTCCGCGTTAGAGACCTGTATGTGAAGCTGGTGGGACGGGTTCTGGCCCAAAAAATCCGCTATCTAGTCCTGTTTCTGCTGATCGTGGGCGCCATGGGGTATTTGTTCCAGCGCATGCCCACCGCCTATCTGCCCGATGAAGACCAGGGGGTGCTGACGGTTCAGGCCATGCTTCCATCAGGCTCCACCCTGGAGCAGACCCGAAAGGTCATGAACCGGGTCAGAGACTATTTTCTGGAGCACGAAAAAGACGTGGTGGAATCCTTCATGTCCATCTCGGGAATCAGTTTTGCCGGTCAGGGACAGAACATGGCCCTGGGATTTGTCAAGCTCAAGGACTGGGACCTGCGCGAGCGGCCGGAACTGAAGGTCCGGGCCATTGCCGGCAGGGCCATGGCAGCATTCTCACGGATAAAAGAGGCCATGGTGTTCGCCTTTCCGCCGCCGGCGGTTGTTGAACTGGGCAATGCCACGGGCTTTGATTTTGAGCTGCAGGACCGGGGCGGCCTGGGCCACGAGAAATTGATGGCGGCCCGCAATCAGCTCCTGGGCATGGCGTCGCAGGATCCGCGGCTGGTGAGGGTCCGGCCCAACGGCATGGAGGATGTGCCCGAATACCGGATTGACGTGGATTGGGACAAGGCAGGCGCCCTGGGGGTTCCCGTCACCTCCATCCACGATACCATCGCATCGGCATTCGGCAGCGCCTATGTCAACGACTTTATCCAGGCCGGACGGGTCAAACGGGTCTATGTCCAGGCGGACGCCCCTTACCGCATGCTGCCGGACGATTTGAAGAGACTCTACGTGCGAAACAGCGCGGGAAAGATGGTTCCGTTCTCATCCTTTGCCTCCGGACGCTGGACCCTGGGATCTCCCAAGCTGGAGCGCTACAACGCCTTTCCGGCCATCAACATCTGGGGCGAGCCGGCACCCGGGATGAGTTCCGGCGAGGCCATGGCCGCCATGGAGGAAATCGCGTCCAAGCTGCCCCAGGGGATCGGCTTTGACTGGACCGGACTTTCCTACCAGGAACGCATGGCAACGGCCCAGGGCCCGATCCTCTACGCCTTTTCCATTTTCGTGATCTTTCTGGTCCTGGCGGCGCTCTATGAGAGCTGGCCCATTCCCATCGCGATCCTGATGACCCTGCCCTTGGGCGTCATCGGGGGCGTCATCAGTTCCAGCATGCGGGGGTTTCCCAATGACGTCTATTTCCAGATCGGGCTGCTCACCATCCTGGGGCTCACCACCAAGAACGCCATCCTGATCGTCCAGTTTGCCAAGGCCAGGGTGGCGGAAGGCGCGGACCTGGTGGCGGCGACGCTGGAAGCGGCAAAATTGCGGCTCCGCCCCATTGTCATGACCTCGCTGGCCTTCGGATTCGGCGTGTTGCCGCTGGCCATTGCCACCGGCGCGGGGGCCGGGGCGCAAACCGCCATCGGCACCGGCGTGCTGGGCGGTATGGTGACCTCCACCGTCCTGGTAACAGTGTTTGCGCCGCTCTTTTATGTGGTCATCTACAAGGGATTGGGCAAATACCGGAAACGCGTCACCATGAAGCACGCGGATACATCCACGTCAGGGGGTTCATCGCATGAATAGACAACCGTGGTTTTTATTGGTCGGAATCGTCCTCCTTCTGGGCGGTTGCACTCTGGCGCCGGAATACACCCGGCCCGAAGCGCCGATCCCGGCCCAATGGCCGCAGGGCGCAGCCTACAGGAACACGCAATCCATGCCCGGACAACCGACGGTTCCGGAGATCAAATGGCAGGATTTTTTTGCCGACAAAGCGCTCAAAAAAATCATTGAAACGGCCCTGGACAACAACCTCGACCTGCGGCTTGCGGCCCTGAACGTGGAAAGGGCACAAGCCCTCTATGGTGTTCAGCGGGCCGAACTGTTTCCCGCAATCAATGCTCAAGGCAGTGAAAGCAAACAGCGGACACCGGCCGACCTCGAAAGCACGGGTGAATCCACGAACACGTCACGATATGACGTCAATCTGGGCGTTGCCTCCTGGGAAATCGATTTCTTCGGCCGCATTCGCAGCCTGGAAGAGCAGGCCCTGCAGGAATACCTGGCCTCGGAACAGGGCCGCCGCAGCGCACAGATTGCGCTGGTGGCGGAGGTTGCCAGGATATACCTGACCCTGGCCGCGGATCGAAGCAGGCTCGATCTGGCCCGATCCACCCTTTTGTCCCAGGAGGCCAATTATCGTTTAATCAAAAGACGCTTTGAACTGGGCCTCGGTACGGAGCTGGATCTGCGTCAGGCACAAACCCGGGTGGATACGGCTCGAAGAGATATTCCCCGCTTCACCCAATTTGTGGCACAGGATCAAAATGCACTCAATCTCCTGGCAGGCGCTCCGGTGCCGGAAGGTCTTTTGCCCATGGATTTGAAGAGCGTTGTCCCGCCCGAAGAGCTTTCTCCGGGTCTTTCTTCCGAGGTGCTCCTGAACCGGCCTGACATTATGGCGGCCGAGCACCGGCTCAAGGGGGCCTACGCCTTTATCGGCGCGGCCCGGGCCGCCTTTTTTCCCCGTATCTCCCTCACCGCCGCCTTCGGGACCGCCAGCGACGAGCTGTCCGGTCTGTTCAGCGCCGGTTCGGCCGCCTGGAACTTCACGCCGGTCATCGTCCTGCCGATTTTTGACGCCCGCATCTGGGCCGCCCTGCGGGTCAGCAAAGCGGACCGGGACATTATTTTGACTCAGTATGAAAGGACCATCCAGACGGCTTTCAGGGAAGTGGCCGATTCCCTCGCGGTACAGGGTACCATAAACCAACAGGTGGCGGCCCAACAATCCCTGGTCAATGCGACCGAGGAAACCTATCGGCTCTCAAATATTCGCTATGAAAAAGGGCTTGACAACTACCTGAGCGTCCTTGTTGCACAGCAATCCCTCTATGCGCAGCAGCAGGCGCTGATCGAACTCCGTCTGGCCAGGCTCGCCAACCGGGTGAGCCTCTACGCGGTGTTGGGCGGAGGCGGCGGCCCGGCCGAGGCAAACCAGGGTGGGTAATGGCCAAAGGCCTGGCGGAAGAAAACGCATTCCGGATAAACATGAGGAAGGAGTCCCCAAGATGCAAAAAGGACCGAACTTCGATCAAACACACAGTTTCTTTTCAGCCAAGAGAATCGACGACATTGTCATCCTCAGATTTAATGAACATCTCCTTTCTTCAGCCGCTGATTCAAAGGGCAAGTGGCACCTTTTCGATTACCTTGATCTTGTTTCCAGAAGTGATGAGATCAAAGTGGTTCTCGTTTTGGGCCTTTCTCCCGAAACGGGATGCAAAGGGTATACTCGATTTCATCATGAAGCAATGGAATCCGAGTGCGATCAGCGTGTTGTTGAGAGATTGTACAATTCGGTCAACCAGTTCATCTTGAATATTGTGGCACTGGATAAAATCACCGTTCATGCGGACAAAGGAGAAGTAATTTCTCTCTTTTTGAATGTAAGCCTGGCGTGCAACTACAGAATAGTCGCCGATGACACGGTTTTCGTTAATCCATGCCTGAAGCTGGGGCTGGTGCCGAAAGGCGGTGGCGCCTTTTTCCTTCCCAAAATACTGGGAGAGGGCCGGGCATTGGAAATCCTGTTATCCGAGGAAGAGATCCCCGCCTGGAGAGCTCTGGAACTTGGTCTTGTGGACAAACTTGTGCCTGTGGATGGACTTGAAAATGCCGCATTGGAAACCGCACGGAGATTTGCCCGTAAGCCGGGCTCCGCTCTGGCAGGCGTCAAAAGGCTCCTGAGTTATTCCATGAAAGACCTGGAGGATTTCCTGCGACTCGAAAACGAGGTGCTCCTGAGGATTGAAAGGACGCAAGAATTCAAAAAAAGGCTGCGGGAAGAATACGCGAAAACCGGAGGATCCTAACCGGGCTGAAGAAACCGCCGATATAAAGGATTACGCGTTTCGAGGATATTTCCCGCATAAACGTTCGTTACGTTTACCTTCTCCTCCGTTTATCATGTTTGACTTTTCCGTAATCGATACTCAGCCTTTTCATCCGCCCCCGCAGGGTGCTCGGATGCAGTCCGAGGATATGCGCGGCCCCGTCTTTGCCTTCCACTTTCCCCCCGGTGCGTGCCAGGGCCTTATGAATGTGGTTTCTCATGGCCTGGTCCAAAGGCAAAATGTCACGGTTGTCTTCCCCATGAACCCCGAATCGGTCCGTGTCCGTGAAAGAAGGTAATGGCATGGGATCCAGACGCAGGGGACCTTCACCGCCCGCAATCTGGTTTTGGATGAGCGCCCTTTCCACCAGATTCTCCAATTCCCTCACGTTTCCCGGCCAGTGATACGCCTGTAAGCGGTCCAGTAATCCACGATCCAATGCCGGCAGAGAATGGATTTTGAGTTCCCTTGATTTACGTTCCATGAAATGGGCGGCCAAGGCCGGTATGTCTTCTTTCCGGTGACGAAGCGGTGGAATCGTGATGGGGAATACGTTGAGCCGGAACCACAGATCTTCACGAAACCTGCCCGATCGAACCATTTCTTCCATGTTCCGGTGGGTGGCACTAACGATGCGTACGTCCACCGGGATAGATTCGGTCCCTCCCACCCTTTCGATTTCATGCTGCTGGAGCACCCGAAGCAGTCTCACCTGAGCTGCAAGAGGCAGATCTCCAATCTCGTCCAGGAAAATGGTCCCGGTATGGGCCCTTTCAAAACGGCCCCGCTTTCTGGATATGGCGCCGGTAAAGGCCCCCTTTTCATGCCCGAACAATTCGCTGTCGATCAGTCCTTCAGGGATGGCGCCGCAGTTCACTTTGATGAAGGGCTTGTTTTGACGCGGGGAGGAATAGTGGATGGCGTTGGCAAAAACTTCTTTGCCTACCCCGGTTTCGCCCACAAGCAGGACCGGATTGTTCAGGAGCGCCACCTGTCGTACCGCTTCGGTCACCTCTTTGAGACCGAAATCCGCGCCGATAATGGTGTCGCCGGTCATCTCCAGAATCTGTCGGTGAAGATAGCGATTGTCGTCGGACACCATATCCCGAAGCCGAAGGATCTCCTGGTGTTGAAGGATATTGGATATGGCTATGGCAAAGGGTTCATGGAGCAAGGAAATCAGTTCCCCATGGAATTCAGTGTAGCGGCCTTTGCCTTCCACGAACAGACACAGGATCCCCAGCCGTTTCCCGTCAAGTTCCAGATCCATGATAAGAAGCGATGAATCTGCCGGCAAAAACATGGACAGGACCCGCTTCACGGGAGGTTCCTCTTTATCCAGATCATTGATAATGGTCATCCCGGGCGCCTGGGTCCATTTTTCTTTCATCCAATGCCAAAATGCCCTGGGCATGGGAATGGTGTTATCCGGTTCCTGCAAATAAGGAGGCCAGATGGAAGCCAGTATCCTGCCGAGATTCAGTCCCGGATCGTATAAGGCGAAGAGCATACCGGAGATCGGCATATACTCCTTCAAATAATTCATGCACCGCTTCTTTGCGGTTTCGATGTTCAAGCTGCTGAAAATGCTCAATGTTGCCTGGCGAAAAAACGTGTTTTCACTCACGGCCAACACCCATCGCTTTCTTGGCAATAACTCTCCACAGCACACCTCTTTCCTATTTGGTAGCTTAACATCTTTCTGCCAAATAAAAAAGGTTAAACTGCTCAATACAACAGCCATCAATCCATCTATTAGATAACCATTTGATATCTATTATAGTTATATTCGGAACGAATATTGCTGAAAGTTTTGGCGGAAAAGCATGGGGGAGCGTTTCGGTTAAAGCAGGCTCCCAAAAAGGCGTTACGTTCATATGCTCGATTTCCAAGGATCTATAAACGGGTGATAGATCGATGGCAAAGAAGCGACTTACGATGTTTGACCGGATTCACCAAAAACGGCCATTCCGGTTTCCAACCGCGGGGGACGTCGAGCGGCCCGAACTTGACAGGGCTCTGATATATGTGAACCTCCGCCGACAGCGCATCCTGGTCTGGGTGTTTATCTCATTTCATTTGGCCATCATTTGGCAATATTTTGCGAGAACGGGAAATATTGGTTCGCCCTATATCGCAGCCGGGGACCTGGGTGCGCTCCTGTGCGGCATCGTGTTTCTAATCGCAGCGGGCAGGCCGGCCTCTCCGGCGGAGATTCATCGGGGCCACCGGTTCTGCGAAGGGGCGCTATTCGTTTTGATTTTCCTTGGCGCGGGGTCCCAAATCGACCTTCTGGCGCCCGAACACCCCTCTATTGCCCCTTATGTTCTGAACATCTTCCTCTCGGCCGCCTTTTTTTATCTGTCCGGCCCGAAGATGGTCGTATTGTTCAGCCTGGCCTGGTTTGTCTGGATGGCTGTGGTCTGGCACGTTTCAACCGACCTGCGCTTTCCTGCTGAAATGGTCGTCGCCGGTGCGCTCGCCACCGCCTTGTCCATGATGATCGCCCGCATCAACTACGTCTCCTTTGCCAAGGATTTCCTGAATTGGCGTATCATTGAACGACATAAGCAACAGCTGAAGGAGCTTGAAGTTTTGAACGAAATTTCCGCACGACTGGCGCACGAAATCCGCAACCCCCTGATGTCGGCAGGCGGCTTTGCGCGAAGGCTCGCCTCGTCCATACGTCCGGAGGATCCGAACCGGGCAAAGGCGGAAATTATCGTAAAGGAAGTGGCAAGGCTGGAGGCGATTCTCCGCATGATCCTGGACTACCTGAAGCCTTTGGCGTATAATAAGTCACAAACTGATCCAAATCGGTTTGTTGAAAGGGCGTTGAACCGCCTGGACGCGGAAATCGAGAAGCGAAAAACGCGGATAGATCTCCAATTGGATCCGGGACTTCCCGATATTTCCGCTGACCCTGAAATAATGGCCCAGGTCGTAGGAGCTCTGATCGAGGATGCCCTGGACCGGATGCCGGAAGCAGCCACTCTCGCTGTTGCGACGTTACGGGAAGACAATATGTTCAAGCTGGTGATGCGGTATCCCGTCCTGAAAATGTCACCCGCTGATGTGGAGGATTTCTTCTATCCTTTCACCCCCTCCCGGCTGGCGCACGATACCGGCCATGATACAGTGGATCTCACCAAGTCTAGAATTTTGGTGGAAAAACATGGCGGGGAAATCAATGTCAGGCTCCCGGACTCAGGTGAAATTCTCATAGAGATGTCATTGCCGTTGACCTCCATTTCATCAGTTGCGCTTCAAAAAGGGGGTATGTGATTCGGATGGGACCTGATTTTGGGAAGGTCAAGGAGGCGACTTGACTATGAAGCTTTTTTTCAAAACGAGGATAAGAGAGCAAAAATTTTCTGATGTCTGTTCAAATAAATTGGCGTGTTGTTATTTGTATATGCGTTTGTTTTACGAGTACACCGGTTTCGGGAAGTGAGCTGTATCTATTTGGAGGCCTTACAAGTTCATCGGATGGAAGCACACCCGGTTGGCAGTTGTCCTATTGGGAAGATCTTGGCGACCAATTCGCCTATAGCGTTTCATGGATCAACGAAGGTCATCTGACGGGACACCATCGCGATGGCCCCGCATGCCAGTTATGGGGGCGTACGAACCTGTTAAAGGGGAAACTGTCGCTTGCCGGGGGGGTCGGTCCGTACCTCTTCTTTGACACGCTGCAAACCGGAGGATCCATGTACAAGGATATTGAGCATGGCTTGGCCGGCGTCGGAAGCCTTTCCGCTACCTGGCATACGGAAAGCGGATGGCTGGTTCAATTGCTTGGCAATTACATAGTTGCCGAGAGCAATATCAATACGGGCTCGATCCTGTTGGGAATCGGATATGACCTCGACAAATTGGGCAGGCCGAAATCTCGTTCCGTGAAACCGCGATCCGCAACGGACGGTGATAACGGCGTCAAGGATATGGATAACGAAATCACGGTGTTTCTGGGCGGCACCTCCATCAATGCCTCGAAGAAGTCACAGACTTCCATCGCAACGGGCATCGAATATCGGCGCAACATTATTCCATATCTCGACTGGACCATCGGTTGGCTCTACGAAGGAAATATGAGCCTGATCCGACGGGGCGGTTTAACCACGCAATTCTGGCCGACAAAATCATTTCTGGACAATCGCATCAGCCTCGGCATGGGGCTGGGAATGTATGTTGCCCTTGACACCCGATATTCAGCCGGGGCCGGCGAAGACGAAGATGAAACGCTTCTCGGTCTGATAACGCCTACCATCAGCTATCGATTTGCAGGGCCCTGGTTGGTTCGGCTTTCATGGAACCGCACGGTTTCCCGTTACGATCGGGACGCCGATGTTATCCTCGTCGGGATCGGGTATGGATTTTAAGGTTGCACGGAGAGACAAAATGAATGAAACTGCTTGACATTTATATTGGAAGCAGATTTTTGAAGTGTTTCCTCCTGGTCATTTTAATTCTTGCCGTTCTATTCAGCCTCATTGAGTTTCTGTCGCAACTGGATGACGTGGGAAAGGGCATGTACAGAGTGGAAAATGCCTTGCTCTTGGTTATGTTAACCTTGCCCAAATGTCTGCTTGACCTGCTGCCCATAAGCGCCCTTCTTGGCGGCGTCATCTCCTTGGGACTGCTTGCCGATCACGGGGAACTTCTCGCCATGCAGAATGCCGGAATTTCGGCGCCACGGGTCTGCGCGCCGGTTTTTGCAACCCTGATGCTGGTGATTATGACATCCGGCATAATGGCCGAAACGATCATACCGGATATGGAACAGATGGCTCGCAAATCCCGTACCCGGGCACTTTATGGCGCAGGCGTTAACGTAACCCGGCACGGATTCTGGGCACGCCGGCAAAATGCCTACATCCATGTTCATAAGATACTCGACGAAGGGGTTGCGGCTGGAGTGGATATTTTCGAATTCGATCCACGGGGCCGTTTAAAGACTTTCACCCATGCCCTGAGCGCCAGGATACTGGGTCATCAGCAGTGGTCACTGACGGGAATCAGGCAAACAGTTTTTAAAGACCGGGGCGTTGCCATTAAGGGTGCGGCCTCATGGACCCTGGAACCTTTTTTAAGCCCGGATCAGGTCGCCCTGCTGGAACTTTCCCCTTACTGCCTGTCCACCCCTGATTTGATCGGCTACATAAAGGCCTTAGAGGACGGCGGCCAGAATGCGGACCCCTATCGGCTGGCCCTATGGCGAAAGCTCGGAGTACCGTTGACCACCGGGGTGATGGTCCTTTTTTCAGTCACTTTTGTACTCGGAGCAAACCGAAAGGTCAGAGCGGGCAGTCGTATAACCATGGCTTCTTTGATCGGATTGCTGCTGTACTTCGCCGATCAACTGATCATGCATACGGGATTGTTGCTCAATCTGAACCCGCCCATTACGGCCATGCTTCCGGTAGTTTTCATATCCGGTCTTGCCGTTTGGCGTTTACGCCTGCTTTTTTAGGCCCATGTCAGCCTATCCGCGTTCCGTGCTTGCCTACAATGCAGCGGTACAAGGCCAATGGTCCCGTGACCGGTGATACCGTTCCTTTTTCAGGGATAAAGCAACGGGCATCGGGGGAATAGACACGTCGGCCCATGTGAACGTTACAGGCATTTTCCGAGGCCGTGAGGGTAAAGACGTGGTAACGGGCGCGGCGTTGATGGTCAGAGCTCGATGAGGAGGCCGAGGGCGCTCCCGCAACCGGGGTCCGGCCCGAGCGGGTGTCGAGGGTGTTGAGCGCCATCCTGTGGGCATGACCGTGCAGCATCAGTTCGGCCCCGCAACGTGCAACCACGCCGCGAAGGGCGTGTGCATCCGTCAGGCGCTTGCGCCGGCTCACAATACCGGACAGGGGCGGGTGATGGATTGCCACGATGCGGAAGAGGCCCCGGTCCCCGGTCTGTTTCAGGACAGTCTCAAGTTTTCTTAACTGGGGCCCGCCCACGGTGCCGATGGCCAGGTGCGGCGCGCTCGGGTGGGCGGAACACAGCCCGATGAGGGCGATCCGGCCGCGCACCCGCAGAGTTGGAAACAGGTCATCAAGACCCCGTACCCGGCCACCGTTCCGGCAAGGGGGGTCGGACCTCATGTAATCCAGCCAGCAGGCAAAGGTCCGGTCCCAGTCCGAGCGCACATAGGCGTCATGGTTGCCCGGAACAACGGTAACCTGAGATGGCGTACCGAGCGATTGCAACCACGTCCGGGCCTTTTTGAATTCAGCCGGCAGGCCCAGGTGGGTCAGGTCGCCGGTAATGACGATATGATCCGGCCTGGTGTTGTCAAGGTCCTCTTTGAGGATGGTGAGGATTTCCCTCCTGTGCTCTGTGTTTCGAAAAAATCGCCATTTGAGGTAACCAGCGAGACGTTTATTGAGAAGATCACGTTTTTTAACCGGGCCTGCCCATGCCATGTGCGGGTCGGAAAGATGGGCCAGTACGAATCTTTCTTTTTCGGCGGGATTCCTCTGTGCCCTGTTGCCGCCACCGGAAGGCGGTTTATTATCGAAGGGGGTGATGACCATGGGACATGGTATACAGAATCGGGGCCTTTTTTGTAAAGTGCTTTTATGGTGGAAGCCTCATCCATTCCCCGTGCATCGGCCCTATCCAAATAAGGAGAGCAGTCGTTATGACCCTTTATACTTATATCCATGGCGAATGTCCGGAAACGATCTGGGGCCTTACCTCCGGACAACGCATTGAACGCGTGTTAAAGACCTCCGGGGAAAGCACCCGCGTCGATGACCTTAGCGATCTTGATCGCAATGATTCTGTTTTGATCTTTCACGGCGGGTACCTGTTTGACGACCGCCTGATCCAGTATCTGGCAACAACCCCGGACATGATCCTTCAGCTTGAAAGGGAAGGAAAAAAGGTCGCTGTTGCCGCCCATGTGAGCGCCGAGCTCGCCCATCAAACCCTGGCGATGATGGGCGAGACCTCAGGACCTGGAGACTTGTTCGGGGTTAAAACCAGGACCCTGGAAACCTTATCCATCGACTTTCAGGAAAGCCTGCGCAAATCCGCCCCCCCCTTTGCGTTGCCCATTTCAGCTGAAAAAAAAAGGGACCTGGAGCAGCGGCTTTACGACTGGTCCTATAAGGGCGTTACCGATTTGATCACAAAGTGGGTCTGGCCGTTACCAGCCCGGTGGGTGGTCGGGCAATGCGTCCGCTTTGGGCTCCGTCCCAACCATATCACCTTCATCAGTTTGGTGTTGGTCATAATGGCGGGGGTGTTGTTCGCCCGCGGCCAATATGGCTGGGGCCTGTTGGCGGGTTGGGTCATGACCCTTCTGGACACCGTGGATGGGAAACTGGCGCGGGTCACGGTGACCTCCAGCCGGTTCGGCCATTATTTTGACCATGTGATTGACCTTGTCCACCCGCCCGTTTGGTACGTGCTGTGGGGCCATGGCCTGGAAATATCCTATCCGGGCGGTGGCGGATGGTTTTCATTGACCGCCCTTTTATGGTGTATCGTAATCGGCTATGTGCTGGGTCGTTTGATCGAAGGTCTGTTCAGTTGGGGATCGGGAGGATTCGAGATCTTCTGCTGGCATCCGGTTGATTCCTATTTCAGGCTGATTACCGGCAGGCGGAATCCCAACCTGATCCTGCTCACGGCAGGTGTTTTGTTGGGACGTCCCGATCTCGGCCTCGTGGCCGTGGCCTTTTGGACGGTATGGACCAGCCTTTTTCTGTTGGCGCGCCTTTGCATGGCCGGATGGGCCCGCATGACCCGGGGCCCTTTGCGGTCCTGGTTCATGGACCTTGATAAGGACATGTACAAGGGATCCCTTGCGGTCCGGATCTTTACAAGACACGAATGTCTGCCGTGATGGATAGCCCATGAAAAATTTTATCATTGAGGATAACCGCCCACACGCCACCCAGGGGGCCGCGGGCTGTACCATAAGGCCTGCCGCCTCTACGGGGCCCGGTATCGGCGTGATCAGCAATCCTTCAAGTGGTGGAAACCGGAAAGGGCTGCAATCGGTGGAGAGGATGCTGGCAGGCTACCATCGGGTGCTCCATCGCCGGGCCGTTGACCCCGAACAGGTGAAGGTAGCGGTTCGGGATTTTGCCCGCCATGAGGTGGATCTTGTGGTGGTAAATGGGGGTGATGGAACGATTCATGCAGTCCTGACGGCCCTCTTTACCACCCATCGTCCGGATCAGGCGCCACTTCTGGCGCTGCTGCGGGCGGGGACGGCCAGCATGATTGCCCGGGACGTGGGGTTGCCAGGGTCACGGTTGCAGGGTCTGTCGCGTCTTCTGGGTTGGGCGTACGACGGGCGTGGCGCAGCTTCTCTTATGAAACGGCCGGTATTGCGTCTGGCATGGGAGAAAGACGTTCAGCCCATGTACGGCATGTTCTTTGGAGCCGGCGGGATCTATGAGGGAATACAATTCTGTCTGAATCGGATACACACAAAGGGCGTGGGAGGGGAACTGGCTGCCGGTCTGACCCTGGCGCGGTTTTTGCTGGCCTCGGCAAGGGGTGACAGGCGGACCGTCCCCCGGACCTCCATTGGCGTGGGGCTGGAAGGGATGGAGATGACGACCATGGATGTCCAGGTCATCCTTGTCACCACCCTCAGGCGTCTGTTTCTCGGAATGAGGCCTTACTGGGGGACCGAAGAAGGTCCCCTGCATTTTACGGCAATTCGCTCCGATCCGGAACATCTCTTGCGGGCCGCCCCGTCAATCCTTCGCGGTCGGGGGAGCCGGTGGGCAGTCCCCCGGAACGGATACCTGAGTCACAACCTCCGAGGGCTCCGGCTTCATATTCAAAGCGGTTTTACCCTGGACGGTCAATTGTACCAGAGCAATCCTCAACTTGGTGAGCTGTGGCTCGAAAGTGGCGGGGAGACGGGATTTTTGAAATTATGAAAACGCCATCGCCGGAACCGCTCATCCGGATGATTCAACAGGAATCCGCCAAAGGCGGCCCGGCAGGCTTGGATACGTTGGTTAAGGCCATCCTGGGACGGTATGGAGAAACGACCCGGGCTATTCTGTTCTATGGGTCATGCATGCGGTCCGGACAAGATACGGAGGGAATCATTGACCTGTACGTGCTGGTGGATACCTACCTGTCGGCCCATGGGAATGCCGTTCTTGCCCTATTGAATCGGTTGCTGCCGCCCAATGTGTTCTACATGGAAGTGCCGCACGCCGGAGGGGTTTTGCGCGCCAAGTACGCGGTGCTCACCCTGGCCGATTTTCAGAGCGGTACTTCAACGGCTTGGTTTCATTCCTACCTGTGGGCCCGGTTTGCACAGCCCGTACGCCTGCTCTACGCATCATCGGAAAAGACCGCTCAACAGATCCATGCCGCACTGGCCCGGGCCGTGGTTACCTTTCTCAGCCGTACGCTTCCCCGGCTCCCCCCCCGGTTCAGTGCCCGGGAGCTGTGGTACAAGGGGCTTTTGCTCAGTTACCGGTCGGAACTGAGGGCGGAAACAAAGGACCGGCCGATCCTATTGGTGGAAGGGGACCTGGCATATTATGACGGGATCAGCCGAAGCGCCATGGCGGCGGTTCCCTTTGAGGTGGAAGAGGTCCATGGAACCGATCCCGTCGGCTACCGCTCGAATATTTCGGGATCGAAGCGCTTTCTCAATCATCTGGCATGGGAGACCCGCAGGGTGCAGGGTAAATGTCTGTCAATACTGCGGCTTGTCAAGGGCCTTTTCACATTCAAGGGGGGACCGGCTTACATCCTGTGGAAGATCGAACGCCATTCCGGGGTGGGTATCCCCGATGATTCCGTATTGAGAAAACATCCCTTGATCGGGGTCCTTGTGATATTCTGGCGGCTTTACCGCCGTGGGGGGTCCAGATAGGCGCCCGAGAGATGCCTGGTCGCGTGGGCTCTGCCCGGGCTTTTCCCGGGCGGGGCGGATGAAAAGGTCAGGCGGGCGGAAGAAGGCTTTTGTCCTCTTTGGATACGGTTTGCAAAAATACCCCGTAACGATTCATCTCCTCAAGCCGGCAACTCCAGACCAGTTTGCCCTCATGAACGGTAATATCCGGGCAACCGTCACACATGTCCTGCCGTCCGTCCGGCTCGAAATTCACGGGTTGGATAATCATAAGGCTTTGGAGGTGGGCCGGTTTAAACAGGGTTGCGGGCCTGGAGCGGACCTGTTTGAGCACATTGGCCAGGACTCGCCTCATTTTTTTGTCCATGAGTCCTCCCGCAAGGGATGCCAATTTGCCGCAGGCCGCACTTTTGGGCCCGGCATAGGAAAGATACGTTCCCGTAAACAGGTGGCTGAAGGTCTGGATCAACTCCATGAGCCTGGGAGACATGTACCCCATGACCTCCCCGTTGAAAATAATGCGGTTGGCCAGAAGCCATTTCAGGGAGTCGGGCCTTGCGGTACCGTTCAAATAGGCCGCTGGTTCATACAGAGGGTCCCCTTTTCGGATCATTTCCACGGCATCTTTTGCCATCAACGTCTTTGCGCCGCCCCACTCGGCCTCATGATACAATGCTGCCGGATCGATTTTCCTGCCGGCGGCATAGAAATCAAACTCCCCCGTCAGGTTGGGGGAGCGGTAGAGGATAAAGACCATGGTGTGGACGATATTGGCGTGTTCCTGGGCCCAGCGGACCATATGGGGGATCTCGGAAAGGGTGTTCCCGGAGATGGTGGCATTGAAGGAGCAGGCGATGTCGCCGGCCCGGGCCACCATGTCCGCATAATGATGCCGCACCTCATTGAGTTCCGTTTCGGTGGTGGCGGCCACATCGGGTCGGGTCTGGCTGGTATCGATGTGGAAAGTGAATCCGAAAACCCCTGCTTTCTTGAGCTCTCTCAGCATGGATTTTGTGAGCGCGACGCCATTGGTGTTGACGATGGGCTTCCACCCCATCTCCTTGACCATCTTGACCAGTTCCACGATATGGGGGTAAACGAGGGGATCACCACCGGCAATGCTCATGCAGTCGCTTTTTCTCGATTTCCGGAAAACCTCCAGATCGGAGCGGACCTCTTCCAGTGTCTTATGGCCGTGTCCGTTCGGGTCCCTGTAACATCCCTTGCACCTGAGATTGCACAGGGTGGTCGGCTCCAGCCAGGAAATGCCATTGTCGGTGTAATTCCAGGGAAGACGGTAGTATTCCAAGTGGTTCAATTCGGCAGGCATCTTTGATAAAAACCCTCCTTTGAGGATATGAAATGGGTTAAAATATAAGGAATGGACCTTGGACGTCAAGGGAAAAGGAGCATCTGAGGCGTGCGTTTTTCCCATAACCGGGTTTCGATGGTGCTTCTTCTTATCTATTGACTCCGGTCTACATCCTTATGTAGTAAGTATAGGCATAGTCATTACAATATATCTTAAGGCACACGCCATGAAAATTACGCCACGAAAACAGGTCAAAAGTAACGTCATGAATTTTCAAAATAAAACCGCCATGGTTCAAGACCGGGCATCCGGCGGACCGGTTGAAATTGTGAAGGTCGAGGACCGCCGAAGGCGGGATGCCTTTATTCTCTTGCCAAAAGCGTTGTATCAGGACGATCCGGTGTGGGTGCCGCCGCTTTTGTTTGAACGACGAATGCATCTTTCCCCCAAAAATCCTTATTTTCTGCATGCCGCCTGTTGCTTCTGGGTGGCCTTCCGGGACGGCAGGCCCGTGGGACGGATCAGTGCCCAGATTGATCGGCTCCACCTCGAACGTTATCAAGACGACACCGGTTTTTGGGGAATGCTGGAGGCCGAAGATGACATGGAAACCTTTCTGGCGCTGCTGGGTACAGCGGAAGATTGGTTGCGCGCCCAGGGCATGAAAAAGGCGCTGGGACCGTTTAATCTGTCCATCAACCAGGAATGCGGCATGCTCATCGAGGGGTTTGACACCCCTCCCTCCGTGATGATGGGGCATGCCCGCCCTTACTATAGCCGGTGCATGGCGCAATGCGGGTATCAAAAGGCGAAAGATCTGCTGGCGTATGTCATAGATGTGCCCTTTGAATTTTCGAAGGCCATGCGAACCGTCATCCATCGGACCAAAGGCCGGATTCGAACCAGAACGATTCGAAAAAGACGGTTTCGGGAAGACTTGTATACAATTTACGATATTTTCAATGACGCCTGGTCCAACAATTGGGGATTCGTGCCGTTTACCCGGGAGGAATTCGAACATCTCGGCAAGGATCTGAAACTGCTTGTCAATGAGAATTTTATCCGGATCGCCGAGGTGGATGGGGTCCCCGCGGCGTTCATGGTGGTGCTCCCAAACCTGAATGAGGCCATCCGTGCGTGTAAGGGACGGGTATGGCCTTTTGGTTGGCTCAAACTGTTGTGGCGTATGAAGGTAACACATCCGGAAACCGCGAGAATCCCCCTCATGGGAATTCGCCGTCGCTATCATGATAGTTTACTGGGCGCGGGGCTGGCGTATCGCGTGATCGGCGACCTGCTGGAACCGGTCGTCGCTCACGGTGTCAAAAGCATCGAGCTTTCCTGGATACTGGAAGACAACACCGGCATGCGGAAAATCATTGAGGACATCCATGGCAGAGCATACAAAACGTATCGTATTTACAGCAAACATTTGTGATATGACGGATCGATGAATACTTCCTTGTCACGTTTCAAGGCCATTGTGCTGGCGGCGGATCGGGAACCGGTCAATGTGGTCGCCGAAGCAGCGGGCGTCAGATGTAAATCTCTGGTCCCGATTGGCGGTACGCCCATGGTCTTCAGGGTTCTGGAAGCTTTGCACGCCTCCCACCACGTGGGGGAGCGGATTTTGTGCGGCCCGAACGGAACCGTTATGGAACGGGAGCCTGAATTCAGGGCCCGTGTCGCCGCCGGTGGGGTCCGGTGGTTTGAAAATCAGGCCACACCGAGTGAAAGCGCCCACCAAGTCATGCGGCTGCTTCCGGAACAAACGCCCGTGCTTCTAACGACGAGCGATCATGCACTGTTGAGCCCCCGGATCATTGACCACTTCTGTTTCCATGCCTTGACCTCGGCATGCGATGTGGTTGCCGCGGTTGCCCGGCATGAAACCGTGACCACGGCCTATCCGGAAACGCGCAGAACCGCCTATCGTTTCAAGGATGGGGCCTATTGCTCATGCAATCTTTTTGCCTTTTTGACCCCCCAGGCGCGTGCCGCGGCATTGTTCTGGCGGCAGGTGGAACAGCAGCGCAAAAATCCCTTGCGTGTCATCCATGCATTCGGCTGGATTGCGGTGATGCAATATATGTCGGGACGTCTGACACTCGCCGGGGCGTTGGATCGTGTATCGCACCGTCTGGGCTTTAGGGCGGGTGTTGTTGTCATGCCGTTTCCGGAAGCCGCCATTGACGTGGACTCGGTCAGAGATTGGGAGATCGTCAAGCGGATTGCAGGCGAAAAAGAACGTTGATCCATTTCCTTCTTGGTGTAATCAATGAGGTCCTTCTCGTTTATCATGATAAATTTTATGACTACGGTCTTGACAAAAGATTAACATCGCGCTATCAAAGGGTGTTAAAATAAGATTTTTCAGACAAACGTCAATTTTTGAACTCACTGTTTTTACTGAAAAAATAGGATGAGCTTTTTTCTGCCATTTGAATCGACATCGCAAAATGCAAAAAATTGCTACCCATTATTGTTAGAGAACTAGGTTTTTACGCCGATTTTTACCCTCTTTTTATGGGGTAACCATTTGATATAATTTATTAATGATATGATTGTTTTAACACCCTTTATCAAGCTTTTTTATTTTCAAAACCTTTGCGGTGATATCCGCCAAAATCGAATGCAAAATGCAAGTGGTAACAATAGAGAAACTTATGTTTGCAACCCCGACATTGAATCCGCAGCCTCTGAGATATGATGAGATACGATAAGCGTCTTTCTACACTGACCGACGCCTTGGATTACGCCAGCCGGGGCCAAACGGGCTATAATTTTTATTCCGGCGCGGGTGAGCTGTCCGCGGCGCTTCCTTACGCGAAACTGCGAAAAGAAGCCCGATCGCTGGCGCGAAAGTTGAGCAATATGGGACTTTCCAGGGGCTCGCGTGTGGCGATCGTGGCGGATACGCATCCGGACTTCGTCCGATTTTTTTTCGCATGTCAGTATGCCGGGCTGACCCCCGTCCCGCTACCGGCTCAACTCCAATTGGGCGGCCGCAAGGCCTATGTTGCTCAGCTTACGCGTTTGCTGTCCATTTGCGAGGCGGAACTGGCCATGGCGCCCGATGCCTTTCTGCCGTTTTTAACGGATGCGGCCCAGGGGACGAATGTCCGTTTCCTGGGGGCCCCGCAAGACTATGACGCCCTTCCTGAAACCGACGCACCTTTACAACCCGCGAAGTCAACGGAACTGGCGTATCTGCAATACACCTCGGGCAGCACCCGCTTCCCTCGGGGCGTGATGATCACCCATAAGGCGGTTATGAGCAACCTGTCGGCCATCATTAAGTACGGCAGTAAGATTCGGGAAGGAGATCGCGCCGTATCCTGGCTTCCTTTTTTTCATGATATGGGGCTGGTCGGCCTGCTGCTGACTCCCATGGTAAGCGGGATATCCGTGGATTTTTTAAATACCCGGGACTTTGCAATGCGTCCCCGTTTGTGGTTAAAACTCATGTCCGAAAATCGGGGCACCCTCAGCATCGGGCCGCCCTTTGGTTATGAGCTGGTCGCACGACGCCTTCGCGATGAGGACGCGCATCAGTATGATCTGCGATCATGGCGGTTTGCCGGCGTGGGCGCGGAGATGATTCGCCCCGAATCCCTCCGGCAATTTGCGGATAAACTCAGACCATCCGGTTTTGACGCCCGTGCGTTTTTGCCCTGCTATGGGATGGCGGAATGTTCCCTGGCGGTATCTTTCGGCGTACAAGGCCAAGGCCTGCAAACGGATCATGTGGATGCCGATTTGCTTTCCGAGCGCCGGATAGCGATGCCTGTGCCCTCCCCTCTTGCAGGTAATGCGAATCAAAGATCCAATACCTTTGTCAACTGCGGCGTGCCGCTTCCCGGATATGAGTCGGAGATTCGGGACCCGGCAGGGCGGGTACTTCCGGAGCGACACTGCGGCGCCCTGTATCTCCGGGGTCCCAGCGTCATGTCCGGCTATTTTGGGGATCCCGAGGCCACGCAGGCGGTCCTGTCCGAAGACGGCTGGCTGAATACGGGAGATTTGGCCTATCAGGTCGGATCGAGTATCTTCATCACCGGCCGTAAAAAGGACCTCATTATCATTCATGGCCGTAACATTTGGCCCCAGGACATTGAGTACCTGGCTGAATTGCAGCCTGAAATAAGGACAAGGGATGCATCGGCCTTCTCCGTTCCGACCCCGGATGGGGAGGAGCAGGCCATTGTGATGGTCCAGTGTCGCGTATCGGACAAACGGAAAAGCACTGAACTCAAGGAGCGTATACAGCGATTGATCGGTGATGAATTGGGCATTGTTTGTAAGGTTGAATTGGTGCCGCGAAACAGCCTGCCCCGCACTACGTCCGGAAAACCATCCCGTAGCGGCGCACGAAAAGAATATCTCCGGCGGAAATCGGCGCCGTGATTTTTCTCAGCGTCTGATCGTACCCTTAAACGGTCAATAAGAACAGAAGACCGAAGACTTTTATGCATCGATCCATTGCAATTACCGGCGCCACGGGATTCATGGGCCGTGTGGTGTTGAAACGGCTGACTTCCATGGGTTGCCACGTTCGGGCATTGATCCGGCCCGCCTCCATGCACAAGCGGCCCACTCAGGTGGTCCCGGAATGGGTTACAGGCGATCTTGAAGACATGGAAAGTCTTCGGCGCTTGGTTGACGGGGTCGATGGGGTTGTGCATTGTGCCGGAGTCGTGCGTGGCGCCGGCCGGATGGATTTTGAACGGATCAACGTGGCAGGGGTGGCCCGATTGGTCCTGGCCGCGCACGCACAGCCTTCCAAGCCGCGTTTTTTCCTGATATCCTCGCTGGCCGCGCGGGAACCGCACCTTTCCCATTATGCCGCAAGCAAACGAAACGGGGAAAAGGCGTTGACCATTAACGCGGGCCGAATGCCCTGGGTCATTTTCAGACCCCCTGCGGTTTATGGCCCCGAAGATCGCGAAATACTCCCGCTTTTTCGATGGATGTACAGAGGGATCGCGCCGGTCATCGGGTCCGCCGAAACGCGGATTTCACTTTTGTACGTGGAGGACCTGGCGGAAGCGATCGTCTGTTGTGTCAAACGGATCACCGGAGTGGGCCGTTCCTATGAAATGCATGATGGGCATACGGGAGGCTATTCGTGGGAAGACGTCATTGACGCCATCGCTCGGATAAACGGAAGGACCATCTACCGGATAAAGGTGCCCGTGCCCCTTGTAAGGCTGGCGGCATCGCTCAATGTGGCGGTTTCCCGGATGTGCGGCCAAGCGCCGATGCTGACCCCCGGGAAGGTCAGAGAATTGACCCATCCCGACTGGGTAGGGGATCATACGGCATTGACCCGTGACACGGGTTGGGTTCCGAAAGTCACCCTGCATGAAGGCCTGCGGCGAACGTTGCAGGGGCGTTATGGCAAATAATAGAAGATGAAAGAAGGGTATCATGCAGTCCAATAGCGAGATCTTTGTGCAGATTCTGGATATATTGAGACCATTGGCGCAGGGGGGGGTGGAGATTACGGCGGAGACGGACCTGGTGGCTGATTTGTCCATCGATTCCTTGAAGACCATGAAAATTCTGGTAATGATAGAAGACCGATTTGATATTTCCATTCCCATAAATATCCTTTCCGATATTCGAACGGTCGGGGACCTGTCCCTGCAGATCCAAAAATTATTGGCAGAGGACGATTGATGGGCATTTTTGATAAATTTCAAAAATTGGCTGAAACCCGCCAGGCCCTGGAACAAAAAGACAGCGCGTTTTTCAGTGTGGTAATGGAGGAGGTGGTTTCTCCCACCGAAGTCGTTGTAAACGGCCGCAGCATGCTGTTGGCCGGCGGAAATAACTATTTAGGTCTGACGTTCCATCCCGAATGTATCCGCGCGGCATGCCGGGCAATCCGGAGGGAAGGCACCGGAACGACCGGTTCGCGGGTGGCCAACGGGACTTTTTCAGGGCACGTCGCTTTGGAACAGGAACTGTCCGATTTTCTTGGTCGAAAAAAAACAATTGTATTTTCAACTGGTTATGTTGCTAACCTGGCAATGTTATCAACCCTCGTGGGCCATGGAGAAGTGATTCTCCTGGACGCGGATTGCCATGCCAGCATCTATGACGGAGCCCGGATGGGGGGGGCGGATGTAATTCGTTTCCGGCACAATGACATGGAAGATCTGGAAAAACGCCTCCGCAGGCTCGAAAAACGAAAAACCAACGTGCTGATTGTTGTGGAAGGCCTTTACAGCATGCTGGGGGACCGGGCGCCTTTGGCGGATATCGCCGCCCTTAAGCACCGTTACGGGGCATATCTGCTCATCGATGAAGCGCATTCTTTGGGGGTGCTCGGAGAAACGGGGCGCGGGTTGGCCGAAGAGGCGGGCGTTGAACATAGCGTTGATTTTATCGTGGGTACATTCAGCAAAAGCCTTGGGGCCATCGGCGGCTTTTGCACCAGCGATCATCCGGAAATCGATCTCGTTCGCTATGGAAGCCGTGCCTATGTCTTTACGGCGTCGTCATCGCCTTCGACCATCGCCTCCACCCGCATGGCGCTGAAGGTTTTGCGCTCTCAGCCTGAGCTGAGACACCGGCTCTGGAATCATGCCCATCTGTTGTATCGACGGCTCAAAGACTCGGGTTTCAGCCTTGGACCCGCTCCGGGCCCCATTATTGCCATCAACTGCCAGGACTCGGAAAAAACGGCCGCCATCTGGAAGGGGCTTTTGGATCGCGGGATCTATGTCAATATGGTATTGCCGCCGGCCACACCGGAGGGGACGGCATTGCTTCGCTTAAGCCTGAGCGCCTCCCACACAAGGGAGCAGATTGAAAAAATCGGCGATGCGTTTGTTTCCCTGAAACAAATCATTCTCTGAATGATAGTATTGAAAAATGCGATTAATCTTCACCCTGATCCGGCGCTACCCCTTTCACAGCGTAATTGCACTTCTGGCCATGCTTTTCGCCGGTATTGCCGAAGGCTTCGGCATCTCGATGCTGCTGCCCTTGCTGAGTATGGCCATGGATGTTCCCGGCGTTTCGAGTGGCGGCACGTCGCCGCATTCCGAATCCGCGCTTGAAAGGGCCGTCACCGGCTTTCTGAGCGCGCTGGGCATTGCCCCCACGCTCAATTTTCTGCTGCTTGCTTTTTCCTTCAGCATCATGCTGAAAGCCGCTCTGGTGCTCCTGGCCAATAAACGGGTCGGATACATGGTTGCCCAACTGGCGACCGATCTGCGCCTTTCCCTGATTCGCGGCCTGTTTGCGACGAACTGGGAGTATTATGTACGCCAGCCCATCGGTCGATTCACCAACGCCATCGCCACGGAGGCCGGCCGATCAGCCGATGCCTATCTGCAGGGAATCAGGGTCATGGCCTTTGTCATGCATGCGGCCGTATACGGTGTGGTGGCCTTGATGCTGGACTGGAAGGCGACCCTCATCACGTTGAGCGCCGGCATCATCATATTGTCCGCCCTCAGACGTCTTGTCACCAATGCGAAAAAGGCGGGGAAAAGCCAAACCAGCCTGCTCAAATCCCTACTTTCGCTTTTGACCGATACGCTTCAATCCATAAAGCCGCTCAAGGCCATGGCCCGGGAAAACATGGCGGAGGACATGGTTCAAACCAAAACCAGACATCTGAACAAGGCCTTGCAGAAACAGGTATTCAGCCGGGAAGCCCTTCAGGCACTGCAGGAGCCCCTGATTATGGTCTTTTTCGCCTTTGGGCTGTATGTGGCGCTTGCGCGATGGCGCCTGCCCCTCGCCACCGTGTTACTCATGACCTATATGTTGTCCAAGATACTGAAGACACTGCAAAAAGCTCAAAAAGAATATCAGGCCCTTGTCATTGCCGAGAGCGCCTACTGGTCCCTGTGTTCCAAGATCAAGGAGACGCAGGAAGCGCGGGAGTACACTGCCGGAACGACGCCACCCGCTTTTTGCCATTCGATTCGTCTTGAAGGCATCTGGTTTTCCTATGAGAAGCGTTATATCCTGAAAAATGCCTCCTTATGCTTCCCGAAGGGATCTTTTTCAGCGATCATAGGGGCCTCCGGCGCGGGGAAGACGACCGTCGTGGACTTGATCACCGGTCTTTTAACTCCTCAGGAAGGCGCCGTATGGATCGATGATCTGCCTTTGACCAAGGCGGACCTGCGGGCCTGGCGCGGGATGATCGGCTATGTACCCCAGGAAACACTGCTTTTGCATGACACCGTGCTTGTTAATGTGACCCTGGGCTCCCCTGAATTTACGGAAAAAGATGCGGAGCGGGCTCTTCGTGATGCAGGGGCCTTGGATTTTGTAATGGAAATGCCTGAAGGAATTCATAGCGTCGTGGGCGAACGGGGGGTGCGGCTTTCCGGCGGCCAACGGCAGCGGATTACCATTGCGCGGGCGCTGGTGCACAAACCGCGGCTCTTGATCCTGGATGAGGCCACCAGCGCGCTGGATCCCGTCAGCGAGGCGGATATCTGCAGAACGTTGGGCGGCCTGAAAGGAAAACTCACGATCCTGGCGATTTCACATCAAGAGGCCATATTCCATGAGGCGGACAGGGTTTTTCAACTGAAAAACGGTGAGGCCGGACTTGTGGAAGACCACGCGGGGCATTGGCAACCGGCGGCAATGTCCGCCTGAATGGGCGCTGGAATCACAAAAAGGGTCTCCATGGGAGATTTCGGGTGTCGCATTGAGAATCGGATTTCTTTTTAATCATTATTTTCCTCACCAGGTGCCTCATGCAGTGCCGTATGCATTTGAACTGTCGCGCCGCTATCAGGGTATGGAAGTGATGGTTGCGTGCGCATCCCGTCAGGAGATGGATTTTGTCGAGGCCATCGGAAACCTGTACCCGGGGCATCGCTGTAAATCCCTGATGTTGACGGTTCCCTGGCATTACGGAAAAATCGACCCGATCGTGTCCAGATGGCTGTTCATACGGAAAAGGACCCTGCTGCGTCATAACCTCCGTTTTTTTCGGGGGTTGGATGCCCTTGTAGCGCCCGAGCGCACCTGCATGCACCTGCGTATGACCTACGGATTGAAGGATCTGATCATGATCCACACCCGTCATGGCGCGGGGGACAGAAAAGGAGGATTTGCTGACCGTGACCGTTCGTTGGCCTTCGATTTCACACTCCTGCCGGGTCAAAAATATGTGGACCGACTCAACGCCCTGGGATTCTTGCGTGAGGGACGCTTCGCTGTGGCAGGCTACCCAAAATTCGAGGTCGTCCAAGGCCTGAAGCGGAAAATTCCACGACTGTTCAACAATGACAACCCCATCGTCGTGTACAACCCCCATTTCGACCAATCGGAATCCTCCTGGAGGACCATGGGGTTGCAGGTTCTTGAATATTTTTTTAACAACAGGGATGTCAACCTGATTTTCGCGCCCCATGTGGTGCTTTTTAAAAGAAACATCCGACATGGCGCATTCCTGCCCCGGAAATATCGCCAGGCGCCGAATATTCATATTGATACGGGCAGCAACGCTTCAGTAGACATGACCTATATGCTGGCAGCCGATATCTATCTCGGGGACGTGAGCAGTCAGGTCTATGAATTTTTACTGGAACCCCGGCCCTGTATTTTTCTGAACGCCCATAAGGTCGCCTGGCAGGGCAATTCTGCTTATCTTCACTGGACGTTGGGACAGGTGGTTGAAAACATGGAGACGGAGTTCATTCAGGCGTTGAAGCAGGCATTCGCCACTCATCATCGGTTTATCAAAAGGCAGCGGGAGGCTTTTGCTTACACGTTCCATACCGAGCGGGAAACCACGGCGGCCGAAAGAGGCGCCAAGGCTATTGCGGATTTCCTTCTGCATTCGGCCTCTGGCCGTAAAGGTTTTCAGCCGGCGGGAATGGTCATCGTCCAAACACCTAATCCGAGATCATAATCCAGAGCTGCTTATGAAAACGATCATTTTAAGCGCCGGGCAGGGGAAACGGCTGTTGCCGCTGACGGCTGAAACTCCGAAATGTCTCTTGCCGATTCAAAAAAAGACATTGATTGAATGGCAGATCGATGCACTACACCAATGCGGGGTCGATAAGATCATTGTCGTAACGGGGTATCATGGGGAAAAGGTCAAGGCGGTCCTTCAGCGGTCCTATGGGTCCGGACGAATAAAAACCTGCTATAATCGGGCATATGCCACAACGGATAACCTGGTGAGCTGTTGGGCCGCACGCCATGAAATGGACGAGGATTTTATCCTCTTAAATGGTGACACCCTCTTTGAGACCGACATACCGAAACGTCTTTTTGCATCGCCCGATCGTCCGGTAACGGTTGTCGTGGATCATAAAGACCTGTATGACGCCGATGACATGAAAGTGGAAATGGAGGGTCGACGACTTGTCAAAATCGGGAAAGATATTCCTCATGACAAGGTTCAAGGAGAATCCATCGGCATGATCCTGTTTCGTGGGGAGGGCCCCATGTTATTTCGCAATGCCTTGAAAAAGGCCTTGGGCGACCCAATGGCCGGCGGGAAATGGTATCTGTCCGTGATTGATGAAATGGCCCGGGTCATGCCGGTGTGGACCTGTTCCATCACCGGGTTGCGTTGGTGCGAAGTGGATTATACCGCTGATCTCGAACAGGCGGACCGGGTCGTTTCCGACGGGTACGGCAAAAAAGGTGGGATGGGATGTGATTATTGATCGTTACATCATGCGTGAAATATCCAAGCCCGCGATGACGATATGTACCGTGCTAATGGGTATTTTCGGGTCCTATATCGCCACCCGGTATCTGGAGGATGCGGTCCAGGGACAGTTGCCGGGTTCCACGGTCATCCTTTTGGTTCTGCTCAGAATCGCCATTTCCCTGGAGGTGTTGTTGCCGACGACCCTGTATTTATCGGTAATGATTGCCTTTGGCCGCTTTTACATGAATGCTGAAATGACCGGCATGTCTGCCTGCGGCATAAGCATGGTTCGCGTGCTGAAACCTGTTATGCTTTTAGCCGTTACGGCCGGTATGATCGTAGCCTGTTTTTCTCTGTACATTCGCCCCTGGGCATGGAATCAGTTTTTTGAATTGAAGACCGGAGCAAAGGTGGATTTTGATATCACGCGAATGAAAGGTGGAAATTTTTATGAAATCGAGGATGGCGAAAGGGTCCTCTTTGCAGACAAGGTTGATCACGGCAAACATCGCGCCCTGCATGTATTTATGCAGATCAAGCGCCATGGTGAACTGGAAATCGTTTATGCGGAGAGTGCCACACAGCGTTTCCGGAATACGACCCCGGAACCTGTTCTGGTATTTCAAAACGGTCGTTTGTACACGTTTTCCGAAACCGAAAAGACATGGAAAATTTTACAGTTCAGGAATCTGGAAATGTCCCTGACGTCCAACAATGTGGAACCGTTGAAACAAAAAGCGAAGGCATTTTCAACCGAACAACTGTGGCATTCGGATCATCCGGAAGCGCTCGCTGAATTACAGTGGCGACTGACGGCGCCGTTTTCAACCATCCTGTTGGCTCTTCTTGGCGTACCATTGAGCCGATCCTTCCCAAGGCAGGGAAAATACACCAAAGTGCCCCTCGGGATTTTAGTTTTCGCCGTGTATTACAACCTGAGCGCAATCACCAAAAAATGGGTCGGGCAGGGTGTTGTGGGCGGCGTACCGGGAATCTGGTGGATACAGATACTGTTGGCCTGCTTGCTGTTGGTGCTTCTGCGGCCGCCACGCCACGCATTTCGCAGGCACAGCCGATAAGGTGTAGGCGGCACAAGGGGGACTTCCGCATCAGGGACAGTCACAGCATCGAAGACCTCGGAACAAAAAGGAAATATACTTCCGGCTCACCCAAACGGGAGACAAGATATGAATTGGCAACAAGCGTGTGACCTGGCCCGCGCCAGGGGCGAAGGCGTTGTCCCGACGGTGTGCGGTATGTGCGGCCCCGGCGGGCCCGGAGGGGGGTGCGGCGTCTATGCCTTTACGAAAAACGGACGGTTCGTCCGGGTTGCGGGCATGGACGAGTCCCCCAACAATAGGGGCGCCCTTTGCGCAAAGGCGCACGCCGCTCCCCAGTGGGTCTACTCCGAAGACCGCCTGACCCATCCCCTGCGGCGCATCGGAAAGAAGGGGGCGGGCAGGTTCGAACGGATCGGATGGGATGAGGCCGTCGCCCAGGTCGCCGAAACCCTGCTCCGGCAAAAAGAGCGGTACGGCCCGGAATCCCTGGCCATCCTCTCTCCCGCCAAGCGGTCCTACAGCGATCTTCTTCAGCGCCTGGCCGTGGTCCACGGCTCTCCGAATTACGGCCACAGCGGCATTTGCGTGCTTCAGCGGGCCTTCGCCTTCATGTACACGTTCGCGGACTGGCCGGCGTCGGATTACAACAACAGCGACATGATCATCTACTGGGGGAGCCAGCCGATTTTTTCGGCCCCCGTGGCGCCGGGGGCCCGGGCCTTTATGGCGGCCCGGCAGCGGGGGGCGCGCCTTATCGCCATAAAGCCCTCGGTGGAGCCGGACGTGGGCCTGGCCGATACCTGGGTGCCTGTGCGGCCGGGCACGGATGCCGCGCTGGCCCTGGCCATGCTGCATGTGGTAATCGGGGCGGATCTGATCGACCACGCGTTCGTTGCGCAGTGGTGTTACGGATTCGAAGCGCTTGCGGCCCATGTCCGGCAGTACTCCCCGGCCTGGGCCGAAACCGTCACCGGCGTTCCCGCGGCGCAGATCGAACAGGTGGCAAGGGATTACGCCACCTGCCCCAAAGCCGCCATCGAAGTGGGCAACGGCCTGGAGCACGCCCCGTCGGCCTGCGACACCATCCGGGCCATTGCCATGCTCATCGCCGTCACGGGCCACCTGGACCGGCCGGGCGGTAATCTGCTGACCTTGCCGCCCGGCGCCGGCCCCAAAACCGTCGCCCTCCGGGAACGGTATACACCGGAATATGTCGGAAAACTGGTGGCACCGGAGTTTCCCATGCCCTTCCAGCCCTTCATCGAAGGGCCCACATCGGCCTATTACCGCATCCTGGAGAGCGTGCTGACACAGGATCCCTATCCTGTCAGGGGACTGATCGCACCGGGCACCCAGCCGCTGGCAAGCACCCGGGGGACGCGGAATGTCATGGCCGCCCTGGAAAAGCTTGAATTTTTCGTGACCGCGGATGTGATGCGTACCGCCGAACTGCCCTGGGCCGACATCGTCATACCGCTGGCCACCGGTTACGAAACGGACCATCCATTCCAGATGGGGCCGCGCTGGCTCATGCCGACCAACCGGGTCATCCCGCCCCTGGGTCCCTATAAGTCCATGTTCGAATTCATCCTGGACCTGGCCTGCGCCATGGGCTATGGTGACGATTTCTGGCAGGGGGACGTCACGGCGTGCATGGATGACCAGCTTTCGCCCCTTGGCACGGACATGGAAACCTTACGGCGGCATCCCACCGGGATCACCTATCCCCCGCCCCCGCCTCCCGCATACGAAAAGTACGAACAGGTCTTTCGCCGCCCAAGCCCCCGCCTGGACAAGCGCCCCTTTCTTCCCCAGGGCCGGGTGGCCTTGTACAACACCAGCTTTGAACAGGAGGGTTTTCCGCCCATGCCCGAATGGCGGGAGCCGCCGGAAAGCCTTTCCGCCACCCCGGAAATTGCCGCAACCTTTCCCCTCATTCTTTCCGACTACCATACCTCGAAGAACTTCAGTGCGTCGTGGCAGCGGAACGTTCCGTGTTTGCGGGAGATTCAGCCCGATCCCGTGCTGCACATCCATCCCGACACGGCCGCGGCCCGGGGTATCGCCGACGGAGATTGGGTGTGGCTGACCTCCCCCCACGGCCGGCTCAAGGTCAGGGCCGAACGCTATCCCGGCATACGTCCCGATACCGTCATGCTCCTTCACGGCTGGTGGCAGGGCTGCCGTGAACTGGGCATGGCGGATTATCCCCTGCTGGACGGCGGCGCCAACGTAAACCTCCTGTACAGCGTAGACCCGGAAAAGGCCTACGATCCCATGGTGACGGCGATGTCAAGCCAGACCCTGGTAGAGGTCGAAAAAGTTGTGGAATCCCAAGGAGAAGCGTGTTGATGGCATATCTGATCTCATTCGATCCTGAAAAATGCACCCAGTGCCTCGGGTGCGAAACCGCGTGCAAGCTGTGGCGGAACCTGCCTTACGGGATCCGTTACCGCCGGGTTCTCAACCTTTGGGACGGGGCCTATCCCGAGGTGAAAAGCACGGGGTTCTCCCTGGCCTGCCTGCATTGCACGACGCCTGCCTGTATGGCCGCCTGCCCGGCCGACGCCATTTTCAGGAACGCCGAAGACGGCCGGGTACTTGTGGATACGGAGCGCTGCACCGGCTGCCGGACCTGTGCCCGGGCCTGCCCCTTCGGGGTTCCCCAGTTCGGGGAGGACAAGACCATGCAAAAGTGCGATCTGTGCGCTGACCATGCCGCGGCCGGCTTCGATCCCCCCTGCGTGAGCACCTGTCCCGGACAGGCCCTGGTGTTTGAAGCGGTGACCCCGGCGGAAAAAAAGGCCAGGGAAACCATGACGGCAAGAATGCTCAAGAAATACGGGGTATTGCGGAAGGCAAAAACGCCAACGGTTAAGTCCGTAAAATCTACGTGAGAGGTTTAATCATATGACGATCGTTTCCAAGCATATCACCCCTTTGTCCGGGTTCGGATCGGTCACGGGTGTTCCTCGGCTTCCCGACGGGTTCGCGGAGGCTTTCGAGAGTTTCCGGGTCGATACCGGAAAGATCAGGCTGCACGCTGTCATCGGCGGCAGCGGCGAACCGTTGCTTCTGCATTGCGGATGGCCGCAAAGCTGGTTTGCATGGCGTTACCTGATGCTGCCGCTGAGCAAGCACTTCACGGTAATTGCGGTCGATCCGCGGGGGCTCGGCATTTCCAACAAGCCCGCGGCCGGCTTCGACGTCGATACACTGGCGGACGACATGTTCAATCTCATGGACGTGCTTGGCCACGATCGCTTTGCGATGGCGGGACATGATATCGGTGTGATGGTCGGCTACGCAATGGCCGCCGGCCGCCCCGAACGGATCAGCCGAATAGCCCTCGGGGAAGGAACCATCCCCGGTGCCTCGCCATCGCCGGCATTGATCCCTGACGACCGGCGGATGAGCGATTTTCTGTGGCACTTTAATTTCAATCGCGCGCTGGATGTGAACGAGCGGCTCGTGGAGGGCCGCGAGGACATCTATTTCAACTACCAGTTCGCCTCCAAGGCCGGATCCCCGGAGGCGGTGCCGAAATATGCCCGTGATTTCCATATCGAATTGTTGCGCCGGGTTCCCGGAACCCTGAAGGCGAGCTTCGACTATTACCGCGCCATCGATGAAACGATCCCGCAGGTCCGTCATCACATGGAAACGAAGGTTTCCGTGCCTGTTCTTGCCTTTGCCGGCGCCTTGGCATGCGGGCCCATGGTGGAGATCGAACAGCGGAGCCTGGCGACGAATGTCGAATCGCTGATCATTCCCGATTGTGGCCATTTCCCGGCCGAGGAAAAGCCGGAAGCTCTGCTTGCCGCACTGATCGACTTTTTCACGGCATAAGCATGCTGTGAGCATCATCGGGCGCGCGGCGATGCTTCAATCAAGCAACGGGAGGTATACAAATGAGCCTACATCTTTCAGCAATCGCAAAAACGACCCAATCAAGTCTCGGCGATCATTTTTCCGCCCACCGCCTGGAACGTGGCCGCCTGAGGGGATTTATCGAGCCGATAATGGGATTTGATCATTTTGTAATGAGTGGCCCGACCTTCGCACCGCATCCACATGCCGGATTTTCAGCCATCACTTACATATTCGAAGACGCACAAGGCGCAATGCGCAATCGGGATTCCCTAGGCAATAATGTGCTGATCCAACCTGGTGAAATGGTGTGGACGCAAGCCGCCAGCGGTGTCATTCATGACGAGTCCCCGGAAGTGACCGGAAAGACGGTGCATGGACTGCAGCTTTTTGTCAACCTGGCCAGCAAGAACAAACACATTGCGCCGGAAGTATTTTATCTTTCAAACGCGGATATTCCTGTTGTTGAAACGGACGCAGGCAACCGCATTCGGGTATTAAGCGGAGCTTTGGGCGACGCCGTTTCGCCTGTCGAACAGGTCGAGCCTTTTGATTTCATGGACGTGACTTTGGTTGCGCCTTATGAGCAAACCATCCGGTCGAATTGGAACGCCATGGTGTATGTGCTTTCCGGAACGGTGCGCATGGGCGCCGATGCGCAATCGCATCAGCTTGAAAAAAATCAGGCGATTGGCATCCACGCCGACGATGAAGGCGGTGAGATACATATGGCGCCACAAGGTGAAGCCCGCATTTTGTTCTTCGCCGGGCAGGATTCCAAGGAACCTGTTGCGGTCCATGGACCTTTCATTATGAACACACCGGCGGAGATAGAGCTCGCATTCAGCCGTTATCGTAATGGCGAGATGGGACGGCTTTGACCCAGGTGGTTTGAAACAGCGCTCAGCTCACGCAAATGACGATCTTGCCCGTAACATGCCCGTCCATGCTGAGGGCCTGGGCTTCTCCGGATTGCGCCAGCGGAAAGGTCTTTTCGACATGCAGGCGCAAGGCACCTTCGGAATAGAGCCGTGCACCCTCCGCAAGGGCGCGTTCCGGATGCTCCCGGGGGCTGGTGGAAAACCGCACGCCATGCTCCGGCGCGGAGAAGTCGGAGATGGAGAGCACCCGCGAAGGATCGCCAACCATATCGATCAACTCGGGGATGATGCCCGAGCCGGCGATATCCAGGGCGGCATCCACGCCCCGGGGCGTGAGTTCTCTCACACGCTCGGCCAGGCCCGGCCCGTACGTCGTCGGGATGGCGCCGAGCCCGCGCAGATAGTCATGTTTGGGCGTGCTTGCCGTCCCGATGACGGTGATCCCGCGATGGCGCGCGAACTGGATCACGGCGGAGCCCACCCCGCCCGCGGCGCCGCTCACCAGAAGTGTCTGGCCCGCGCTTACCCCCACCTGGTCAAGGCTGCGCAGCGCGGTTTCCGAAACCACGGCCAGGCCCCCGGCGACCTCGAACGGCATGTCGTCCGGCTTGACGGCCCAACTCGAAAGCACGGCGTACTCCGCCAGCGTATCGACACCGAGGCCGAAAACGGCCGCGCCGACGGCGACGCCGGTCACGCCCTCCCCGACCTCGTCCACGATCCCGGAGGCTTCGAAACCCACCCCGGCGGGGAATTCGACCGGGAAGATATCACGGAGATACCCGGTCATCCGTTTCCAGTCCGCGGGGTTGACACCGGCGGCGCGAACGGCAATCCGCACCTGCCCCGCCCCGGCATGCGGTTCTTCGACATCGACCACCTTCAGGACCTCGGGGCCTCCATACTCGCTGTAGTTGATTGCTTTCATGATGTTCTCCTTTTGGTCACAGTCTAACCAAGCTCAATTCGAAATCTCCTTTTCAATGTTGCACAGCAGCGCGGAGTGGGGCCAGCTGCCGGTTTCCTGACTGCAATACTCGGGGTCGTCCGGGCACAGGATATTGGCGTTGGACTCAAACACTTTGAAGAGCTCCGGCAGTTTCTCATCACTTTCCGGGAACCACCATCCGTGCTGCAGGTCGACCATGTCCTCGCGGATGGAATCCGAAACCCGGACCTTCTGGCGTATCTTTCCCGAAGGCGTGGAAATGACAGCCCAGTCGCCGGCGGCAAGGCCTGATTTTTCCGCGGTGGACGGATGGATCGTGACAACGGGGTCGGGATGTTTTTTACGGGCCTTTTCGATCTGCCTGTGCTCGGAATGATACATGGGCTTAAAACGGCTCCCCGTGATGAGAACAAAGGGATACTCCCGGGCCAGGTCGGGACTTCCCACGGGACTTAACACCGGTTCGCGGTACACCGGAAGGGGCGGCAGGTTCAGTTCCTCGAAAATCGAAGATTTAAGCTCCACCTTACCCGAAGGCGTGCCAAACCCGTATTTTTCGTACAGGCGGAACTCCCGCTCCCCGAAAATGCCGTACTGGTCGGAAAACGCTTTGAAGGTCAGTCCGATGGGCGCCAGGCAATAATCGTAGACCTGTTCCACCGTTTCCCAGGGCCAGTGCGCCTCCTGACCGAGACGGAGGCCAAGGCCCCGGTAGAAATCATAGCTGTTGCGGCGTTCGTATAGGGGCTCGATTCCCCGGGGACAGGGCATGCAGAAATCCCGGGTCAGCCAAAGTTCCGGCTGCTCCACGGTGGAAGAGGCCGGGAACACGTAATCGGCAAGGGCCGCCGAAGGGGTCAGGTAGTATTCCATCACCACATAGAGATCGAGGGCCTTTAGCGCTTCAAACACCTGCATGGTATTGGGAAAGGAGAGCAGCGGATTGCTTGCAAGGGAGATTGCCGCTCTCACGGGATAGGGTTTGCCGGTGATCATGGCGTTCACCACCTCCCTGGCATGGGCCAGGTTGGAGTGCCATGCTTCCGGGGCGGCCATGTAGCCTTCGGGCAGTTTTTTGTTGGCCGCCTGGTTCTTCTCCCATCCGGGAAACCCGAAAAAAGGATACATATCGGCGCCCAGTTGTTTGGCCCGCTGGCTTGCGGAGATGCTCTCATTCATCTCGAGGGCTTCCCAGTCGATGATTTTGCCGATGTCCCCGGCCATGCTGAGGGCTTCCCCGCCCGGAACCTCCAGATTGCCGGTGATGGCCCTGAGAATGGCCCGGGCCCGGGCGCACTGGGTGGCATTGATGCCTTGTTTGTCCAGGCCGTAGCCCCAGGGAATGGTTGCGGGTTTGGCAGCGGCATACATGCGGGCCGCTTTTACGACAAGCTCCGCGGGGATGCCGGTAATTTTAGCCACCTTTTCAGGGGAATAGTCCGCCGCGGCGGCTTTCAGATCCTCAAAGCCGATGGTCCAGTTGTCCACGAACGCTTTGTCATACAGGCCCTCCTCGATAATCAGGCGGATCCAGCCCAGCATGAGGGCCACATCCGTGCCCGGCCGGATCTGGAGCCAGAGATCCGCCATTTCAGCCTCTTTTGTGCGTCTGGGTTCAACCACGATCAGTTGGACACCCTGTTTTTTGGCACGAACCAGTTCGGCATAGAGACCGACGGGATCGGAATTGACCGGATTGGCGCCCCAGAGGACAATACAGGAAGCTCTGACGGGACCAGGCATGCTCATGCCGCCGTAGGTAGCGTATTCGGTGGCGTAACTCGGGCACATGCAGACGTTGTTCACCCCGCAGGTGTTGGGTGAGCCGAACAGGTTGAAGAACCTGCGGCAGTCCCAATGGTAGGTCCGCTTGGTCCCGTGGGTGAAGGCCAGGGTTTCGGCGCCGTATCCGGCTTTAAGCGTTGAAAGTTTTTCCGCCACCTCGTCCAGGGCCTGGTCCCATGTCAGCCTCTGCCATTGGCCGCTGCCTTTTTCTCCCTTGCGTTTCAAGGGATAGTTCAGGCGCTGGGGGTGATGGACATGATCCGGCATCAGCCGCCCCCTCTCGCAGATAACGCCCCGGGTGACCGGGTGGTCCGGATCGCCCGTCACTTTGACGATTTTGCCGTCTTCAATATGCAGCAAAGTGCCGCAGCGCGGATGGCAAAGTCCGCAATAGCTTTTTTTGATTGCAACCATTTTGCCCCCCTTATTCAGTTTAACGTTGGCAAATACATTCCATCTCAACAAAGGCTCAATTCCCCTCTCCATAAGCCTTTGTGCTACGGTTTACCTTTTTGCTTACTGTCGTCCATCCTGCTTACCCGGATGATACAGGAATACTTTTGTTTCTTCAAGAATTGATTGGAAATTCACCTTACTTCCCTTATGTATGAGTACACATATGTATGAGTACACAACATATAAAGTCTTTCCCTATTTTTCCATTCTCCTGTTCCTGTGATACTCGTCACGAACAGCATCGAGACCGGCCAGGGAAAATTTAATGTGATGCTCAATAAAGCGGCGCCTGCTTTCCCGGTCTTTTTGCAGGCCTATGGGGCTTATCCCCTCGCCACCTGCAAACAGCAGGATGGCGCCGGGAGCCATAATGCTTATCAGACAATGCTTCATCACCGGATCCGTTTCGGGAACCCCGGTAATTTGATGCAGAATTTTAATAAGATATGATGCCTTTGGCATAACAACCTTTTGTATTGCTTCCGCCGTCCGGCTGGAAGGGAATAAAAATTCCTGGAGAAAGATCCTGGACTGCCATCCCTGTACGCTTAACAGATTTTCGATGAGCCGCTTCAGGAACCGGCCCAGCTTTTCCCGTGGCTCCCGGATGCTTTCGGCCAGTTGGGCGAGCTCGTCAAAATCGATGAAAGACTTGTGTCCTTCCGCTAGCACCGCCTGATATAATCCCTCTCTTCCTCCGAAATGGTAGTTGATCGAGGCCAGGTCCACACCGGCTTTCTCCGCAATGGATTTGTTGGTGGTGTGGGCAAATCCCTTTTCGGCAATGAGTGCTCCCGCTGCCTCAAGAATTTGCGTGCGGGTCTCCTTCCCGTCTTTTCTCCTTTTTATCGCCATTAAATCAACCTCTTATCTGAAATATCACGACACGGTGGAAAATTAGCTTGCATATTAATTTAAATTTAATTTAAACTTTAGTTTAAAACATATTTAAACTTAACCTGAATCACGATGGTAATCAAGAATTGATTCCGACATATGGGGAGTCCAAAGGAAAAGAATGAAAAAAATACTGATCCCGGTGGTGCTGCTCCTGGTTATCGTGGGCGCCGGCCTGTTGCTATGCCGGGGGGACAAAAACATTGCCCTGACCATGGGCGATCAAAAATATCAGTTCTGCGGTTCAAAGGAAAGCGGAAAACAGGAGCTCACCCTGCTGGGCAATATTGATATCCGCCAGGTTTCACTGGCTTTTGAGGAAGATGGACGGGTCGCTGCCATGCCCGTGCAGGAAGGAGATTCGGTGAAGGCCGGCCAACAGGTCGCAACCCTTGATACCCGGACGCTTTCCATTCAGGCGCAGCAGGCACGGGCAAAACTGGAGGCACAGCGACAGACCGTTCTGGAATTACAGGCCGGATCGCGTCCCCAGGAAATTGCGCAGGGAAAGGCACGACTTGCCTCGGCACGGGCGGAGGCGGCCTATGCCCACGATGACCTGCTCAGACTGGCGGGTATTTCCAAAAACACCGGCGGACGAGGCGTCAGCAGGCAGGAACTTGCCAAAGCAAAAAGTGACGACCGTGCGGCACGGGCCAAAGTCGAGGAGATGCGGGAAAGCCTGACGCTTCTGGAACTGGGCGCCCGGATAGAGGAACGTGAGCGTGCCGAAGCCAGGCTGAAGGAAATGCAGGCCGATCTTGACCTGATTCTGCACCGGATTGAACTGGGCAAGCTCAAGGCGCCGATTGACGCGGTTGTCCGCGCCCGCCTGCTTGAGCCGGGCGACATGGCCTCTTCCCAAAAGCCGGTGTACACCCTGGCATTAACGGATCCCAAATGGGTGCGGGTCTATGCCAGGGAAAAGGATCTCGGCCGGATAAAGCCGGGAATGGGCGCCAGTGTTTTCACTGACAGCCGTCCGGACATTCCGGTGGCGGGGCAGGTCGGCTATATATCCTCGGTGGCGGAATTTACGCCGAAATCCGTACAGACCGAGGAGCTGCGAACCAGCCTTCTCTATGAGGTGCGGGTCTTTGTCAAGGATCCGGAAAATATCCTGCGCATGGGACAGCCTGTGACGGTAAAGCTGCAGACCAATGAATGATCAGATTGTTGACACCGCAAAAGACATCATTGTTGCCACTGATCTGGCCAAAACCTTTCCGGGCCGCAGGCCGCTGACGGCGGTTGATTCCATCAGCCTGAGGGTCCATCCCGGGAAGCTGACCGCCCTGGTCGGCCCTGACGGCGCCGGCAAGACCACCGTGATCCGCATGGTTGCCGGGCTGCTGGCCCCTTCATCCGGCAGTCTTGCGGTGCTTGGCATCGATGTGGTCGAAAAGCCCCAGGCGGTGCAGGATCGACTCAGCTATATGCCCCAGCAATTCGGCCTGTATGAAGATTTAAGCGTCATGGAGAACATGACGCTTTATGCCGACCTGCACGGCGTGTCGGAGGCCTATCGCCACAGCAATTTCAAACGCCTGCTGGAGATGACGGACATGGACCGTTTCACCGCGCGACCGGCGGGCAAACTCTCCGGCGGAATGAAGCAGAAGCTCGGTCTTGCCTGTACCCTGGTCCGCTCACCGGAGCTGCTGCTGCTGGATGAGCCCAGTGTCGGGGTGGACCCGCTCTCCCGCAGGGATCTGTGGCAAATTGTTGAACAGCTGGTTGCAAAAGACGGTTTAAGCGTGCTGGTCAGCACCTCCTACATGGATGAGGCGGAACGCTGCGACCAGGTCCTGGTCATGCATGAAGGCAGGATACTTGCCCAAGGCCACCCGGAAGCGCTGCGGAAACGGGCCGAAGGCCATGCCTGTTTTGTCCGGCCGCCGCAGGGAATGCGGGCACGGGATGTTCAGGCCCGCCTGCTTGAGGACAGCGAGCATATTGCCGATGCCGTGCCCAGGGGGGATGCGGTGCGTTTCATACGCATGCCGGGGGCGGACCGGAACCGTTTCAACCTGCCCGGCGGCGCGGCGGCCATGTCGCGAAAGGCGGAGCTGGAGGATGCCTTCATGCTTATCCTGCGGGAGGCGCAGCAGGAAAAAGGGCCGGCAGCAGCCTCTGCACGGCAGGGCGGCACGTCGGCGCCCGCGGCTCAGGCGCCGGGGAATGCGCCGGTGATCATGGTACGGGATCTGGTACGAAAATTCGGCGACTTTACCGCCGTGGACAGCGCCAGCTTTTCGGTTCGGCAGGGCGAAATCTTCGGTCTGCTCGGCCCCAACGGCGCGGGCAAAACCACCACCTTCCGCATGCTCTGCGGGCTTTTGCCCGCCACCAGCGGCGATCTGGAAGTGGCCGGTGTGAACCTGCGCACGGCCAGGGCAAAGGCACGCGGCCGTATCGGCTATGTTTCCCAGAAATTCGCCCTCTACGGCAACTTGAGTGTCCGCGAGAACCTGGAATTTTTCGGCGGCGCCTATGGCCTCCACGGCAAAAGACTGCGGCAGCGGATTGCAGTTTCCCTGGAACGGTTCGGTCTTGACGGGGACGCGCAAAGCGGCGAACTGCCGGGCGGCTACAAACAGAGACTGGCCATGGCGGCGGCGCTTCTGCATGAACCGGAAATCCTTTTCCTTGATGAACCGACCAGCGGCATCGATCCCCTGGCGCGCCGATCCTTCTGGTACACCATCGGCGGGCTTGCCGACCACGGCACCACCATTATCGTGACCACCCATTTCATGGAAGAGGCCGAGTATTGCGACCGCATCGTTATTCAGGATGCGGGAAAAACAGTGGCGCTGGGAACTCCGGCGGAGGTTCGCGACCAGGCGGGCGAGGGACATAACCAGGATATGAACAGCGCCTTTATTTCCATCGTCGAGGCAAAACGCAACGCAGCCGCTGCCCGGCCCGCGGGAGGTACGGCATGAACAATTCCGGCCGCAGGGGAAGACTGCAGGCGCTTGTGCGCAAGGAAACCCGGCAGCTGTTGCGCGACCGCAGCAACCTGGCCGTTGGCCTGGTTCTGCCGGTGGTGCTGATTCTGCTGTTCGGCTTTGGCCTTTCCTTTGATTTGAAAGGCGTCAAAATGGCCGTGGTACAGGAGGATCATTCGCCCCAGGCCTCTAGTTTTATCAATGAATTCAGGGGGAATCTGTATATCCGGCCAGTACTGTATCCCTCCATGCAGGCGGCGGAACAGGCCATGCTGGCAGGTTCCGCGGAGGCCATCCTGCGGATCCTCCCCGACTTCTCCGAAAAACTTGCCCAAAACAGGGCGGAGGCCCAACTGCTGGTCAACGGCGTGCTCACCACCAATGCCAATTCCATCGAGAGCTATGTCAACGGAATCGTGGGCAAGCATTTCCTCAAGCAGTATGACCGCAGTCCGGTCAACGACGAGGGAACCGGCTCGGTGAACATTGTTCAGCGCATGTGGTTCAACGAGCCGGCCATCAGCACCTGGTATCTGGTGCCCGGACTGATTGTGCTGGTACTGACCCTGATCGGCGCCTTTCTCACCAGCCTGCTCATTGTCCGTGAGCGGGAACGGGGCACCCTTGAGGCCCTTTATGTCACCCCGGCCAGACCCCTTGAGCTGGTGGTGGCCAAGCTGGTCCCCTATCTGGTGGTCGGCCTGATCGACCTGATGCTCTGCCTGCTCGCGGCCAGCCTGATCTTTGACGTGCCCATGCGGGGCTCTCTCGTGGTGATTGTCATCGCCTCCACCCTCTACCTGGTTGTGTCGCTGTCCATGGGGCTGCTCATCTCCGGGCGCGCCGCAAGCCAGTTCCAGGCCAGCCAGATCGCGCTTTTGACGAGCTTCATGCCGGCCATGATGCTCTCCGGCTTTGTCTATGATCTGCGAAACGTCCCGGCCATAGTGCGAACCATCAGTCAATTTCTTCCGGCCACCCATTTCATGCCCATGGTCAAGACGCTCTTTCTGGTGGGCAATGACTGGCCCATGGTTATTAAGGAGTGCTCCATTTTATGTCTCTACGCCCTGGTTTTTATCAATGGCGCGCGCATGACCCTGCGCAAAAGGATCGGGTAGAACGATGCAGGCAATGATTCAAACCCTGCGCGGTATCCTGTTTCTCCTGCGCAAGGAATTTCTGGTGATTCTCAAGGACCCCGCCAACAGGATCATCCTCTTTGCACCGGCCCTGATCCAGTCCCTGCTGTTCGGTTATGCCGCCACCTATGACCTGAACCATGTGGACTATGCCCTGCTGAACCAGAGCAGGGGGCAGGCGGCGCGGGATCTGATCGCGCACCTCGACGGCACCGGCATCTTTAACAGGGTGGCGACCCTGAACTCCTCCGGGCAGATCGCACCATGCATCACCGGGGGCGATGCCCAGATCGTGCTGTATATCCCGTCGAATTTTGATCGGCAGCTCGAGGCCGGGCATCAGGCGGATCTGCAGCTCATTCTCGACGGCCGGAATTCAACCACCGCAGGTGCGGCTGCCGCCTATGTCGGCGCGGTGGTCTCCGGCTTCAATCTGGAGCGCTCCGGAAAGGCGCCGGCCATCAGCATTCGTCACCGCTCCTGGTTCAACCCCAATCTGGAGTCGCGCTGGGGCACCATGCCCGCGCTGATTGCCGCCCTGAGCATGATGCAGACCCTGCTGCTCTCAGCCCTGTCCGTTGCCCGTGAGCGGGAACAGGTCACCTTCGACCAACTGCTGGTTACACCGCTGACGCCCATGCAGATTCTTGTCGGCAAGGCGGTGCCGGCGATCTGTGTGGGGCTGATACAGTCCACCATCATCTTCCTGATTATCCTGTTCTGGTTCAGGGTGCCCATGAACGGCTCGGTGGGCGTGCTCTACCTGGGGCTGCTCTGCTTTAATATCGCCGCGGTGGGGCTCGGCCTGTCGATCTCCGCCCTGTCGGTCAATATGCAGCAGGCCATGCTCTATACCTTTTTGCTGATCATGCCGCTCATGCTGCTCTCCGGCCTGATGACGCCGGTCGAGGGGATGCCGCCCGCCCTTGAAATCGCAACCTGGGCCAACCCCCTGCGCTTTGCCATTGATCTGGTTCGGCGGGTATATCTTGAAGGCGCGGGCTTACGGGAAGTGGCCGTCAACTTCATTCCCATGACCGTCATGGCCATGATCACCCTGCCGCTCGCGGCCTGGCTGTTCAGAAACCGGCTCTATTAACGGAGATGGATATGTCGTATCTGGTTCACATTGTATTGTTCCCTGTTCTGCTGCTTGTTTCCCTGGGCGGATGCGCCCTTGGTCCCGATTATACGCGCCCCGATGTGGCGGCGCCGGACAGCTGGGACGACTGGCACAGCGGCGATGACGCGCTGCACGCAAAAATCGGTTCCGGCCCCTTGCACACCGAATGGTGGAAGGACTATCATGATCCGGTGCTTGACGATCTGGTTGCGCGGGCACTCGGCGCAAGCCCGGATATTGAAACCGCGGCGCTGCGGTTTGTCCAGGCGCGGATTCAGATGCAGGTCACCTCCAGCCGACAGTTTCCCGAACTGAAAGCCACGGGATCGGCAACGTATAACCGGCTGAGCGAACATGGCACCGCCACCCGTCTCTATGATGAGATCGGCGACGAGATCGGGTTTGACAAGGATATAGTGGTTGATATCCTGAGTGATCCTTTTGCCTGGTATCAGGGAGGGCTTGATTTTTCCTGGGAAATCGATTTCTGGGGCCATGTGGCGAGAAACGTCGAGGCGGCCGGGGCCGGAGCGGCTGAACAGGCGGCCATGCTGGAGGTGGCCCGCTTAAGTGTTATCGGTGATCTGGTAAACGCATACTGGAGCCTGCGACGTGTCCAGCGGCAAATTCAGCTGAGCCGTGAGGATATCCGGGTTGTTGAAGAACGCCTGGCCATACAACAGGCCCAGGCAAGCGGAGGACTGATCAATCACGGCGAGATAGCGGATCAAAAAGCCGGACTGGCCGCCATTCAGGCGGGGCTTCCGGCTTTGCAGGCCGGGGAAAGCAGGGATATGAACCGGATTCTGCTGCTTGTCGGCGAACATCCCGGTGCGCTGCAGGATCTGTTAAAGGCGCGGGGCCGGGAATCGGATAAGGTTCAGGAGGACAATCTGCCGGCGCTGAACATGGGCCTCCCCTCAACCGTTGCCCTGCGGCGCCCGGATGTACGGGCAGCCGAGGCCAGACTGCATCAGGCCACCGCAAAAATCGGCGTTGCCCGGGCGGAGCTGTATCCCGGCATCACCCTTGGTGCGTCACTGGGGCTCGATTCCTATCAGGGAAAGGATTTTGTTGACTGGGGCAGCCGTGTCTGGTCCATCGGCCCCAGCCTGTCCCTGCCGCTTTTTAACCATGGCCGGTTGAAGAATACGGTTCTGCTGAGGGAAAAGGCGCAGCAGGAGGCGGCCATTGCCTTCCATCAGACCGTACTCGGCGCCTGGCATGAAATCGATGACGGCTTAAGCCGATATGAGGCCGCCCGGCAGGCGCTCATCAAACAGCAAAAGCGCATGCACAATGCCCGGGAAGCCTGCACGCTCCTGAATGCCCGCTTCCGGGGCGGAAACGGCAGCTATCTGTCGGTTCTTGACGGCAGACGAAATGTACTGAGGGCAGAGCGCGATCTGGCTGAGAGCAGGGAAAACCTGTGTACCGCCTTTGCCGCGGTTAATATGGCTATCGGGAATGCACCGTAAGTTGTTTCATTACAATCTTGGTCGGTTGGGGCAACGGTTGCGCGAGAAAGCGGAACATGACCCTGGACGGCAACACCTTCAGGGACGGTCACAACGCGGACAAAGAGTATTTCGTGGGCAGCCCCATGGCGGGCCCGGGCTTCATTTTCCTCGATTTATTTTGTTTGACTTTTCCGTAAGCGATACCCAGCCGTTTCATCCGCCCCCGCAGGGTGCTCGGATGCAGTCCGAGGATATGCGCGGCCCCGTCCTTACCTTCCACTTTTCCCCCGGTGCGGGCCAGGGCCTTATGAATGTGGTTTCTCATGGCCTGGTCCAAAGGCAAAATGTCACGGTTGTCTTCCCCATGAACCCCGAATCGGTCCGTGTCCGTGAAAGAAGGTAATGGCATGGGATCCAGACGCAGGGGACCTTCACCGCCCGCAATCTGGTTTTGGATGAGCGCCCTTTCCACCAGATTCTCCAATTCCCTCACGTTTCCCGGCCAGTGATACGCCTGTAAGCGGTCCAGTAATCCACGATCCAATGCCGGCAGAGAATGGATTTTGAGTTCCCTTGATTTACGTTCCATGAAATGGGCGGCCAAGGCCGGTATGTCTTCTTTCCGGTGACGAAGCGGTGGAATCGTGATGGGGAATACGTTGAGCCGGAACCACAGATCTTCACGAAACCTGCCCGATCGAACCATTTCTTCCATGTTCCGGTGGGTGGCACTAACGATGCGTACGTCCACCGGGATAGATTCGGTCCCTCCCACCCTTTCGATTTCATGCTGCTGGAGCACCCGAAGCAGTCTCACCTGAGCTGCAAGAGGCAGATCTCCAATCTCGTCCAGGAAAATGGTCCCGGTATGGGCCCTTTCAAAACGGCCCCGCTTTCTGGATATGGCGCCGGTAAAGGCCCCCTTTTCATGCCCGAACAATTCGCTGTCGATCAGTCCTTCAGGGATGGCGCCGCAGTTCACTTTGATGAAGGGCTTGTTTTGACGCGGGGAGGAATAGTGAATGGCGTTGGCAAAGACTTCCTTGCCCACCCCGGTCTCGCCCACGAGCAGGACCGGATTGTTCAGGAGAGCCACCTGTCGTACCGCTTCGGTCACCTCCTTGAGACCGAAATCCGCGCCGATAATGGTGTCGCCGGTCATCTCCAGGATTTGTCGGTGAAGATAGCGATTGTCGTCGGACACCATATCCCGAAGCCGAAGGATCTCCTGGTGTTGAAGGAGATTGGATATGGCTATGGCAAAAGGTTCATGGAGCAAGGAAATCAATTTCCCATGGAATTCAGTGTAGCGACCTTTGCCTTCCACGAACAGACACAGTATCCCCAGCCGTTTCCCGTCAAGCGCCAGATCCATGATGAGAAGCGATGAATCTGTCGGCAAAAATATGGACAGGAGCCGTTGCACGGGAGGTTCCTCTTTATCCAGATCATTGATAATGGTTATCCTGGGCGCCTGGGTCCATTTTTCTTTCATCCAGTGCCAGGACTTTCTGGGCACGGGAACGGTGTCGTCCGGTTTTTGCAAATAAAAAGGCCAGTTGGAAGCAAGTATCCTGCCGAGGTTCAGTTCCGGATCGTATAGAGCGAAAAACATACCGGAGACCGGCATGTACCCCTTCAAATAATCCATGCACCGCTTCTTTGCGGTCTCGATGTTCAAGCTGCTGAAAATGCTCAATGTTGCCTGGCGAAAAAACGTGTTTTTGTCCATAACCAAGATTGATTACTTTTTTATAGAATAATACATGCATGGGCCCACCAGATCCGCAACTACCTCGTTTGAGGCGCTTTGATCCGATAAAAAACGGTATAGAGTAGCGGCACCACCACCATGGTCAAAATCGTGCCAAAGGCGAGTCCAAACATGATGGTGACAGCCATTGATACCCAAAACACATCCTGCAGAAGCGGCGCCATGCCGAATACGGTCGTTGCGGCGGCGTTGAGCACCGGCCTGAGCCGGGCGACGGCGGCCTCCACCACCGCCGTATATGGCTTCATTCCATTTTTCAGGTTGAGGTTCAGCTGATCCAGCAGAATAATGGAGTTCTTGATCATCATTCCGGACAGGCTCATGGCTCCCGTGACGGCCATGAAGCCGAACGGCTGGCCTGTGAGCAGCAGTCCCGAGGTGATGCCGATAAAGGCAAAAGGAACGGTCAGCATGATAATAATCGGCGGCCGAAACGCATTGAACAGTATAACGATAACAAGCGTCATCGTGATCAGGGTTGGAACGGCGCCGGGCACAAGACCGTGGAGAGCCCGGCTGGAACTGTCGTGTTCTCCGTCCCACTCCAGTTTGTAGCCGGACGGCAATTCGATTTTATTGAAATCGGCGAGGACGCTGTCGCGCAAGGTCGGCAAGGTGACGCCCTTGGGGGAGCATTGTACCGTGATGGCCCGACGGCGGTCCCAGCGCCAGATAATCGGGTCTTCCCAGGCCACATGCACGTCTTTGGTCACCTGGGCCAGAGGCACGCTTTCGATGGAAAGGCTCGGCGTCACCTGTAACTGTCCCAGATGTTCCGCCACGGAGCGGCGCTCTTCCTCCCGGTACCTTAATATCAGCGGAATCAAATCGTCTCCTTCCCGGAACTGGCCCACGACCAGCCCGTCAAAGGCCTGTTTGGTTGCATCCGCCAAATCCTGGCGGGAAACACCGGTCCATCTTCCCTTGTTCTGATCATATACGGGTACGATCTTCTTGACCGGGTGACGCCAATTGGTGCGGATCTCCTTGGCATAAGGACTTGCTTCCAGGATGGCCATCCCCTTTTGGGCCAGGGAACGGAGAACGGCCGGATCGGCCTCTGCCGGCCCGCTGAAACGGGCCTCGAACTTCCAGTCGTCCGACGGTCCCACACCGTATCGCCGCACCCGGGTAAGGGCATGAGGATAATTTTCTTCCAGCCAGGGCTCCATGTCCTTCATCACGTCACCGACCCCTTCCAGGCTTTTTGTGTTGACAATGATCTGAGCGTAGGAGGGATAGGGCAGCTCCGGACTGACCGGCAAATAAAAGCGCGGCGGACCTTCCCCGATGAAGGAACTGATGTTTTCAACCTGCGGAAGTTTCAGCAGCCGGCTTTCGATGCCCTTCAGGTCCGTCGCGGTTTTTTGGATGGTGGTCCCCTCCGGTTCCCAAAAGTCGATCATGACTTGCTCCCGGGACGAGTCGGGAAAAAACATGATCGGCACCCGGTCGAAGCCGGCGATGGAAGCCAGAAGAATGAGCACCATTCCTCCCAAAAAGAACACCCGGAAACGGATCGCCTTGTGCAAAAAGGTCCGGAACAGCCGGTAAAAACGCCCCCCGTAGGCATCTTCGCTTGTAGTTGTTTTCCTGGGGTCGGGAAGCAGGCTCATGCACATGAGAGGGGTGATCGTCTGGGATAAGAGCCAACTCAGCGACAGGGAAATGGTTACGACTATGAACACGCTGCCGCCAATTTCACCCCCGGCCGTTTTTGAAAAAAAGACGGGAAAAAAAGCCATGCAGGCCGCCACGGTGGCCCCCAAAAGGGCCCAGGCCGGCATTGAAGCGGACTCTATGGCCGCGCGAGCGCGCTCCATGCCCTGCTCGCGGCGTACAATGAACCCATCCACAACCACAATGGCATTGTCCACCATCATTCCCATGGCCACGACCAGGGAGCCAAGGGAAATCCGGTGCAAGTCGATTCCCCCCATCCACATGACGGTAAAAGTCCCCAGGATGGACAGGACCAATCCGCTCACACCGACAATCAGACCCGCGCGCCAGCCCATGCTGATCGTCAGTATCAGAAGAACGATCAACACCGACTCGCCAAGGTTGATCAAAAAGCCGTGGATGGACTCCTCCACCCTGTCGGCCTGCCAGGCGAACCGGGTCACCTCGATCCCCGCGGGCAACTTGGCGGAAACTTCTTTCAGGCGGCTGTCAATGGCCCGACCCACGTCGACCACATTGGCGCCGCTAACCGGGGCAAGGGCCAGCATCAGCGCCGGACTGCCGTTGAACCGCATCATGTTGCGGGGCGGGTCGGCATAACCGGACCTGACGGTGGCGATGTCTCCCAAGCGAATCAACTCGTCTTTTCCCTGCGGATTCAGCCGGCCCGGACTGAAGACGATATTGCGGATGTCATCCGGCGACTGGAAGGCGCCCGTGGGGGCGATTCGCAGGCGGTTCGGCCCGATATCCAGGTTGCCGGCATCCACCACCTTGTTTTGCAGCTGCAGGGTTTTCCCGATTTCCTCTTTGATTATATCCAGTTGCGTCAATTGCGATTCGGCGACCTCAACATATATCCGCTTCTCCCGCACACCCCATAAATCCACCCGCGCCACGCCGTCGACCAGTTTGAGTTCCTTGCGCAGGTTTTTTGCGCAACTTTCAAGTTCTGCGGCAGTGAAGCCCTCTCCGGAAATGGCAAGCAGGAAACCGAACACATACCCGAAATCGTCCGTGATCTGCGGCGTGGCCGCTCCCGGCGGCAGCGTGGCCGCCACGTCCCGGATTTTTTTGCGCATCGCGTCCCAGATCTGGGGAAGGCGATGAGCCCAGTATTCCTCTTTGATGTCGACTTTTATGATGGCAAGGCCGGGTCTTGAAATAGAATAGATGTTATCGATTTCTTCCATTTCCTGAAGCTTGGTTTCAATGCGGTCAACCACCTCCATCTCCACTTCTTCGGCCGAGGCGCCGGGATAGGGCACCGAGATTACCGCCGTCTTTATCGTGAATTCGGGATCCTCCAGCCAGCCCATGTTGAGATAGCTCATGATTCCGCCAAGCAACAGCAGCGCGGCGACAAGAAGGGTAATGGGCTTTCTCTTTATTGCGATCTCGGGAAGAGTCATGTTCGCTCCTTCAATTTGTCGAGAATTTTGCAGACCGCAGGATTCGAACGGATTGGCCCTCGCTAAGGGAGTTGACCCCGGCTGTGACGATCCATTCTCCGGAAGCCAGGCCTTTCGGAATCGTCACCCCGTTCCGGGTGAGATCTCCGAGCGTCACTTGGCGCCGCTTTATGGTTCGACTCTCAGGGTTGATGACCCATACAAAATCGCTTTGTTCCGAACCTTTAAAGATCGCGGACAAGGGGATCTCGATCGCAGGGTCAAATTCTTTGGAAACAGCCCCACACGCGAAACGAGCGCGTCCGGCCATCCCCGGATAGATCTTAATATCGTCGGGCTGCGCCATCACCAAGGTGACCGGGTAGGTGCGGGTTGTCTCGGATGCTTCCTTGCCGATTTCCTTTATGCGGGCGGAAAAGTCCCTATGGGGATAGATATCGAACTGGATCAGCACCTTTTCCACTTGGGGAATCCGGGAGATATAATCCTCCGGAATGTCCACTGTAAATTCAATGTTGGCGATGTCGATCAGGCGGACGACCGGAACTTTTGCATGGACGTCTTCATAGTTCTCGACAAAGGTCTTTACCACTATTCCGGTGAAGGGCGCCCGCAGCATGGTGTAGTTCAAGGCGTCTTTGGCGGCGGTGACCGAAGCCTCAAGCGATTGCATCCCGGCTTTGATTTGATGATAATTTTCACGGTGTTGATCGAGCATGGATTCACTCACCGCCCCCCGATCCTGCTGCCATGTCCTTTGCACGCGGGCATATTCCATTTCCGCCAGCTTCAACGCCGCCATGGCCCGCGTCAATTGCCCTTCGGCATTGTTGAGTTGCACTTCGAAATCACGAGGATCGATACGGGCCAGCAAATCTCCTTTTCGCACTTCATCCCCGACCTTTACGGGAAACCGGATCAATGGTCCGGATACCCGAAACGAAAGATTGGCTTCCTGCGCCGCCGACGCTTTTCCCGGAAAGCTTTTCTCGACGAAGTCGGAGGCGTCTGCAACCTGAATCGCCTTGACCAGAGGGACCTCGGGCTTTTCGATGGTTTGCTCATCACCGCAACCGCCAAAAAACGGAACAAAAAGCAGGATGGCTAAGATAATTTTTTTTTGCGTTTTCATAAATAGGCACTCCCTGATTTTCTGCCCGAACTTTCGTGACCCAATACACCCGTCTGATTCACCATGCGCTAATCCAACAGGTCTCCCCAATCGGTACGTTGACGCATCTCCTTTTTTATCTTATTGGAAACAAAGCCTTTTTCTTGTCGGATGTCCCATCCCCCACCCAGTGCTTTGTATAGAGAAATCAGGTTCAAAGCAACCAAAGATGAAGTCGACGTCTGTTGGTCCTGTTGCTGGGTTAAAAAGCTTTGAGCGCTCAGCACCCGCTGGTAGTCCACCAAGCCCTCACGATACTGAAGGAGTGAGATATCGACGGCTCGCTTTGAAGCCTGGACGCCGCTTTTCAGAAAGGCGTTTTCGTCTTGAGATCGGAGAAAACCCACAATTGCATCTTCCACTTCGCGGGCGGCATTCAGCACGGTGTTTTGGTATTGAACGATTAACTGTTGAAATCTGGCGTCTTGTACCCGCACTTTGTTTTTGAGCCGGCCGTAATTGAAAATATCCCAACGAATTGAGGGGCCGGCAAAAAGTTGAAAGCTGTCCGAACTGAACAGGTCACTGAAATTGCTGCCGTCAATCCCGCCGGCCTTGGTGAATAAAGACGTACTGGTGCGAAGCCCGATGGAACCGATCAAGATGAAATGAGGATATAGATCGGCCTTGGCGACCCCGATCAAATCACACTGGGCCGCGGCCATCATCTCCGCCCTGCGAATATCAGGGCGGCGGCGCAGCAGTTCGGCCGGAACGCCCACGACAACCTGGGGAAGTACCATGGGAACCTTCCTTGAATCAACGAGACTTTCCGGCAGTTCACCGGGAGGCAGGCCCAACAGAACACTGAGTGCATGTTTGGCTTCTTGAAGGTTTTTTGTGAAACGAGGCACAAGCGCCTGGGTGTTTTTGAGCAAGGCCGTGGCCTGTTGCACGTCAAGTTCAGTGACAATGCCGCCCTTGAACCGTCTTTGGGCGATTTCAAGAGATCGCTGTTGAATCCCGGTATTCTCCCGGGCCAGAGCGATGCGCTTCTCAAAAGTACGGATCAGGACATAAGTTCGCGCCACTTCCGCCACAAGGGTGACCATGGCATTATCATAGTCGGCAATAGAAGCGTGGAGACTGGCGTCGGCGGCCTCGACGGCACGCCGATAGCGCCCCCAGAAATCCAGTTCCCATGCCGCATCGAACCCCACATCATAATCGACATAGTCTGTATCCAACAGCATGGTGTTTGCCGCATTCTTACTGGACTTTACGCGGGAGGCCCCGGCTTGCAACCGCTGTTGTTGGGGGTATAGCAGACCGGTGGTAAATCCCAATTCAGCCCTTGCCTCAAAAATGCGGAGACCGGCAACCTGTAATGTCAGATTTTGGTTTAAAGCTTTTTCGACCAGGGAATTCAATACCGGGTCATTGAATACCGTCCACCAATTTGTGACATCTTCGCTACATGTTGCCCTTCCCGGCAACTTCGAGGTATCCGCCTCTTGCCAGCGTTCAGGTAAATTGACTTCCGGCTTTTTGAAGTCCGGTCCGACCGCGGCGCACCCCCCCAGCATCACGCACATGCCAAGAAGGCAAGCAGCCATGTTAAGCAATTTCAAGTGAACCGCCTGTGTATTCATTACATTCCTGACTCGCGTATGGGCACATTAATAGAGTAATGATCTTAGCGTAACGACCCGCCGAGAATACTACAAATTATCGGAAGGGAACAGACCCATTGCATTGAGAACCGCCCGCTGATAAAAATGCACTATTCTTTCAATGAGTTCTTCATCGAAAGTATCTTTTTGCAGCCGGTCAAGGATAGACGTTCGGGCTGTTAAAAAATTGCACACCTGGGTAAAGATAGTGAATATCCCCAGATTGACGTCAATCAGATCAATTCGGGGGCAACACCGTATCAGCAATTCCCCGAACTCATCAAAGGGGACGGTCTTATTAACGATTTCATTTTCCTTGTCTCCAACATCCAGCATTACACGTGCGACAAAACGCCCATATGTTTGCGATGCGCGGGAAGAAAGAGCACGTTTAAAAAAATCATTGATAAATTTGCATAGCGCACCGGACATCTCTTGTGAATTGCCGGGATTAACATTGATAACATCGTACATTAATTGTGAAATGGCAAATTCCTCCACCATTACATAGCCGATGCATTCCAGGTATAATTGTTCTTTACCGCCAAAATAATAGTTGACTGACGAAAGGGAAGTTCCTGCTTTCTTGACGATGTCACGGACGCTTGCCCCGCTTAACCCCCTATCGGCAAAAAGGTCAACCGCGGCCTCAATCAAAGACAATCTGTTTTTTTCCCCGCATTGGTAACGACTCATTCGGCCTTCTTTCCATATGATTACACCATGATTATGCCAAATGTATGACGTACGTTCGTAATTGGCAAGCGTAAAATTTGATTATTTTATGATCCTGATGTTGTTGTTGGTCCCCTCAAGACGATAACGCCCCAGCATTCCGCCTGCCACGCTGTTACATTTGGTAGTTAAATGTGTTTTCACCAAATAAAAAAGGGTAAATCATCCAAATATAACAGTTAGAAAGCTGCATATCATATAACCTTTTGATATTTAGCAATAAATTTATTTGGAATAAAAATTGCCCATAGGCCCACGGACAGACAGGGCACCATTATCTTTACACACTGAAAGGCCCATGGAAAAAAGGAAAATGAAAATTCGGTATCGTGCGCCCGGAGTTTCCATCCCTGATAATACTGGCTGAACATGAGCGCAAAAAAGAGAAAAAAAACAGATCCAAACGGCAATCAGGCACTCTCCGGCAATCCAACGGCTAAATGGGTATTGTTCATATATTTTTGTTCGGGAGTGTGTTCGCTGATTGATGAGGTCGTATATGTACGGCTGTTGAAGTTAACGCTGAGTAACACCGTTTATGCGTCAAGCATCGTTGTGTCCGTATTCATGGGCGGGATGGCTCTCGGCGCATTGATCATGGGCCGATACGCGGATCGCGTTATCAACCGTTTACGGTTATATGCGCTTCTTGAGACATGCGCAACCATCTCGGCTTTATCATTTCCATTGGTATTACGCATTGCAGACAAATTCTATCGGTGGGTTTTTCTTGCGCTCGATCCTTCTCCCGCCATCCTGTTTTTTTTTCAGGCCCTGATATCCACTGCAATAATTATGATCCCGGCAATGATGATGGGCAGCACATTACCACTTTTGGGCAGATATATTACGGATATGCGACACCGAGTGGGTTGGCTTGTGGGAGGCTTATATTCATTGAATATGCTGGGGGCTGCTTTGGGTTGCTTTTTGGCGGGCTTTGTTCTCATCCGAACGGTGGGCGTAATGGGCACGCTTTACATGGCGGCGGCAATCAATTTGCTTGTAGCATACGGGGGCTGGCGATTATCCCGTTATGATGGCATCGCAGATATTCCCGATGAAAACGTGGGTGTACCCGAACGACGCAATATGACGGAAGAAGCATTAGAGGGAAAAAAGAAGGGTATCTTGTTTTCGGCGTTTTTCGCCAGCGGGTTCATAAGTATAGGATACGAACTCATCTGGATGCGCAGCATCGTCTATCTGCTCGGAGGTTATACTTATGTATTTTCCGCTGTTCTGATGACTTATCTGATCGGCAATGTGGTCGGTACGGGCATTGGCAGTTATTTATCGAAACGTCTGAAAAGACCCGAACTGGGATTTGCAGCCAGTCTCACCGGTCTCGGTGTATCGGGCATCTTTTATCTGCCCTGGATGGGATTGTGGCTATCAGAGCCGGCAGTTCAAATTTTTCCGTTATTTAACGGGGTCATGAAAGATATGGGGTTCAATAACTGGATAGCCAATCTTTCCTTATGTCACAGCTTCATCTTTTTCATCTTACCATCGATTTTGATGGGAATTGGCTTTCCGTTGGCCATACAGTCATGGAGCCGGTATCAATATGGCGTGGGGCAAACCACGGGCATGGTTTACGGTATCAATGCGATAGGAGCGGTAATGGGCGGAATAGTAGCCGGATTCTTGTTGATCCCGTGGATGGGAGTACAACTCTCAATTACGATTTTAGGCTTGTTGGGGATCCTGCTGGGCACCCTGATGGCCATGATATTTCTGCAAAAGACGTTACCATGAAAATGCATCGTTTATTTTCATTTCCGGAGGTGAAGATGGGTCAAATTCATGCGAAGAGTTTACTTTTAAAACGATTGGTCGTTTTAGGCCTGGCCCTGGGGTTAACAATTACGGCAACTTTGATGCCCATGGATTTATTTGAAAAAAAGGTTGTGGCATTATCCACGCCGGTCGGAGATGTTTTGGAAGTGAAGGAAGGGATCAATGGAACCTTTTCAGTGTACAGGGATACGGAAGGCCACCTTGAGTTGAAATCGGAAACCACGGGGATTGCGGGGGATGGCGATTTTAGAATAGCACAAAAGATGCTGGGCCATATGGGCGTTCTTCTGAATAAAAACGCCGGAGATATCTTGTCTATCGGATTCGGGGGAGGAGAAACAACCGCCTGCCTGGCGATTAACAACAAATTGAATCGACTTGATTGTGTGGAGATTTCACCGGAAGTCGTTCAGATGGCCTTGAAGTTTTTCAAGCATATCAATCTCGGTGATGAATTGGATCGAAAAGTCAACATGATTTACATGGATGGCAAGAACTATCTTTATCTAACTGAAAAAAGATATGACATCATTATCAATGGTGCAAACATACCGACTTATTCAGGTAGCGCCCCTTTGTTTACCAGAGATCATTTTCAAAATGCCCTGGAACACTTAAATCCCGGAGGACTGTTTATTAGCAAGTTGCATTTAATGAGTACTTCAAAGCCCAGTTTTGACAGCATTCTGGGAACTTTTATGGAGGTTTTTCCACATGCAACCATTTGGTTCCCAACGGCAAAACCATACAGATTTTTCTATTTGGTGGGCTCTCAAGAAAAACAATGGATTTGTCCACGATTCATTGAATCACAACTTGAAAAAAAAGAAATCCAAGAAAGCATATCGTACTTAAATATCTACCATTACCAGGATGTCTTGAGCTGTTATGTCGGTGACAAGAATGATATCAAAAATTATCTTAAAGAATATGCCTTAAATACGGATTACATGCCGTATGTTGAATTCACACCCATCGCAAAAAACGGCCTATCGGCGAGTGAGTTTTTCGAGTTTATCGATTCGGTTCATAACGGATCCGTTGTCGACCATATTGATTGGTCCGGAATGCCCCGGGATGAGCAGGGCAGGTGGCAAGAAAGATACGGTTTATTGCACGAAATATGGCATTTTCAACTAAAAATTTTATATGAAGAGGATATGCTTCTGTCACTGCAACGCTTACATGATTTCAGACAATTGTTACCGAAAAACAAGGCGCTTCTTGATCTTGAAGACGATTATTTGTCTTTTGTGAAACCTGTTTCCTTCAACAACACGGACAGGGTGATGATGGGTATTGATGAAGTGTTGCGGAAAAGACCGGAATTTGGTGCCGGCTGGTTGGTCAAATCCTGGGCATTGCAGGCCAAGAAAGACTTGGGCGGATCGCTGATTGCCGGAAAAAAAGCCGTACAATATTCACCTTTCACCGTCTCGGCTTATGAAAATCTGGGTTTCATCCACTTTGAGATGGGGCAGTTTCATGAGGCGGTCTCCATGTATCGGAAGGCAATCCGTATCAAACCCGGGAAAGCGGAATTGTATCAGGATCTAGGAACCGTGTTTCTAATGCATGGGCAGCTTGACAACGCGGTTTCCCAGTTCAGCCGGGCTTTGAAGATAAGACCCAATTTCGTGGCGGCACACCTTGGCCTGGCCAGAGCCATGGGTGCTAAAGGCAGAAACGAGGAGGCGATTGCCCACTTTCGGGAAGTTCTGAAAATCAACCCCGGAAACCTGGAAGCAGCCAACGATTTGGCGTGGGTATTCGCCACATATCCGGACGCTAAATTTCGCAACGGCCCGGAGGCCGTTCGACTCGCTAAGATGGTGTGCGAAGCGACCGAGTACAAATTGCCGTTGCCGCTGGACACCTTGGCGGCTGCCTATGCGGAATCCGGCTTGTTTGATAAAGCTCAAGAGACGGCAAAAAAAGCCGGAATACTGGCAAAATCCACGGGACAGGAAAGGCTGTGGGCCGATATTGAAAGACGCCTGCAATCATACAGATCAAAACGGGCTTTTTGCAGCCCTCGGAATCCGAAAACGGAAGTCGAATCAACACATTTATCCAAACTCAAAACAGAAGAGAAAAATAGACACTTATGGCACGGCTCCGGGAAGAAGAGCGAGTCCAGGGTGCGTATCAGCATCATCAGCGTAAAGGAGCAGCCGATCGCTCAGGAAATATTGCGAGAGTTAAAGGCGGGTGGTAATTTCAGCGAATTGGTTCGCCGGTATTCTATCGGGCCTGGAGCAGAACATGGTGGAGATATCGGTTATATTGCCCCCGGCGATATGGTGGAAGATTTGAGAGCGGTTGCCATGAATCTAAAAGTCGGACAATACAGCGGGACTGTTGAAACCGGCAACGGCTATTTCATCATAATGAAAACAGATGAGAGAAGCTCACCTCAGACATTGCCGGAAGAAACGCAGGAAATTCCAGGCATCAACTCAAAATAACGCCGTATCCGGAATTGAAACGGAAAAGACAACGATGCAATGGATCGAACTCATACAGTTGAGGACATACTCCCAACAGGACAGGGATGAGGCCGTTTCCGCTTTTCATCAACTCTCCTCCCCGGATCAGGAGAAGGGCCTCAGGGCGATGAGGTTATTCAGAAACTTTTCACTGCACAATGATCTAGGCATCTTCATCGGATGGCGGGGCCAGGCCCCTCCCCAAGGGGGCAAAACCTCCTTGGGGTTGCAAATGGCGGATGCTTTTTCCCAATTTGGCCGAATCCATCACGTCGTATGGATGGACGAGGGCCAACTTGAAGTGAAAGAGAGGAAGGGCGAACCATGAAAAACACCCCCGTCAAAGAAAAAATCTTTCCACGTTCTTCCGGGGCTTAAGGAGGGAGACTGCGCGGTCACCGCAGGGCCAGGTTCCTTCGCGACGGCCAAGACGTACGGATTCTCAATAAATTGATGTCTATAAAATGCCTGGGCGCTCACCTCTTCCGCCAATTTTTTCTTACAAACCATCAGCCTATAATCCGGTATGTTGTAATCGGGCTGGAAAACCCTTTGACCCTTATGGGCGGCTGCTTTTCCGCTTTTAAAGGACCTTTAAATCCCTTTAGGGTTTCTTCGCTTGCCAATATGTCACAACGGTATTTTTTCGTGAGCCCCTCAATTCTCGATGCCATATTGACCGTGTCGCCTATGAGCGCATAAGAGAGTTGGTCTTCACTTCCGGTATTCCCTGCCAGCACCTCACCCGTATGGATGCCGATGCCGTGACGGAACGGCGTCATGTTTTGTTCTATTCTCCGTCTGTTCAATTCCTTCAGGCTTTTCCGCATCTCAAGGGCCGCCAGGACCGCCTTTTGCGCATGGTCATCATACTTCAAAGGCACGCCAAAAACCGCCTCTATTTCATCACCCGCATATTGAAGGACCAGTCCTTGATGGAAACGGATGGCCCGTTGCATGGCCGTAAAATACGCCCTCATGCTTTTGATCACCGCTTCAGGGGAGGCCGCTTCAACATAACGGGTAAATCCGCGAAGATCCGCAAACAGGACGGTTGCCTGTGTTCTTTCTCCATTAAGGGGCACCCGGCCCGCGAGGATCATATCCCTTATCTCAGGGGTAACGTATTTTCCAAAGGTTTCCCTTATCCTCTCCCTCTCTCTAAGGGCTAAAACCATATCGTTTCCCGCATCGGCCAAAATCCCTGTTTCATCATTTGAAACCACATGTATTCTCTCGTTGAAATTACCGCCTTTCACCTTTCCGATCATCTTCAATATCTCTGCTAACGGATCTATGATGGATTTCCCCACAAGAGAGTTCAAGCTAAGCGCCATAAAGATGAAAATACCGTATGCTATCAGGGTAAAAACAAAGAATTGCAGACCGAAATCCAGAGCAGAGACAGGTCTTCCTTCAATATTCCATAACGCAAGAAGCAAGGTGCCTGTAAAAATAATCGTGGGAATGGCCGTCTCTGCCAGAAACAATACCCTTATCCGGGTACGTATTGAAATCATTGCCGTTCCGGGTATTTCCGCCAGCCTGCCTTCGGGAAAAAGCATCGGAATCGCCTTTTTTCTTGAGTGGTTTTCTATGAGCAAAAAAGAGAAGATGCCGGTAATGAGCCCGATCATTACAAATCTGAAAAAGAGGAAAATGATGATGATGGCCGGCATATCATTAAGAAAATGCAGAAAGGCCAGGATCAGAGCCGGCAAAGCGATCCAGGCGATCAGGTCCAGTCCCGGGATGACAAATGGCAAATTCAAGAGCCTACGTTTGGCTTTAACCGCCAACCCTCCCGGAATTTCTTTTCCGATCCGGATTTGCGCCATACACTTTGAAACGGGCCGTTGAATGAGGCATTGCAGACAGCAAATCAGGAGGAACACCAGCAAAGGAAGTAAAACAAGCAGGAGCCATCCTCCTACCGTAAAAAGGAAGGCGCCTTGCACCTTAATGGCATACACCGGTGTAAAAAAATCGAGCAGGAGAGCGGCTCCAAAACCGATCAAATTGGCAACCATATGCAGCAGATAAAAGCCATATAGGGCGGTTTTTTCCGGTTTCATACTTCCGAACGCGATTTTTTATCGATCAATCGATCAATCTGTGATTTCATCTCCCTGTATCCCTCCGAAATGGCCTCTTCGGCCCTGTGGAATTCCAGGAATTTCAAGTGCCCCAGTTTCGGTTGAATCAGCAGATCCGGGGGATCAGCCGTCAACCGCGAAGCGGTGATTTGAGTTTCCATGATATTGATCGAGGATACCAGCACTTCAAAGATATTGGGCATGGGGTCTTTTGCCATCCATTGTTTTAGTTGCGCCAATGCGGGAAAATCAATGGACATGACCCTTCTGTTCAACGTATTTTTTATCCAGCCTTTTTTTGTCGGGCCGATGTCGACCCCGCTGTCCGGAGATATGTTTTCCAGGCTCGAAGCCGGAGTTTTCCCGGCGCCTTTTTTGCAAATGATATCGTGGTTGAGATCAACCGCTATCACGAAGTCGGCGCCCATCTCCCGCACCACCCTCACGGGAACCGGATCGACCAGACCGCCGTCAACCAGGATCATGCCATTTCTTTTTACCGGCGTAAATATGCCGGGTATCGATATGCTGGCCCTCACCGCCTCAATGACGTCTCCGTTCCGAATCACGACTTCCCCGCCGGTTTCAAGATCGGTGGATATGGCGCAAAAGGGTAAGGTGAGATCTTCAATGTTTTTGGGAGGAACATGCGCGCGGACAAAATCGGCAATCTTTTTCCCGTCAATCAGCCCCGATTTGGGGAAGACGACATCCAAAAAGGATACGATCTGCCGCCAGTCAAGCTGGAGAACGACATCTTCCAGTGCCCCGATCTTCCCTGAAGCACAGACGGCTCCGACCACCGCGCCAATGCTGGTTCCCGCTATATAATCCACGCGGACACCTGCTTCCGTCAGGGCCTTGATCACCCCCATATGCGCCCATCCGCGGGCCGACCCGCTGCCGAGGGCAAGACCGATTTTTCCCGGCGGGTTTATTTTATCTTCAGGACAGAGATTCATCATCTTGGCTCACTCAAATATTTAACGAAATATTTAACGAAATTCAACTACCTTCGCACAAAATCGCTTGCCTTTTTCCACAACCCCAATCCGGACACCCATGATTTCCATTTTTCGAGTTCCGGCGATATATAATAGTCAAAATCAAGGTATCCGGGGGGCCGTATGCGGGGAAGGTGAGGAGGCCGGGCAATCGCCGCCTTGGCCGTTGTTTCCGCGCCATGGTCCATTTCCTCCCTTGCCGCCATGATCATGAAGTGCAGACGGTTCAGGATATTCACTTCGCTGGCGCCCGCGTCCATATCCAGGGAAAGCAGATTCAGATGCGGAAACATCTCTTTCAATTTCCTTGCAAGGCCCGTTCCCGTAATATGATTGGAAATACAGCCGAACGGCTGAAGACATACGATGTTTCCGGTCCCTTCTTTCAACATGCCGATCATTTCAGCGGTCAGGAGCCATCCTTCCCCGAACTGATTGGCCAGACTGACCACCTCGCTCGTGATATGGGCCAGGTCCTTAAGATCAAAGGGTTCCGCATGGAAGCGAAACCGCCGCATGACCCTGTCGATCCGGGCAAGATGATACCGCACATAGATATCCATGAGCCTGTGTTGGAAACTATCGACAACGGAGCGTTTAAAAAACGCTTTTTGATTGAAATCTTCGTTAATAAACCTTTGGGTAAAAAAACTTTGCAGCTTGGGGAGCGCCACTTCCACGCCCTGCCGGGAAAGCCACTCGATGATATTGCCATTGGAAAAGAAATTGTATTTGACAAAGATCTCGCCCACAACACCGATTTTAGGAACGGACCCATCGACGATTTCGACCCCGTTGAAATCCTGCACAGCCCTTTCCAACACATTCAGGAGACCATGGTAATCGGCCTTTTCAACACCGTCAGCCATTTCGGAAAGATAGTGGGTGTGCAGGGCCTTTGAAGTCCCCGCTCTTTTCTCTCTTGCCACGGTGGCCAGATACAGTTGCGCGAGTGGATCAGTGAAGATTACGCCCAGGCCCATTCTTTTGACCAGCTCTTTCTTGTCGATGATGAATCCCGGCTGGGGGTTTATGTCTTCACTGGACAGCGCTATTACCGGCACATTGCCCAAGTCGGCTGAGATCAGCATTTTCTTGATGAGCGAAACATAGGCGGAGGCCCGGCATTGACCGCCGGTCTGAGTCAAAATGACGGATGTTTTTTCCGGATCGTACCTTCCGGATCGAAATGCCTTGAGAATGTCGCCAGCCACAAGAACGGCGGGGTAGCACATATCGTTATTGATGTTTTTAAGGCCGAATTCCACCGAGGCCCCGTCCTGAGGCGGGAGCACATCCACCCGGTAACCCAAAGGCCTGAACGCCGCCGGAACCAGCGGGGAATAGAAAGGAGAAAAATAGGGGGCGATGAGGGTCCTCTTTCGGTCTTCCCGCATGAATAAGCGAGGCGTTTTCGTTCCCTTGTCCTTTTCCCGCTGAGACATCCCCCCGTTTTCCTTCACCGCTTCCAGCATGGAACGTAGTCTGATCCTGACCGCGCCCAGGTTGCTGATCTCATCCATTTTGATCAGCGTATAGACCTTCCCCGAGCCCCTGATGATTTCGCGAACCTCATCGGCGGAGACCGCATCCGGGCCGCACCCGAAGGATGAAAGCTGGACCAGTTGCGCCGCGCCGTTGCCGCAAACCCACCTGGCGGCGGCATAGAGTCTGTTGGTGTAGGACCACTGCGTGAGGACATTTACATCGGACAGGGAACCGTATTCCTCCCTCGGAACGGCGTTTTCGCTGATAACGTCAACGCCGAAACCGCTTAAGAGTTCAGGGATGCCATGGTTTATGAGCGGATCAATATGATAGGGCCTGCCGGTCAGGACAACGATCATCCGGTTTTCGTTTTCCGCCCTGGATATGAGGGCGCAGGCCCTGTCGGTCAACGTTTTTTTGAATTCTTCCTGAGCGCCCAGTCCGTTTTCCACCGCCCGTGACACGGTTTTGTAATCCACCCCGAGCTTTCTGAAAAAAAGGTGGAGTTGTCTTTTCAACAAGGGCTTATTTCGAAAACTGATGGCGGGACTGTCAATGGGGATGCCATGTTTTCCCTCGGGATCGATGGCGCTTTTGAGCAAATCCGGATATCCGGTTACCACCGGGCAGTTGAAGCTGTCCAAGGCATCTGCATATTCTTCCTTTTCGTAAACCACGGTCGGGTAGAAAATCCTGGTTACTCCACGGTCCAGGAGGTCGAGAATATGTCCGTGGGCAAGTTTGGCGGGAAAGCAGATGTTTTCCGACATAACGGTCGCCGAGCCTCTTTCAAAAAGCCTGGAATCGGATCGCGAGGAAAGCACTACTTCAAAACCGCATGCAACCAAGAAGGCGGCCCAAAAGGGAAAATTTTCATACATGTTCAGGCAGCGGGGGATGCCGAAAGTGAGGATCGGGGCCTTGGCCGGTTTTGTTTCACGGTCAAAGAGGAGCTTCATCTGTTCGGCAACCAGGTTGGCCCCTTTTTGCTTTGTCTTTGAACCATTGCTGAAGTGACGCTCGCACCGGTTGCCCGTAACATACCGGTTTCCATTGGCAAAGGTCAGCTGCATGACCAGGCAGTTGTTTTCGCAGCCATTGCAGTGCAATTCTTTTTTCGTAAAACCGGCCTGTAATTCCGGGGCTTCAACCATATTGAATCCGGTTGATTCCGCCGGCCGGGCGAGATGGTTGCCCAAAGCCGTCAGGGCCGCGCCGTATGCTCCCATCAATTCCGGAATATCGGGACGGATAACGTCCTCTTCCAGCAGGAGTTCAAGGGCGCGCAATACCGCCGGGTTGCGAAAAGTTCCCCCCTGCGCAATGATCCTTTCTCCCAAGACCGACGTATCCCTCAGCTTGAGGACCTTGTAGAGGGAATTTTTGATGACCGAGTAGGCCAGTCCCGCTGCGATGTCCGGGATGCCGGCGCCTTCCCGAAGCGCCTGCTTCACCTTGGAATTCATAAACACGGTGCATCGGGTTCCCAGATCAAAAGGGTTGCTGCCGATGCATGCGATTTCAGCGAAATCCTCAATTTTGTAATCGAGGGACCGGGCGAAGGTTTCGATAAATGAGCCGCATCCGGATGAACAGGCTTCATTGACCTGAATATCCGATACCCCATGGTCGCGAATATAGACCGCTTTCATGTCCTGGCCCCCGATATCCAGGATAAACGATGCCTCGCCGTCAAAACATCTTGCCGCCCGGTAGTGCGCCATGGTCTCGACCACGCCGTCATCGATGCCGAAGGCCGCCCGGATCAGGTCTTCCCCGTAACCGGTTGCGGCCGCCCGGACAATACGCGGTGGAAAACCCGCCGCCTTGAATTTTTGTCTGAAAACGGACAGCCCCTCCTTTACCGCACCGATGGGGTCGCCGTTGTTGGACCCGTAATGGCCCAGGACAACTCTTTTTCCGGCATCGACAAGCACAAGTTTGGTGGTTGTGGAGCCGGAATCAATTCCGAGGAAAAGATCCAGGTCTCTTGCCTCGGCAAGACTGATCCGGGATACCCGGTCCCTTGCGTGCCTATCCCGCCATGACGCAAATTCCGCCCGGTCCTTAAACAGGGCCGGAAGTCTTCGGGTTCTGCTATTCATCGTGGGAGGTCTTTTTTTCCCTGCCATGGCGAGCATATCCCCGATCCTGGCCCGGAGCGGCTGTCCGTCCCGGGTCAATGCCGCTCCCATGGCGGGGATGAGTTCCGGGCGGTCCGGGACAATCAGGTCGCCTGGATCCATCAGGCCGAGAACTTTTACCAAAGCCCGGCGAAGTTCAGGGTAAAACGTTAAAGGACCCCCGCCGATGAGTATCTTTTTATGAAAATCACGGCCCCGGGACAAACTGCTCACCACCTGAATGGCCACGGCGTTGAACACGGAAGCGGCAATATCTTCCTTTGACGCATCCTGACTCAGCAATGCCTGGATGTCGGTTTTTGCAAAAACCCCACACCGGGAGGCAATGGGATAGATGGAAAGGGCTTTCTCCGCCAGGGTATTAAATTCGGAGACCGGCACATTCAGGAGTACGGCCATTTGATCGATAAAAGCCCCCGTACCGCCGGCGCAGCTTCCGTTCATCCGAATGTCGGGACGAAAGTGATCATCGAAAAAAATGATTTTTGAGTCCTCGCCGCCGATCTCAATAAATGTTCTGACTTCGGGATAGCATCTCTTTATGAGGTGCGCCGACGCCACCACCTCCTGAACAAACGGAAGCCCGAAGGTTTCGGCCGCCCCCATTCCCGCGGACCCTGTAACCGCCAGGTCCAGTTCAATATTGCCAAGCGCGTTAAGGGCCTCCTCAAAGATCTCCCTTGTGGTTTCCTCGGTTCTGGCCTGATGACGTTTGTAGCGGTCAAAGACCCTGTGGCCGTTCCCGTCGCAAATTACGACCTTGGCAGTCGTGGAGCCGACATCAATTCCCGCTGTATATGATGTATGTCCGGTTTCCATGGATGCCGTTCTCACCCCCTGTTTCTCACATAATCCTTCACCGAGCAAAACGTGTCCGCCAAGCACACGACAAGCGATTCCGGGTATCGCGGGGGTATGAGCGTGAGGGGCCACATATGCTTCTCGATAATATCGGCCTCTTTTGCACTTAATCGGGTGACCTGTTTGGCATTTTCAAGGGCGATACGATGGTGTCTGAATCCGTGCAGCCTCGGTCCTTCATGCAGCCAGTCATAAAAGAAAAGATCGTGGAGCAACGCTCCCCTGACGATGGCGCGGCAGTCCAGGGCGAACCGCCTGCCCCAGTAAAAACTTAAAGCGGCCACCTCTTTGACATGGTCGAGGCGGCTTTTGCCGCGATGGTGCGGATACTGCGATAAGCCCGCCACCATGGGATTTTTAAGCAGCGGCGCAGCGATGTTCATGAATTCCTTTTCCGTCCCATGTGCGCTTCTCCTTTTTGATTCCTTGTTAAGGGATGGCTGTTTTTCCCGAATGACCACGAAAAAATCAACGGCCATCAACATAACCCCGACGACGCCGAATATTCCCTTAAGAAAAGGGGAAAGCCCGCTTGTCAAACCCAGGTAAGCGGGAAGCAGGAGATATTCAAACGCAAAAGCGAGTAAAATCCAGTAAATGGAAAACTTCAAACAGATATGCCCGTGAAGCTGGAAACGCTGGTCGGAATAGTCCCACAACCGAATATTGAAAAAATGCCGGGCATTGAAACCGGAGAGAAGCTCAAACCCGGTTGTGATGACAAAGTAACACAAGATTTTCACGAAAATATTGTATTCATGGATGATCGAAACCGCGGCCGCGAGGATCAGCGCGGCAGCGCCGTACAGGATAAGATATGGACCTTTCAAAAGCCCGGGATTCACAAAACGTCTCTCCCGCAAGGACCGATAGCAGGTCTCCATGACCCAACCCAGCATGGAAAAGAAGGTAAAGGAAAACAGGATATCAAACAGATAACTTCTCAAGCCGATACCTCCCCATCGGATGGTCGAAGCGTTTCGCAGGTACGGGTATATTTGACGCCGGATGTAATGCCGTAAAAAACGATGGAAATCAATTCATCCAGATAATGTTCTATGTTTTCTTCGCTTTCCTGGACCAACCAGTTCAGTTCAAATCCCCTTAAGGCATGACCTATGGCCCTGGCCGTCAGAAGGGGGTAATTAAGATAAAATAAGCCCTTTTTTATCCCGCTGTTCAAAATAGAATGAATGATATCCACCTCGCTTTCGAAAAGCTCGTTGCGAATGCTCTCCGCGCCGGGCAACGGATTCTCTACCCCTTCACGATCCAGATTCAAAATATTTTTAGCCTTTCGCATATACCTGAATTTTGCTTTGACAAAGGCAATCAACTTATCCGGAACTGAAGTTTCTTGTTCAAGCAAGGCTGATATCTTTTCCACTATCTCATTTTTTTCCCGTCGGAGGACCTCCAGGTAAACCCGATCTTTGTTTCCGAAATAACTGTAGATGGTCGCCTTGGCGACCCTTGCCATACGGGCCATTTCCTCGATACTCGTTTTCCGAAGGCCGTACCGCGCAAACATCTTTTCCGCGGTGTTCAGTATGACCTCGGTTTTTTCCTGTTTCATCGGCAGCCTCCGATTATATTATTATACGATAAACCGTATATCGTATAATAATGACGGACCCGGATAGTGTCAAGCAAGAAAACGAAACTGTAGAAGATGGGGTCCGGATTTTGTCTACAATTTTGTCTGCTTGATTCACTGGACGATCGAAAATATCACATAGAAAAGGGGAGCGCGAAGACACCCCTCCCGATGACAAGATTCCGCTTCTCTGTTAATCCAAAACAGCAAAAAGAATACGATTTGCTCCAGACGATAGAGGTGTAGGCGGCGCAATCACATTGGGAACAAATATAACTATATGAATTTAAGGGAGATAGCTGTTCATTTAAAAGAAATGAACTTCGGAAGGCTGCCCAATTATCACACGCCTCTGGGGGCGAGCAAGGATGCGGCTCTTTTGGCGTTTACGGTTGAGTTTACGATTCTACCATGTGCACGGATACGAATGATACGACCCGTATCGTCAATAACCGGAATGTGAATCGCACGAAGCTCCACGGGTGGCTCGCCTAGTGGAACGAATCGCACAGGTGCAATACTGGGAACGCCCCTTGACAAGAATTTTTCCATGCTTTCCATCCGCCGTATATATTCGGTCTTATATGAAGATTCCACATAGCGAAGCATAGAACGTCCCACGACGGAATCATGAAACACTTCCAACGTTGAATGATTCACACAAACAAATTCGTAGCTGGGGGGAGGAAGAAATTCGGCATACATGTTCCCCTCCCCCCGAGCTACCCCGATGTTGCTGCCCTCATGCCGAGAAAATCATCGATTTTTGCAAGCTTTTCCTTGAGCTCATCGAAATCCTGTTTAAGACGGGTGAAACGATCCTCTTGAAAATTGTCTTTTTTCACCAGACCATAGAAGACATGCAGGTTTGTGAGGAAAGCCCGGGTAATGTTCTTGTCATCCGATGCAAGGATACGTAAAAACATTTCTTCTGCCGTACCAAGGCGCGTTTCCTGTAATAACCGGTTGTCTGGCTGACGAGACAATTCAAGAAGAGAATCCGGGCTGTCCTTGCGCTTTTTATCGGAAGATATCATCGATAACCGATTGTTTTCCCGAAATTTAGTCTCTCTATTTCGTTTATTATCTTCATCCATGTAAGGGCAACCTTTCCCGGTTAGGAGCCAGTGGAGATTAACCTGTAATACCGCAT
>ADZZ01000175.1 GCA_000179315.1 delta proteobacterium NaphS2
GTATTTAGCCTTAGGAGATGGTCCTCCTGGATTCCCGCAGGGTTTCTCGTGTCCCGCGGTACTTGGGAACCTTGTCCAACAAGTGCATCTGTATTTCGCTTACAGGGCTATCACCTTCTGTGGCAAGCCTTTCCAGGCTCTTCAGCTATACAATGCATTTCTGACTTGTCGAAGCGACTGCAACCGCCTCCGACAAGGCCCCGCAACACCGCACATACAACGCTTGCAGGCTTTAACATATGTACGGTTTGGGCTGTTCCCATTTCGCTCGCCGCTACTTTGGGAATCGCATTTGCTTTCTCTTCCTAAGGGTACTTAGATGTTTCAGTTCCCCTCGTTCGCTTCTATTGCCTATGTATTCAGCAATAGATATCCCGGAATTACCCGGGATGGGTTTTCCCATTCAGAAATCTCCGGGTCAAAGCCTGTTTAACGGCTCGCCGAAGCTTATCGCAGTTAGCCACGTCTTTCATCGCCATCCGACGCCAAGGCATCCACCGTCTGCTCTTAGTAGCTTGGCCATAAAATACTTCCATTTATGCTACTAGTTTGAAACGTTTATTTCCTAGGCACCTTTGAAATTGCTGTACTCTGTATTCAGTTTTCAAAGAACATATTTCGAGGCTTAATTCAAACCCCAAGAGCCAGAAGCTCAAAGCATAAAGCTGAAAGAAAAAAATCCCACTTTCAGCTTTGTCCTTTCAAATACTCGCTCGAATTTAACGTTTATTCTCTGGAAACTAAATAGTGACAATAGATAGGATTGACCTAGGATGTTCTGTCTTGGACAGATAACTCCTTAGAAAGGAGGTGATCCAGCCGCAGGTTCCCCTACGGCTACCTTGTTACGACTTCACCCCAATTACCGGCCGTACCTTAGGTACCTGCCTCCTCCGAAAAGGTTAGCCCAGCAACTTCTGGTACAGTCGACTTTCGTGGTGTGACGGGCGGTGTGTACAAGGCCCGGGAACGTATTCACCGTGGCATGCTGATCCACGATTACTAGCGATTCCACCTTCATGAAGTCGAGTTGCAGACTTCAATCCGAACTGAGAACTGCTTTTTGGGATTAGCGCCCCCTCGCGGGATAGCAACCCTTTGTACAGCCCATTGTAGCACGTGTGTAGCCCTGGATATAAAGGCCATGAGGACTTGACGTCATCCCCACCTTCCTCCCCGTTAACCGAGGCAGTCTCTTTAGAGTGCCTAACTTAATAATGGCAACTAAAGACAAGGGTTACGCTCGTTGCGGGACTTAACCCAACATCTCACGACACGAGCTGACGACAGCCATGCAGCACCTGTCACTCTGTTCCGGCAAAGCCGGAAAATCTGCTTTCACAGACGTCA
>ADZZ01000174.1 GCA_000179315.1 delta proteobacterium NaphS2
TTAAGAAAAAACGATGATGAAAACACCCCCGGCGGGGCATCCGGTTTAATGAAATGTTTGATTTAATATTTGATTTTAGAAGTGTGCACGCACCATTGTCAACCCGTAATGGTACGGAGAAGGAAAATAAAGGTTTTGTTCCGATGACGGTTTCTTGATTATTGCCTATATCTCCTTTAGCAACACATTTGCCGAAGCTTTTTCCGCGGATTCATCCAGCGCTTTCAACAAACCCGGGATTTTTTCAAACCCGGGGCCTGAAAAATCGGAAAGGGAGTCTATGCCATGCCGTTCTACTTTGTCGAGCACAAACCTGACGGTCAAAAGATCCACATTACAAGCCGGCTGATAAGCGTGGGCGGTCCCCTTGTCGGGACAGATTTCCGATACAATCCCGGCAGCCTTTGTCTCGTCCAAAATCCGGTTTATAAGCGGTTCCGGAACATTAAACGCTTTTGCAATCTGGTCTGAGGTAACAGGAGGAGCCCCCTGGCTAAACCGTTTTATGAGAAGATGCACTACCTGGAGTATCATGATCTTTTTTTGCCGGTAGCTGATTTCGGAATAGTCCGGCGCGAACTTGTAATCCTTTTGGTTTTGGATTGAAAAAAGCAATTCCGCCCCGAACAGTACGATCAGCCAGCTGATCTGAAGCCACACAAGAAAGAGAGGTAGCGCCGCGAAACTACCGTATATGGCATTGTACCGGGTCACGCCGATCTGAAATGAAACGTATCCCCACTGAAACAGCTGAAACAGGGTCCCGGTTGCGACGGCAGCCGGCAAAACGAATTTCCAGCTGATTTTTCCGTTGGGCAAGAACATATAGAGGAAAGTAAACAGGAGCCAGATGACACAATAGGGAAGAAGTTTCAGAAGGAAAAAAATGGCGGGGCTTACCGTCCCCAAAATCGAAAAGGACTCAACCGCGGATGTCACCTGACTTTTGATCACAACGGTGAGCGTGCTGGACAAAATGAGAAGAAAAGTGCAGATCACCATGGTGGACATATAATCACTGACTTTTCGTGCAAGACTTCTTGATTCGGGAAAATTCAGAATTTGATTAAAGGCGCCTTCAACATTACCCAGAACGCGGATGACGGTCCAGAAAAGGATCAGAACCCCAACCCCGGCAATCAAGCCTCCCTTGGTGGTCTCAAGCATCGAATTGGCAAAGACGGTGATATTTTGGATCACTTCCTCATGGCCATAGAACGTTTCTTGGAGTTGGTGCTCGAGCGCTTTTTGAAATCCGAACCCCTTTGCAATGCCAAAAGCCATGGCCAAAACAGGGACGATGGACAGGAGAGAATAAAACGTCAGTGCAGACGCTCTGAACATGCACTGATCTTCATTAAAAGCGCGAACAGCAAGGAGCACAGTCCTTAAGGTTCGAATATGGAAGGCCTTCCACCCGGGAAGGGCATCGAGGGAAATTTTCCAGATATCCTCGCCAAGAAACCGTATGCCCTGGGCAATCAGCCTCGTTGCGCTATCTCTCATGATCAATATTTCAGGCCGCTAATACCGACCCGTTTTCTGCGAGAATCATGTAACGGGCGCTCTCAAACCCGTTCTCCAAAATCTTTGTACCGATCCGCACCATATTGGCGCCTTCCTCTATGGCACCTTGTAGRATCGGACATGCCCATGGAAAGATGGACATTTCCGCGTTTCATATGAGAAGCGCGAT
>ADZZ01000173.1 GCA_000179315.1 delta proteobacterium NaphS2
GCTGGTTCGGAAATAACGGCCTGTTCAAACCCCTCCGCACTAAACTCGGAAATTTTGTTCATTTGCTTTCAAGATTACGTTCCAATACCGTACTGTACTCCATCCCCAAGATCGGTTCTTCCAAAAAGCCGGGAAGACCCAAAAAATATGGCAGCAGGTTGGGTTCGTGCGCTGAAATGGCGGCGGCATTCATGGCGTACGCTTCAACCTATCACGTCTTCCTGTACGGAAAATACCGTGAAGTCAACGCATACTCCCAAATCGTTATGCTCAAAACACTCAAGTGCCCTGTCCGGGTTGTCTGGGTCTTTCGAAAAACACAGTGGATCGCAATCTTCTCCACGGACTTGAAGCTGTCGGTTGAGCAAATTATCGAGTATTATGGGGCCAGGTGGAAAATCGAGTCGGGTTTCAAGGAGATCAAGCAAGACATTGGAAGCAGCAAAAGCCAAACCCGCAATGCACAGGCAGTGATCAATCACATCAATTTTTCCATAATGGCCGCAACAATCATTTGGATCTATGGTTCACGGCTCGAAAACATTCCCGAACGCAGGCACAAGGTCAAGGGTCGCAACAGTTTCGCCTTTTCCGACCTGAGACATATCATCGCTAAGTCCGCATTGAGCGATGATTTTCATGCCGTTTGCAACCAAGACAACAAACTGCCCCGAAAATCTTTCCTGGAGGCGTTGCTGCGCATGGTCGGCTGATCAAGCCGGGGGCATTTTCTGTGAAACTTCAGTTTTCCAACAATTGATGGGGACTGTTTATGCCCGTTTGATGGGGTAAAAGGCTTCCGTTCGCCAATTTTTTTATAAGAATGGAGGTTTTAGATGGCAGAAAACGAACTACAAGAGCAGGTGGCGCTATTTCGCTACGGGATTATCGCGGATTTTGTTCATTTGCCGCCCGGATCAAGAGGGCTTTACGCTCAGATCAGGAAGAAAGCAGGGCAGGAATATGTTATTCCCGGCTCCAGACGCACCCGTGTGGCTGAAGAGACGATCCGTTCATGGTTGAAAAAATACCGCAAGGGCGGTTTTGACGCCCTACTGCCCAAAGAGCGCACGGACAAGGGGGAAACGAGAAAGCTGCCCCTTGAGATTTCGGATTTACTTCTTGAGGCCAAAGAAAAAGAACCGGAACTAACCGTTCCGCTGTTAATCAAGAAAGTCAGAGCATCCGGCAACATTCCCGATGATGTTCGGATGCCCAGATCCACCGTGTATAAACTGCTGGCACGCCACGGGTTAACCCGAAAGATACATCACCTGATAGAGACATCGTCGCTTCGCCTACCTCATGCCGGGA
>ADZZ01000172.1 GCA_000179315.1 delta proteobacterium NaphS2
ATGAAATCATCTAATGCGATCATAAGTCGCCCATCGGACAAGGGGTCAGGAATGAGGTGCCATAAGGCGGCCCATAGGTTATGCCATGGTATTTTGTTGGAAGCCATAAAGGTGTAGAATCGACGTTTGTTAATGTTGAGCCCAAACAAGGTATTGAGGCAACGCAACACGTTTGAAGAGATAGATGAAGTGAAAGGGATGATGAAAGCCAGGATGGCATAAGAGAACCAGTGTGCTCGTTCCCTGCCGAGATTGGTGGAAGAAAAAGCATTTTGTAGAGGCTTTAAGATATCGTTTAGAATAAACATGTTGCCAAGCTCCTTTCCGATGGAATATCAATAAGTTGTTATCGAATCCTATCACGAGATGGAGCGAATTTCAAGGGTAAAAAGTTAAATAACTAGTTGAATTTATTGGCATAAAAATTGAAAAAATTTTCATTTTTCGTGCCAAAATTCTCTGCGCATAATAAAAAAAATGCGCGGAACTGGCTGGAAAAATTGGAAAAGGTTCAAAAACGGTGAAACTTTAGATTTACAATGCACTGCTGATAGTTTTTTGAGGCATTGCTGATCTATGAGTCTGGAAGTCTTTGCTGCTTTCCATGTCTCCCTATACAGCAATCACCGTGCCAATTTATTCAAGACCATATTTTTTTAGCCAATTTGTTAATGTCTGGTAGTTAGATAAGTTTAATAATTTCGTGGCGTTTGCCTTGTTGCCACGGGCCTCCTGCAAAGCTTCTCGAAGATAATGGGTTGCGACTGTTTGCATGATTTCCGGTAAATCAATACCTTGAGAAACCGGTTTGCCTAAAATATTATCAGAAACGTTATGTTCAGAGGGATTAGGCAGCAGAGCCTCCCTTACATCATTCTCCTGAATAACGGTTTCCGGTGACCAAATGCACGATCTGGTTATGGTATTAATCATTTCCCGAATATTACCCGGCCAAGAATGGTTTAGCAGAAGATTCCTTGCGGAAGCAGAAAGTTTTTTATCTTCATCAGTTGGGAGTAATCTGCTTTCTTCATTGATCCGATGTAAAAACGTATCCAGCAGTAAGCTGATATCCCCTTCTCTTTCCCTAAGAGGCGGGAGCAGTAAAACAGCAACAGCAAGACGATAAAACAGATCTTCTCGAAATCTTCCGGCCGCTGTCTCTTTAAGAAGGCTTCTGTTTGTCGCTGCAATAATACGAACATCAATTTTCTTTGATCTGGTGGCTCCAACCGGCTTCACTTCGCCTTCCTGCAAAACACGGAGAAGCTTAACCTGCATCATAAGTGGCAATTCACCGATTTCATCAAGAAACAATGTGCCGGAATCGGCTGCCTCAAAATGGCCCTTCCTGCTCGCCCCAGCACCAGTAAATGCACCTTTGTCATGACCAAACAGTTCCGACTCGATTAATTCTTCTGGAATCGCACCACAGTTAATTACAACAAAAGGCTTTTCAGCTCGTGGGCTTTCTGCATGGATTGCTCTTGCAAACAGCTCTTTCCCGGTACCACTTTCTCCCTCGATCAATACAGGGATTGCACGACTCGCGGCAAGTCGCGCTTTTACAACCACCTGCTGCATAATTTGGCTTCGATAAACAATGTCGGAAAAAGCCTTGGTATCACTTGAAAGCCCGGAGGCAAGCTGAATTAATTTGCTATCTGATGCATGCAATTGAGCCGGGATGTAATCAGCAGCGATATCGAACGGTATCGACACTGTCTTTACACCGTGATCAAGCGACGACTCTACAAGCTTTGCCGGAAATTTGGTTTTACTGAGGATAATCCATACAGCTGCCATGGCTGGTGTGCCTGGGCTGAGATGAAAAGTAAAGGATGTTTGTTTGGTTAACGCTCCCTGTATGTCCTGAAGGACATTGGAAGCTGAACGGTAAATATCGGAATAATCGGTTGGGCTGGAAAGTGAAACGAAGTGGAGGCTGACCTCTTTAAATTGGCAGGCCTCCTGAAGCCATTTCTGATACTGTTTTCCCTTTGCTTTTGAATAATCGCATAACAAAATTACCTCATCCCAAGCCATCTCTTTAACAGCTTGGGCAATAGGTCCGACTCCAAATCTT
>ADZZ01000171.1 GCA_000179315.1 delta proteobacterium NaphS2
CGCCCCTTGATCGCTGGGCCAGAGTGGGTGAGAAGGTCCGATATCCCGAACCGGGCGATGACCTGGACGACCTTTTCCTTTTTGAATCAAAACGCAAAGTGCAGAAAGACCGTACCGTAAGTCTGAACGGTATGGCCTATGAAATTGACGCTTCCCTGGTGGGAGAGACCGTAACACTCCGCTACAACCCTTCCGAGCAGGGCAAAGAGATAAAGGTCTGTCACAACGGCCGTTTCGTCCAAAAGGCGAAACTGGTGGACACCTACGCCAATTGCTTTGTGAAACGTGATCGCCCGTCTAAAACCATTGAAGCACTTGATCCTGAAAAGGCCGTCGATCATAAGCGGGAAAGCAGACCCAAACAACCTGTTAACTTCAGCAGGATCTCCGAAGCCGAAAAGGGGGATGGCTATGTATAAAAAGGTCTATGGGCTGACCCACTACCCTTTTGAAAAAGATCTGGAACCGGACAAACTGTTTGGTTCAAAAGCTGCTGATGAGCTTGAAGCCCGGCTCCATTATCTGTTGAAGCTGCGCGGTATCGGGCTTGTCACCGGAGAAGTGGGCAGCGGGAAAACCAGTATCTGCCGAAAGATGGCCGCTTCTCTGAATACGGGTCTGTACCGGGTGTTTTACGTTCCTCTGACCACCGGCAATGTAACGGATATCTACAAATCCATTGCCTGGGAAATGGGGCTAACCACGGAACGGAGCCTGGCAGCCCTTTATCGTTCCATCCATATGGAGGTCAACCGACTCTGTCTGGAATCCAAAATCAGGCCAGTGCTGATTATTGATGAAGCGCAATACTTGAGAAACGAGGTCCTCGAAAACCTCAGCTGCTGACAAACTATGAGATGGACTCACAAATCGTCTCTGCATGATATTTGTTGGCCAGGCCGAGTTGAGGC
>ADZZ01000170.1 GCA_000179315.1 delta proteobacterium NaphS2
GGTGTACTCAATTTCCATGAAAGAACATATCTGCTGAACCAGTCGATAATGGCAGTCAAGTATATAAATCCGCGTCCAATACGAATATAGGTGATGTCGGAACTCCAGACATAATCCGGTTTTTCAATTTTAACACCTTTGAGTAAATAAGGATAAACCTCGTGATCTTTTCTTCTTTTGCTAATATTGGTTCTGGGATATATGGCCTCTAACGCCATAAGCCGCATTAAGCGTTGGACCCGTTTACGGTTAACAGGGTATCCCCAGCGGTTGAGCCAAGCCGTCATCCGGCGACTTCCATAAAAAGGTGTTTCTGTAAATTGCCGGTCAATCAAATCCATCAGCTCAAGGCTGTAAGGATCAATGCCCACCGGCTCATAATACAATCTCCCTTTTGAGACATTCAGCAACTCACATTGGCGGTTTATGCTGATATTCCGGCAGCTTTTGTCTATCAGTTGACATCTGTCAAAGGTTGATTTTGCTAAGACTTTTTTTTAACCAGTCGTTTTCAACTTTCAATTGCCCAATCTGCCGGTAGAGCTCTTCAATCAATTTTTCGCGATCCTGCTCTTTTCTCCCCTTTGCGTTCGAGAAAACATCAGGCAACGCCGTCAGAGCTTCCTTTTTCCATCGCATGATTTGGGCTCTGTGGACTTCGAATTTCGACGATAATTCAGCAATGGTTTCCTCTGATTTGATCGCAGCGACTGCTACTTTTGCCTTAAAATTTCCGGGGTATCTCTTTCTCATCTGATCTCCCTTCTGATCAGAGGATATCACAAGAAAAGTAGCTTAACTACTGGTTCAAAAATCGGGGTCCATTATACTTTTTGCGAAAGGGTTTTTGGGAGAGCCTGAGTCATATTGAACTGCTGCTCTACATTTTTCTGGTGGTGGTATCTGACAAAAACGGCTGTCTTATTACGGCTACGACAAAATCTGCCGGATTCTAAGGGTGGATGCAGATCAATATATCAATGCCCGTAATCGCTTGCTGGACAAGGACCTGATTGGATTTGACGGCCGTGTGTTTCAGGTGCTTTCCCTTCCGGATCGTCCAGTGATCGTGAAACCTGTGAAGGAAGTCCGGAACGGGGGATGGTTCAGTCTTGGAGAAACCGTACAGGAAATCATTCGGGAGAAAGGACGTGGGATCAACCCGAACAGTTGATATTCATCTGCTGGAATTGCGCTACGCTCATTGCCGGATCATGAACCACCAGGCTTTAAAGCAATTGCGGGATTCCATCGAAACTTACGGGCAAATCGTTCCGGCCCTGGTTGTTACAGAGAAAGACAAACTGATTCTGGTTGATGGGTACTTGCGTGTTCGAGCGCTTCGTGCCTGCGGAAAGGACCAAATATGTGTCCATTTATCAGAAGAAAACGAACAAAATGCCATGTTTTCGCTTTTGGCCAAAACCAATGAACGGCAATGGGAAGCCATTGAGCAGTCGGTTTTGCTTCAGGAATTACATCGGCGGTTCGGGTGCAGCCTCTCCCATATCGCAGCCCGGATAGGACGCGACAAAAGTTTTGTGAAACGACGGCTTGATCTGGTTGAGGCCCTGCCTGAAAATATTTTGAAAGCCGTGATTTCAGGAACGCTTTCAACCTGGAGTGCCAGCCGTGTCATGGCGCCGTTGGCGCGCGCCAACATTAAAGACGCACAAAAACTGATGGCCCACCTGGAAAATGAACCTTTATCCACGAGGGAACTGGCCCATTTTTACGAACATTACCAAAAAAGCAACCGGTCTGTTCGAGACCGCATGCTGGAAAATCCCTTTCTTTTCATAAAGGTTCAAAATGAAAGAATCCAATCCGAACAGGCCAAGGAGATTCATGACGGACCGGAAGGCAAATGGTTCAAGGATATTAAAATGGTATATGCTGTGCTCGGACGTCTGCTGAAAACCGTTTCCCATGTCCATTATCCAAAAAGCGATCCATTTAAGAAACAAACCCTGAAAGCCTGGGTGAACAAAGTCGAAAATCAGGCGGCAAAACTCAAAAAAGAGATAGAGCCATGATCAGACAATCCAAAAAAGATGCCATTTTGGAACTGAAAAATACCGGTATGAGTTTGCGCAAAATCGCCCGAACGCTCAAGGTCAGCCGAAATACCATCACGAAGATCTTAAAGGATCCGGAGAAGCAGCACCCCACAGAG
>ADZZ01000169.1 GCA_000179315.1 delta proteobacterium NaphS2
CATTTGCTCCTTTTTCAGGGTCAGGTATCCCAGTTCATCGAGCAACAGCAGATCATATCGGCACAGGGCATTGAGTAGTTTGGGGGTGGATCGATCGGCGAGAGAGGCATAGAGTTGATCCARCAAATCCTGAACATTATAAAAACGCCCCCGGTACCCGGCAATAATGGCTTGACGGAGTATGCCGACGGCCAGGCCTGTTTTCCCTACGCCGGTCTTTCCGTGAAATACGATGTTTTCTCTTCGATTGATGAAATCAAGGCCGGACAAAGTCATCATCCGGCTTTTCCGGACTCCGGGCTGAAGATCAAACGGAAAGGAGTTGAGGGTCCAGTCCCATGGGAGCCGTGCAATCTGAAGCCGATAAGTCATGCTCCGCTCCTGCCGGAAACGTAATTCCTCAGCCAGGAGGTTGTATATGACCTCGTAAACGGAAAGCCCGTTCTTTTCGGCCAAAGCCAACTGCTCATCGAAGGTCTTCACCATGCCTTTAAACTTCAAGTCAATGAGTAATTGCTCAATTTTCTTTTTCATGACAGATCAAAAAAGTCACCCGCGGTATAATCGAGGATGATGTTTTCCAGACGGGACAGATCAAAAAGTCGATACTTAAGGGCCTGTCTTACGGCTTTGAGAAAAGGCTCACCGGGATAAGTCCGTTGCAGATGCAGCAGACGGCGTAACTTGACCACGCCACGACCATGGCTTCTTTTCTTCAGTTCGGCCACATACGCATCCAGAACGGCATCATTTCCCACCAACAGCTGTTCTTCTTTTGAAGGGACCCGGGCATCCTTTTTTCTTCGAATCGGAACATGATGTCCCGGCACAGTTGTTCGCGTATCACGTTTATCCAGAATACGGTCATGTTCCGCCACGTTCCGGCTTTGTCATAAACGATGACCTTGCGCCAGTGTTTCTGACTTCCAGGGATTTCCATCAGTGC
>ADZZ01000168.1 GCA_000179315.1 delta proteobacterium NaphS2
ATAAAACCACACGGACTTTACAATAGGCATACGCTGTTGGGACCGAATATCGATTCTTATCCACCATGACCGTGGAGTATTTATCCACCTTGCAGCCTGCGGTTTCAAGGTTGCTGAACTGGATGTCCGGCAGGGACAACAGATCCCCCTTTTCCTTCTCATACAGTTCATTGACCGTGTGCTCCCTGCCGTCAATTTGATGACCGCCATAGGAAAGACAATCTTTGAGAAGTCTTTGGTTCAGTTCTTCCAGGGAATCGGACTTTGGAACAGGAACCATGTAGTTGCGTCGTGCATATCCCACCAAACCCTCGACACCGCCTTTTTCATGACCTTGACCCCGATTGCAGAACCGGGGCTCAAAATTGTAGTACCCCCGGAACTTGTCATACGACTCCTGGAGAACACGATTTTTCCCACGCAGTATCTTTTGGACCGCGGTTGTTAGGTTGTCATAGATTAGGACAGGAAAAACACCGCCAAAAAATGAGAACCCTTTTATATGACCGTCAAAAAAGGCCTGTTGCCGCTCGCAGGGATAACACCGAACCAAATGCTTTCCGGAAAATTTGGATCGCATGCAAAAGAGTTTCAGCCGTGTTTCGACACCCCCTAAAATGGCAATGCAGTTTCCCCAGTCCACCTCGGCTTCGACGCCGGTCTGTGGATCTGATGGTATAAATACCTCACGACCACTAACGCCCAATCTCAATTTTGCCTCGCGAACATATCGCCGGACAGTTGTCTCAGATCCTTGAAAAGCATGCTCCTGTTTGAGACGATTAAAAACCCGCACCGCCGTATGCCGCTGCTTTTTGGGACGATCCTTATCATCCTTCAACCATCGGTCGATGGTTCTAATATAGGGGGCCAAAACAGGGTATGCTTGTCCAATCCTTGGCTTATAACCGCTGTATTCTCCCCGAAGAACCTTCTTAACTGTATTTTTGGAATGTCCCGTCTCCCGGGCAATTTGTTTTATGGCTTTGCCATAAACCCTATGTGCCGTCCGTATGTAGCTGTATTGATCCACCGTGAGCATTCTCCTTTCTGCCTCCAGCATAGGATTGATATTTAGCAATCCTTCTTACCAGAGGTCCACTCAGGGGGGTCAATTTTAGGTTGTCGTTTTGGCCTTTAGGGGGTCAGTTTTAGGTTAGCGAAACCAGCTGCCGCATGGGCAGGGCTCATTACGTCCGATTTTTTTCATATGCAGCTTCGATACCCTATAGATTTAACCATAGAAGAATACAATGAGCAAAAGGCCTGGGAACATGCGGAGCTTGATCATTGTCCCTTTCATCCCGAGGGAGGATGCGACCTGGCCAGGCATGGCACCTATCCCAGGAAATTTCCAGAATACTGTCTGGTACCTCGATGGTACTGCCCGAGTGCGCACAAGACCATCAGCCTGCTGCCTGATTTTCTTGCATCTCGCTTTCCGGGAACTTTAGACGAAATCGAGCAGGCCGTCAATACAGCCGGATCATGCAAAAGCCAGGAAGAAGCGGCTTTTGTTTTGAGACCGGAGATATCTCTTCCATCAGGGCTTCGCTGGCTGAGGCGGAGGATCCAATATGTAAAGGAGGCACTGACAATTCTGGCCGGACTTCTTGTGACCGAATGTGCTCCGGATCTTGAATCATTCCGCAATAAATTCCGCACAAACAGGGTGCTGATCAAATTGCGTGAAATGGGTCGGGAATATCTGCCATCCATGCCGCCTATTGTCGGATTCGGCCCCCGTTCCGGCAAGCGGTATTGCCACCTTGGGTTTTCCAACAATTGATGGGGACTGTTTATGCCCGTTTGATGGGGTAAAAGGCTTCCGTTCGCCAATTTTTTTATAAGAATGGAGGTTTTAGATGGCAGAAAACGAACTACAAGAGCAGGTGGCGCTATTTCGCTACGGGATTATCGCGGATTTTGTTCATTTGCCGCCCGGATCAAGAGGGCTTTACGCTCAGATCAGGAAGAAAGCAGGGCAGGAATATGTTATTCCCGGCTCCAGACGCACCCGTGTGGCTGAAGAGACGATCCGTTCATGGTTGAAAAAATACCGCAAGGGCGGTTTTGACGCCCTACTGCCCAAAGAGCGCACGGACAAGGGGGAAACGAGAAAGCTGCCCCTTGAGATTTCGGATTTACTTCTTGAGGCCAAAGAAAAAGAACCGGAACTAACCGTTCCGCTGTTAATCAAGAAAGTCAGAGCATCCGGCAACATTCCCGATGATGTTCGGATGCCCAGATCCACCGTGTATAAACTGCTGGCACGCCACGGGTTAACCCGAAAGATTACATCACCTGATAGAGACCATCGTCGCTTCGCCTACCTCAATGCCGGGGATTTGTTCATGAGTGATGTCATGTACGGTCCGGCGGTCAGGAAAAATGACGGCAGGAAACGAAAAACCTATCTCATCGCTTTTATTGATGATGCGACCCGGGTGATCCCCTATGCCGCTTTTGCCCATTCGGAAAATACCGCTGCCTTCATGGAGGTGTTGAAACAAGCCGTTTTAAGGCGAGGTATCCCCATGCGGCTTTTTGTGGATAACGGATCAGCTTTCCGGTCACAGCATTTATCCCTGGTCTGCGCAAAACTCGGCATAACCCTGATTCACGCCAGACCCTACCATGCAGCGGCCAAGGGAAAAATCGAGAGATGGTTCAGAACGGTACGATTGCAGTTTCTCCCGATGCTTTCGGAAAAACATATGTTGAATCTGAAAGCGATCAACAGAGCACTTTGGACCTATATCGAAACAGAGTACCACCGTTCGCCCCATCGGAGTCTCTGCGAAACGCCCCTTGATCGCTGGGCCAGAGTGGGTGAGAAGGTCCGATATCCCGAACCGGGCGATGACCTGGACGACCTTTTCCTTTTTGAATCAAAACGCAAAGTGCAGAAAGACCGTACCGTAAGTCTGAACGGTATGGCCTATGAAATTGACGCTTCCCTGGTGGGAGAGACCGTAACACTCCGCTACAACCCTTCCGAGCAGGGCAAAGAGATAAAGGTCTGTCACAACGGCCGTTTCGTCCAAAAGGCGAAACTGGTGGACACCTACGCCAATTGCTTTGTGAAACGTGATCGCCCGTCTAAAACCATTGAAGCACTTGATCCTGAAAAGGCCGTCGATCATAAGCGGGAAAGCAGACCCAAACAACCTGTTAACTTCAGCAGGATCTCCGAAGCCGAAAAGGGGGATGGCTATGTATAAAAAGGTCTATGGGCTGACCCACTACCCTTTTGAAAAAGATCTGGAACCGGACAAACTGTTTGGTTCAAAAGCTGCTGATGAGCTTGAAGCCCGGCTCCATTATCTGTTGAAGCTGCGCGGTATCGGGCTTGTCACCGGAGAAGTGGGCAGCGGGAAAACCAGTATCTGCCGAAAGATGGCCGCTTCTCTGAATACGGGTCTGTACCGGGTGTTTTACGTTCCTCTGACCACCGGCAATGTAACGGATATCTACAAATCCATTGCCTGGGAAATGGGGCTAACCACGGAACGGAGCCTGGCAGCCCTTTATCGTTCCATCCATATGGAGGTCAACCGACTCTGTCTGGAATCCAAAATCAGGCCAGTGCTGATTATTGATGAAGCGCAATACTTGAGAAACGAGGTCCTCGAAAACCTCAGGCTGCTGACAAACTATGAGATGGACTCACAAAATCGTCTCTGCATGATATTTGTTGGCCAGGCCGAGTTGAGGCGACGGCTTTCACTGTCCGTCCATGAGCCTTTGGCTCAAAGGCTTGTGGTGCGTTATCACATATCCGGTCTTGCAAAAGAGGAGTTGCTCCCTTATCTGAAACACCGGCTTGAGTTGGCCGGAACCCAGATGGATCTTTTTGAACAGCCGGCTCTTGAAGCGCTTTTTCAGGCGACAAACGGTCTGCCACGCAAAATCAATCTGCTGGCACACCTCTCATTGAATGTGGCGGCACTGCAGAATGCCCAGCTTGTATCGGCTGAACATATTCTTACCGCAGTGGAGGAAACGGGATAGTGCTAAACCTGCATGATCAGATTCGGTGAAACAGAGGCGAGCTCTGCTGAGGAGCAACTCGCCAAGGGATAGCCGGATAGGCGACGACGAAATATCGTCATCGGGAGGGGAGTCTTCGGGCTCCCCTTTTTTATGTGATATTTCCGAGGAGCCTTCATGCCTAAAAAAACCTCGGGGTTTGGGGCAGAGCCCCAAGGGTTTTCTCGAAACAGCACCCCGATCAGAAGATAGGCAGTCCGTCACGCATCGCCTTGCAACGATAAATCAATCAGGCAAAAACAAAATATTCTTCGTGCTTTATTGTGGACAATATCCGGTGGGATAATGTGAACGGCAACACAGACTTCAAATGGCACAAGAACCCGTTTATACAGTTGGCCCAGCAATGACAAGTCTCCGGTGCCGGCGATGAGCGCAAGCAGAGGGCCGGTGTTAATGACAAGCGCTTTGGATTCAGGCATTTTTCACATCCGAAAGAAGCTCATCATCTTCGAGGTCAATCATCGGTACATTGAATCGATGAAGCTCCAATAAAAATCCGACCCTGTCAAGCCCGGCTAATTTGGCCGCCATCCCAGATGACAATCGCTTCATCTCAAACAGCTTGACAGCCATGGCCATTTTGGCTTCCTTCTCGAAACCCTTCTTTGTAGTTTGAAGGATATCCGGTAGGTTCCGCGGATATTCAATATTAAGTTGATTCAGCATAGCTCACCTCCGTTGGGTCTCTCGGGTCGGACCATGGAAGATACAATTTAATCAATCGGTTATTCCAAAAAAGCACCCTAAAATAGAAAGAGCGGTAAGGGGTCGGACCAAGCTTTTCAAGCTTTTAATAGCTATCTCATTGGTTTTCAAGGAATATTTTTCCAAAAATACTGATTTTGAGCCGTTAGAAGAGCGTTTTTGTCCCCCAAAATGTCCTTATAAGCCGCTGAGGATTCCCGGAGTTCATAGCTCCCATCATTGGCAATAACCTCACGCCCCTCGCCTTTGTCTCCAAGAGCTTCTTTCGTCGTAGTGACAAATGCCTAACTACCCACAGCAACGCTTTCTGACCATTTCGGGTCTCTCGGGTCGGACCATGGAAGATACAATTTAATCAATCGGTTATTCCAAAAAAAGCACCCTAAAATCGACCTTAAAACCCACTTTTTGACCCCAAAAACGTGCTTCTAAGAAAAAGGTGAGAAGAGCGCGGGATCGTTGGAATGCCATGAGATGAGCTGTTAAGCTGTTGAGCTGTATTAATTCTTTTGACGTTGGTCTTTTAATACCGTGAAAGGGGCTTGTCCAAGAGGTGGTTCACCAGACAACCTGTATACCCGAATATTTTGGAATTACCTTGTCTTTCGACAAAAGTACCCACCCTTTTTCTTTACACAAAGCGATGAGTATTCTGTCAAACGGGTCATTGTGTATATCAGGCAAACGAACAGAGAGTTGGACGACTTTTCGCTCCAAAGGAATTTCGTTGAGACCATGCTGTTCAATGAGCCGGTCCACAAAAGCTTCCGGCTCCATCGGCAGCTTCAGACGATTGCGCTTGTGCAGTATGGAGATTTCCCAGGCCGACACCACCGACAGGTATAGCCGGCCTGCATTGGACCTAATCAATCCTTTCCCCTTTTCCGTGAGTTTATCCTGATCTGAAGCGAGCCAGACGACGGCGTGCGTGTCCAATAGTATCATCGGAGTTCCTCTGGCCAATCGGAATCCTGGAGCGGAGCGGCTGGGTCGCCGAGATAGAGAGCACCCTTCAGCATTGGGTCCATCATGAGCGGGTCTCCCTCCTTGTGTGGGATAAGCCTGGCTACCGGCTTGTTACCTCGCAAAATGGTCAGAGGCTCTCCGGTTTTCTGCATTCGATCGATACAGTCCGCCAAACCTATTTTTTCGTCATTCATCTCTATCATGACATCCATTTTGCTATACTCCATGGAAAGGGGGATATCCTCGTTAACTACAGTCCTTCAAAATATCCCAAATTCCATCATTTCTGTCAATCTTTGTGTGGTTGGTATGGGGTCGCCCATTAAAGGGCTTGTCAAATAAAAACTGAAGTTTCACAGAAAATGCCCCCGGCTTGATCAGCCGACCATGCGCAGCAACGCCTCCAGGAAAGATTTTCGGGGCAGTTTGTTGTCTTGGTTGCAAACGGCATGAAAATCATCGCTCAATGCGGACTTAGCGATGATATGTCTCAGGTCGGAAAAGGCGAAACTGTTGCGACCCTTGACCTTGTGCCTGCGTTCGGGAATGTTTTCGAGCCGTGAACCATAGATCCAAATGATTGTTGCGGCCATTATGGAAAAATTGATGTGATTGATCACTGCCTGTGCATTGCGGGTTTGGCTTTTGCTGCTTCCAATGTCTTGCTTGATCTCCTTGAAACCCGACTCGATTTTCCACCTGGCCCCATAATACTCGATAATTTGCTCAACCGACAGCTTCAAGTCCGTGGAGAAGATTGCGATCCACTGTGTTTTTCGAAAGACCCAGACAACCCGGACAGGGCACTTGAGTGTTTTGAGCATAACGATTTGGGAGTATGCGTTGACTTCACGGTATTTTCCGTACAGGAAGACGTGATAGGTTGAAGCGTACGCCATGAATGCCGCCGCCATTTCAGCGCACGAACCCAACCTGCTGCCATATTTTTTGGGTCTTCCCGGCTTTTTGGAAGAACCGATCTTGGGGATGGAGTACAGTACGGTATTGGAACGTAATCTTGAAAGCAAATGAACAAAATTTCCGAGTTTAGTGCGGAGGGGTTTGAACAGGCCGTTATTTCCGAACCAGCTGTCACAAACGATTATTATGTCAACGCCGGCAAAGTGTTGAGCTACCTGAATTACCATCTCGACAGCTTGTTGGAGTTTGGTTTGGAAAGAAACGACCTTTCCGGCAACCCTCATATTGTCCGATTTGGCATTTA